>NZ_JAKUFP010000011.1:0-148281 GCF_022663495.1 Bacillus cereus group sp. BfR-BA-01383
TTTCTTTCTATTTCTAAATCGAAGTGCTTTTAATATGGTTTCTTTCACGATTTCATCTCGATCGCTCTTTTGTTTCCGTTGTTCTTGAGATGAAATTGAAAAGTAATTATAGTATCCCGAACGGGATACACCAGCTACTTTACACAAATGACTGACCATATTCCTTAAGTTGTATTTTATGATGACAGAACGAATCAAGATGAATTTCTGACTAGGTGATAACGTTATCCCCTCCTCATCCTCCCTTCCATAAGTTTGATTTTTTTTAACAATTCATTTTCCGCCTTTAGTAAGTTTCGTTCGGCTTCTAAACGGGCATACTTCTCTTCTAACGTAAGCTCTCTCTCAAGAGTTCTTCCAGCGTTTTCGATGCGTGTATCCCGCAAACCAAATACACCATTTTTTCTATAAGCAGCACGCCATCTACTTCCTGATGACATAACTCTTTTCATTCCAATCATATCTATATCAAAGCCACATTCTTCAAAAATATTTCGAGGTAGCTTTCCTTTTTCATTTTCCTCAATAAAAATATGCTTAAATTCCTCGGTATAAGTGATACCTTTCTGACTTACAGATTTTACGTATGGGTTACTCGATAAAATTTGAATTTCTCTTTCTGTAAATAGCTTTTTTGTCATTTTGAATATTCTCCGATCCCAATTTCCCTCTTATTATACAAGAAATACCCTATAGAATAGACTTTTTTCAAGTGTCTACTCTATAGGGTACATTTTAAAGTTCTATAACTTTTTTATTTAACCTATTTTCTTATCCGCTCTAGTTGCTGGTTGAACTTGGTTTTTCACTTTTAAAACACTAATACCATATCCAATAAATCCACCGATAATTGCTGGGAAGATCCAGCCTAATCCTACTTCCTGCATCGGAAGGAATTTAGTGAACACTTTGCTTACTACTTCAATGTTAACTCCAGCTGCACTTAATCCATCAAATAAGCTGATGATAAATGTTACGATTAAACTCACTTGATAAACTTCAGCTCTTCCTTTAAATAGTGAATGGAAGAATGTTAAGAAAATCAATACAATTGCTAGTGGATAAATTGCTGTTAATACTGGAACAGAAACTGCGATTAATTGTGTTAACCCTACGTTTGCAACAATTGCACTAAATACACATAGCGTGATTGCGATTGCTTTGTAAGGAACATTTGGGAATAACTTATGGAAGAATGAAGAACATGCTGATACAAGTCCCACACTTGTTGTTAAACAAGCAACTGTAATCATTAACCCTAATAATACTCCACCATATGATCCGAAATAGTAGTTAGAAACTTTCGCTAATACTTCTCCGCCGTTCTCTAAATGTCCAAGCTTTGCAACACTTGAAGCTCCCATATAAGAAAGAGCTGTATAAATAATTGCTAAAATAGAAGCCGCAATGATTGTCGCTTTTGCACAAACGGCCATAATTTGTGTTTTCGTTTTTGCACCTTTTTCTTTAATTGCATTAATGATGATGATTCCGAATACGAATGATGCAAGCGTGTCCATTGTTAAGTATCCTTCTTGGAATCCTTTAAAGAATGCATGTGATGTATACCCTTCAACTGGTGCTTGCATATCTCCAATCGGATGAATAAAAGCAACGATTACTAAAATACCGATGAATGTCAATTTAATTGGCGTTAATATTTTCCCAACAATATCGACAATTTTCGCAGGATTTAGCGAAAAAAAACAAGTAATGCTAAAGAATATAATTGTAAAAAGAATTA
Organism: Bacillus cereus group sp. BfR-BA-01383; assembly: GCF_022663495.1. Classification (NCBI taxonomy): domain Bacteria; kingdom Bacillati; phylum Bacillota; class Bacilli; order Caryophanales; family Bacillaceae; genus Bacillus; species Bacillus cereus group sp. BfR-BA-01383. The sequence continues at coordinate 1,745 of NZ_JAKUFP010000011.1, forward strand.
ACGGTGTAGAACCTAATCCCTCTGGCATAAACGGCTTAAGACCAATTTCATAAGAAACATTCCCCGTTCTTGGTATTGCAAATAACGGACCGATCGCTAAGTATAAAACTGTTGTAAACACAATCCCGAATACTGGGTGAGCACGACTTGCTAATGACTGTAAATCGTCTTTACCTGAAAAACCAAATGCCAATACGCCTAGTAATGGTAAACCTACTCCTGTTACTAAAAATCCAGCGTTAGCAATCCATACATTCTCTCCTGCCGATTGACCAAGCATCGCTGGGAATATTAAATTTCCTGCTCCAAAAAATAGTGCAAATAACATTAAACCAATAACTACTATGAACGAAAACGGTACTTTATTCGTCATAATATAACCTCCATTCACAATTCCTTATCTCATTTCCATTTTTCACTAATTGAATTTTCTGAATATTTAATTTGAATATCAACTATTCTTGAACTCATTATAGTTTGATATATAATATTTTGCAATACTATTTTCAAACTTTTCTTTTATTTTATAAATATACATTTTTTAACATAGAAAATAGACTAAAAAACCAACATGGTCATCCATGTTGGTTTTTCTATTTACTATCAGTAATTAAAATTTCACAGCTACTTTTTTAACGTTTTCTAAACCTTCTTCTACAATTTGTTGTGAGCGATCTGGGTATTGATTGTGTCCTTCAATTACAACTGTCTCTGGATTTGTAATTCCCCAGAATCCAAGTACGTTTGTTACATAATTGACTGCCATTTCCATAGGAGCCATTTGTTCTGAAGAGTAATCTGAACCACGAGCACCTAATACAACTACTTTCTTATCACCAGCTAAACCTTCTGGACCGTTTGCTGTATATTTAAACGTTTTTCCCGCTTGAGAAAGGTATGAAATATACGTGATTAACGGTGCTGGCACTGTAAAGTTCCATAATGGGAATGCAAATACAACCTTATCTGCTTCTAAAAATTGATTTAAATATTGATCTACTGTTGCTACAGCCTTCTCTTCTTCAGCTGTTAACTCCATGCCTTGGCTACGTTTGTATCCACCTGAAATAGCAATATTTCCGTAATAAGGAAGATTTAATGCAAATAAATCTAATTCCGTCACTTCTGTATTTGGATTTGCTTCTTTATAAGTACTTACAAATGTTTCATACATTTTTGAACTAATTGCTTGCTCCGCTGGACGATCGTTCGCTTTTACAAATAATACTTTTGACATAGTTTTATTCTCCTCTACTTTTGTATTTTCTTCTTTTTTACCAAATAATGAGCTAAATAATCCCATTCTCTTCACCTAAACTTTCTTATCATATTCATTATTCATCATCATAAAAATTCTTATTCTAAGAAAAAGTTCCAATCGATACCTTATTAAGTTGAACCACCAAAACTTTTTGTTATTTAATTACCTTATGTAAGTGAGTATATTATAACCACTTACTTTAGTCAAGTAACTTTTTAAAAAGAAAAAAATCTCGAATTAAAAATAAACAAGAAATATATTCCCCCAGTCAAAATGATAAATTCGAAAACACATACGTGAAATACCTTGTATAATACAACTAGAGAGGGAAATTCACCAATAGAGAGGATTTATTAATGAGTACTTTAGAAAAGATTCAAACCTTTATCATTCTTGCAGCTGTTATATTCGGAGTTACATTAGGACAATTTAATATGGTACATATGTATTCAGAGAGATTTATTGTCCCCTTCTTATTTTTCATGCTATATGGACTATTTCTCAGCATCCCATTAAAGGATATAAAAAACGGATTTCGCAATTTAAAATTTGCTGGAACAAGCCTTACCATTAACTTTTTATGGACACCTTTCCTCGCTTGGGGATTAGGCGCACTATTTCTTTCAGATCATCCAGCACTTTGGGTTGGATTTATTATGCTAATGGTTACTCCATGTACAGATTGGTACTTAATATTTACTGAAATAGCGAAAGGAAATGTAGCACTTTCCACAGCGATTTTACCTGTGAATTTAATTTTACAAGTATTATTGCTACCCGTTTATTTATTTTTATTTGCAGGTGTAATGAAGACTGTAGCGGTTTCTGTTTTAGTAGAAAGTATTGTTATCATAATCGTCTTACCATTTTTACTAGCGCACGCTACAAAATTTATTATGCATAAAATGAAAAAAGCTGAAACACTTGAGAATAAACTCATTCCATTTTTCGGCTCTGCACAAATTGTATTTTTAAGTTTAGCCATTGTAGCGATGTTTGCATCACAAGGTAAATATTTACTTCAAAATATGAATGTTGTGTTATTATTACTGATTCCCGTTCTATTGTTTTTCGTAATTAATTTTTTACTAGGACAATTCATAGGACGCATTATGCGTTTATCATATAAAGATACAGTAAGTCTAAACTTAACAACATTAGCGAGAAACTCGCCTGTTGCACTTGCTATAGCTGTGACAGCTTTTCCAGACGAACCTCTTATTGCACTTGCACTCGTTATTGGGCCGTTAATTGAGCTGCCAGTTCTTGCTTGTGTTTCACAAGTTTTGTTGCTAATTAAGAAAAAACAGCAAATTGTACAAGAATAAAATTACAGCGATTCTATACAATAAGTTATTTACATAGAAAAGAGCATGACAATGAATTGTCATGCTCTTTTTCTTCATTATTGAAAGATATATTAAGGAACTGTTGAGTGATATCACAGTTGTTCCGTTAAAGAGCACTATTATTGAACAACATAAGTAACAAAGGATCAATCTTTTTTCAAAGTGGATGCTTTATATTTGTTGTGAAATGCTGGATTGTGGGGCGTTTTTGATTAACCTTTATTTCAAAGCTACAATAAAACAAACACGGAAAGAGAGTCCCTTTTCCCAAAAGGCACTCTCTTTTTCAATTAGATAGTTTCTCCATGCTCTAAATAAAGTAGATTAGCTTTAGCTGATTTTTCTATCTCGATTGAACCAGTTTTACTATCAAGACCTAATGATTTGGCAGACTTAATTGCATAAGCATCAATAGCTGCGTATACATCAGGTAAACCTTTTTTCACCAATGCTTAGATAGCAATGGGATATGGAGTTCTAACATGAAATAATCATTTAAAGATTTTTATACATCTATTTTGTCGCTTTTCGTCCTACTAATACCCAGTACATAGATAAACTAAACAGGGTAATTAGTGCGAGAATGAATAGGATGTTACTAAACATAGAAGCATCTGGATTGCTTATAAGCCCTAGTAAATTTGTTCTCATTGCAGAATGATCCATCATTGCGGCTGTATAGGCAATTCCGATTGACATAGCGACATTAAGTGTTAAATTATAAAATCCGATTGCTGTTCCTGTTTTTTCTTTTTCAATCGTACAAATGCAAGAATCAAGTAATGGTGCATACATGAATGCAAATGAACTAGAGAATAGAACCATAGATATTACGAATACAACAACAGAAGTTTTTATAAAGAATCCGCCTAATAGTAAGCTGACCATAATGCTAGACATAGCGATTGTAATACTTTGCTTGCTTCCCAAAACCTTCGCAAATTTTCCAGAAAGAGCCCCGACTATCGCAGCTGCTATATAGCCTGGAATCAATAATAGTGAAATGGTATCTAGCTTCAAACCATAAATTTTTTCAAGCAAAAATGGAAATAAGAAAATATATGCTAACTGTACAGAGTAAATTATAAAAGCAACTCCAAGCAATGAGATAAACTGTTTATTTTGGAAGAATGATATTCCGATAAAAGCTTTTGAGTTCTTGCTGATATAAGTAAGGAACAAGATAGCTGCAACAATAAACAAGAGAAGGTAAATCCAATTGAAATCGGTAATATATAGTAGTAAGGATGCTGAAATGGCTCCAACTAAAAATAGTCCTATTACATCTACATTACTGTTTTTCGCTTCATCCTTAGGAAGATGCTTTAAAATAAAAGGAAGAGTGAAAAGTGTTACAAAAGAAAGTAAAAACAGAGTTGTCCAATGGAAATATGTTGAAATATAACCTCCAGTTACTGCACCTATAAGCTGTGAAAGAGCAAAACTGCTTGTACTTAATCCTAAAAATTTCTTTTGTTCATTTGCAGGTAAATGTTTTGTTACAAATATCACGTATAAGGTTTCAGCTGATGCTAGACCGGCAGTTTGGATAATTCGTGAGATAACAACTAGTAAAAACGAGTGTTGAAAAATATATCCCATGGCTGAACCGGCACATATTAAAATAATACCAATGCTAAAAAGTTTTCTAATACTAACGGAGTCCGCTAAAGTTGCATAAACCACTGCCCCAATTCCAATTACAAGACCAGCTAGTGTTGCTTGCCAGCTAACTGTTGTCACTGAAATGTGAAAATCCTTTGCCATGTCAACAGAAATAATCTTAAACGAATTGTCAATTACCAAACATAATAGAAATAACAGTAAGATTACGGGTACTGCTTTCTTAGCACTATATTCCTGAGTTTTCTTCATGCTCACATCTTCATTAATGATAGACATAGCTATATTCCTCTTTTCTTGTTGTTCAGGAAATTGTCTCCCTGAATCATGATTGCCTGGCCTTTAACTACCAATTAATCCTTTTGTAAAAGAATCGTTTCAGTAATTTCTACACCTGTTGTTTCATTAGTGAGGCTTCCTTGTGCACAGCTATACCGATTTTTGTTCGTTTCTTCTTATGGTGTTCAAAAGGAAACGCTTTCACAAATAACAAAAAATCGCCACCCATTCTAAGGGTTCGCCATATCACTATTAAGCTAAGGTTTTCATATATCCCCTAAATGAAAATTTTCTTTCTCTACAGAAAGTTACTCTGAGAATTCAGCTCATTTTTGCATTTTTGGTGCATTTATTTTTCTTAAGTTGATGGATATGGAGACACTTCAAAATATTAGCTTGATAGGCATATGGCGGTACTCAAAAAAACTCCTATTTTCGAAAATAGAAATGTCAACACATGCTCTTACATGTATTTACATTTCATATTTCTACACTTTACAAACAAGCCTCTAATGCAATTTTCATCATTTTATCGAATGATGTTTGTCTTGCTTCAGCACTAATTTGCTCATGGGTTACTAAAGAATCTGAGATAGTTAGTATACATGCCGCTTGTTTTCCTAATATTCTTGCAGTATGGAATAATGCATAGCTTTCCATTTCTGTACAAATACAATTATGTTCATTATAAAAATCAACATGATTTGGAACATTAGTTTCATGATAAAATACATCACTTGAATGAATTCTACCTCTAACAATAGGAGAATGAATGCTATTTGCAGTATCTTCAATTTTCTGCGTTAATAACTCACTAGGAAGCTGAATATCACCATTTACTCCTGCTTGAGCCTTTGCAAATGTTGATTCACTCCATGCACTATCTACAAGCACAATATCATGTATGTTTAGTTCTTCTGTATAAGCTCCTGCACTACCAACACGGATAATATTTTCCACATCATAAAATTTATATAATTCGTATGAGTATATTCCAATACTTGCCATCCCCATACCTGATCCCATTACAGATATTTGTTTTCCTTTATAAGTTCCTGTATAACCAAACATATTACGTACACTATTAAACTGCACTGGATTTTCTAGATATGTTTCCGCAATATATTTCGCACGTAACGGATCTCCTGGCATTAATACTGTTTTTGCAATCTCTCCAACTTTCGCGGTATTATGAGCTGTTGTCATATTATAATCTCTCCATTTCTATTTTTTAATTTAGTTAACCATCAAGAACTAAAATTCTTACTCATTTCACATATCGAGTAATCTGTACAATTTATTTCTTCATTAAAATGTATTCGTTTTCACAATTAGGAAAAAAAACTGGTTTTCCCCAATTTCTTTCTAGCTTTTATTGATTAATAATTATCTGAAACGCCATTTTTGTCATCTAATACGATTGCAACACTTGCACTTGCGCCAATTCTAGAAGCTCCAGCTTCAATCATTTTTTCTGCATCTTCACGTGTACGAACACCACCTGATGCTTTTACACCAACGTTTGGTCCTACTGTTTTACGCATTAATACGATATCTTCAGCAGTTGCTCCGCCAGTTGAGAATCCAGTTGAAGTTTTTACGAAATCAGCGCCAGCTTTTACTGATAATTCACAAGCACGAACTTTTTCTTCATCTGTTAGAAGGCAAGTTTCAATGATTACTTTTACAAGAGCTTTTCCTTTTGCTGCTTGTACTACTTCATAAATGTCTTTTTCAACGAATTCGCTGTCGCCATCTTTTAAAGCACCCACATTGATTACCATATCAACTTCAGTTGCACCTTTTGCGATAGCATCTTTTGTTTCGAATGCTTTTGTTTCAGTCGTGCTTGCTCCTAATGGGAAACCGATTACAGTACAAACGTCTACATCATGTCCAGCTAATTCTTCAGCAGCTAGCTTTACCCATGTAGGATTAATACAAACTGAAGCAAATTTATATTCTTTTGCCTCTTCGATTACTTTCATAACATCTTCTTTTGTAGAATTTGCTTTTAAAATTGTATGATCAATTAACTTTGCAATGTTCATTTTCTTCACTCCCCATATCTTTTAACAACTTCATTCTAACCCTGGCTTGAACAATTGTAAATACACTTATGAAATTTTGTTCAAAATTATTTAAGAGAGTGAAATACGTTTTTAAAATTGACACAAAAAAAGGATACCCTTTTAACAGCTCCCTCATAAAACACAGTATTTATTCATTTATAAAATGAAACTTTAATTAGTAAAGGGGAGCCCTCCATCGCCATCAAGCTAAGAAAAAAAATACCCCAAAACAAAATTTTTTCTCTATGTTTATTTGTAAACGTCAAAGGTCAATGGATGTACCTGTATCGTGCCGTGGATTCTGAAGGAAATACCATCGATTTTTATCTGAGGAAGAATGAAAAAGAAGCAATTAACAAAAAGAAAAAAGTGCTATCATTTCTGCGAAAAATGATAACACTCGTTTACTAACTGATGAGTAAAAAATAACATATGTTATTTTTTGAAACGGCATAATATCAATCGAAATAACAGAACAAGATGCGCACTTTCTAATAAAACAACTTGCTCATTAAGTTGAAAATTAAAACTCACCTACATTTTTCAGACGATGTCTATATTACTTGATTGAAGGCTATCTTTGCTTTGTTCACATCCTCTAATCAACCATTCCCCAAAATTGAGATGCTACTTTGGGAATTCGTTGGTCTTTTAATTTTACTATTACAGGCTCTAGATGAAAATCAAATTGTTTCAATTCAAAAAGCGTTGTATGTTCTAAAAATGGTGATGTGTAATCCATACTTGGAATAACGGATAATCCTAGTCCTCTACTAACAAGTGCTACAACCATCCTTATATCTTTACACTCGATAATGATATTTGGCTTGACTTGATGTTCATCAAATACTTTGAAGAGGTCTTCATTGAAGGAGAGTCCGTCCATTGCTCCGAGCATAATGAATGGGAACTTGGCAATCTGTTCAATCGTCACATGCTGTGATGAAAACGATGTTGCCCAACTTGTTGGAATAATCACAGCGGTTGGTTGTTTTTTTAATATTTTCATCTCATATTGTTCACTATTGCCCAATCGTAAAAGTAAGGCAACATCAATTTCTCTTTGTTCTAGTCTTTTTAATAATTCTTCTGAATTTCCAGTTACTATATTTATTTTAACATTAGGGTATTGTGTTCTAAACGTACTAACATAGTCAATGAGCATATTCGAACATGTAGACGATACACCGATACTTACTGTTCCTCCTATACCTTGTTCAATTTCTTGAATTTGCTGCTTTACATCTTGAATTTGCATTAGCATTTGATTGGCATATTGGTATAGTATTTCACCTGTTTCTGTAAGCTCCCATTTTTGACGATATCGATGAATTAAAGTTGTGCCAAGATCAGTTTCAAGCTTTTTTAATAATTGACTAAGTGGTGGCTGCGCGATATGGAGCACTTCTGCTGCTTTAGAAATGCTTCCTTGTTTCACAATTTCTTTAAAGTAATATAATTGTCGAAAATCCATTGTATCTCTCCGTCATATGTTTTTTGATATGATTAGTTTATCATATATATATTTTTCATATGTCGAATTTGGCGTTATATTTAATTCTATAGCTATAGTCTTTATATTGATAATATTAACTAGAAAGTGAGAGATACTATGAATCATCGGAACAGAACCTTGAAGCGCATCATCTTATACGTTCTCGGGTTATTTTTTATGTCGATTGGCATTAGCATGTCGATTCAAGCAGGATTTGGTGTATCGCCTGTGTCATCATTAGCATATGCAAGTACGCTAACGATTGGTTTATCGGTTGGTGTGACAATGGCGCTTGCAAATGTTTTATACATTATTATTCAAGTTATATTAAGTAAACGAATGGAGTTCAATGAATTTGTGTGTCAATTCATTATTTCGTTTTTATTTGGGTTTTTCATGGATGCAACGCTCTTCCTTGTACAACTTTTCCCTACACCTGAAACTATCTTTGCTCGAAGTGTATATTTGATTATAAGTTTATTTGTTATAGCGGTCGGTTTAATGGGCTATACAACAGCGAAACTGCCATTAATGCCGTATGATGCGTTAACTTATGCAATTAGTGAAAAATTTAATTTGAAATTCGGTAAAGCAAAAATTTTGAGCGATTTAATAAACATTTGTGTGGCTGGTGCAATCTGTATAGTTTTCATTCAATCATTAGGCTCAATCGGAATCGGTACACTAATTGCCGCCTATTTTATCGGCAAAATTTTAGGGTGGATGATACCGTATTATCAACCAACTCTTCAACAATGGGTATTTAAAACAGAGAAGGCTGCCTAAGGAATCATAATAAAGTACAGGAAAAATAGATAAATCAAATTCCTCAGCCGAAATCAAATAATAAATTTTGCACCTTACAAAGTGCCAGTCCACATTAGGAATGGCACTTCTTTATTACTGCCTTTTCTTCGACCTCCTACCACTTTAGTTAAATGATAAAACAAACATCGTATTAAATCTAACCTGCCGTTTAGTTAAAGAAGGATTTTTAAACAACTTTTTTATTTTTTAAAGGACTTTATTGCTACTTAACACTATTCATACCATCTTTTCAAACAATTATTTTAAATAATTGTTAATATTAGTACACAAAAATCTGTAATTATAAAATAAAAAAGCATGACATAAAATTGTCATACTTCTTCTTTTCTATCAATATTTTTTCAAATCTAACCTGTTACAGAACCTTTTACTCGGGAAAGGACTTTTTTATTCAGTAAAGAACTTTTTTATTTGTTGACACAATTAATTCTCAAACACAAAATTAATTTTATTATCTTTCCACTCTAACTTCGCATCAAAGGTTTTCTCGCCTTTTTTAAACCCTTTAATTAAATCGGTCTTCTCACCTTTTAAGAGCTTTGTCATATTCTTTTGCGAAATTGTTTTACTTAATATCTTCTTCGAGATGGTAAAGTCACATTGTGTCGTATTATAGTTAGAACAACCGTAAAATGTGGACTTATCAATCACATCACCATCACATTTTTTACAGCTACCAACCTTTTTACCTGTCGTAAATTTCGATCCTTTTCGTTCAATCGATTCCACATGTAATCCAGTGAAATCCCATTTCTCAGACATTTCCACCGCGTCTTCAATAATTTTCGCTGATAGCTTTTTCGTTTGTTCCATAAATGTAGCTGGTGAAGCTGTACCTTCACCAATTTCCGCGAGGCGCTGCTCCCATTTTGCTGTCATTTCTGGTGAAGCTAAAATTTTGTCACCGATTGCGGTAATTAATACTTTCCCTTTATCTGTTGCGTACACTTGGTTTTTCTGCACATCTATATATTTACGATCCTTCAGCATCGTAATAATTCCAGCGCGAGTCGCTTCTGTACCTAGACCTTCTGTTTTCTTCAATACTTTCTCGAGCTCTTCATTCTCTAAATACTTACCGGCAGTTTTCATTAACGTAATAAGTTGTCCTTCAGTATAACGCTTTGGCGGCTGTGTTTTTCCTTCTTTCACTTTCACCTTTACAACTTTTCCTTGTTCGCCTTCAGCTACAATTGGAAGAATCGTTTCGTCATCTTTATCATCTTGGAAAATAACTTTACGCCAACCTTCTTGAATTTGCTGTTTTCCTTTCGAAATGAACTCAGCACGTTCGTCTACAAGAGTTGTAATCGTTGTATAGTCAAAGATTGCTACTTCATAGTGAGCTGCAATGAGTCTTCTTACGATCATATCGTAAATTTTCTTTTCATCACCTGATAACTTGCTTGGATTTATAACTTGCTCTGTCGGTATAATTGCGTAGTGATCTGTCACTTTCTTTTCATTCACATAACGCTTGTTATTCATAATCGATTCAATTGGTGCTGGCAATAAGCCTTTATATTCATCAAACTGACTTAACTTCTGTAAAATATCAGGGAATGTCGCTGCTTCTCCTTGTGTAACATAGTTAGAATCCGAACGAGGATAAGAGACTATCCCTTTTTGATATAGCGCTTGTGTTATATCAAGCGTCTTTTTCGGTGAAAATTTAAAAGCTTTATTCGCTGTCGCTTGCAGTGCTGATAAATTAAATAAAAACGGTGGTTGAAACTCTTTACGCTCGGTTTTCATTTCCTTCACTACTGCCGGTTTTCCTTGGCAAAATGCCGCAATTTTATTTGCCAGATCAGGGTCTTTCAAACGAGATTCACTATCTTTCTCCCATTTCCCCTCATACTTCTTTCCTTCTATATTAAAGGTTGCGAACACTTCCCAAAACGGCTCTGATTTAAAGTTCTCTATTTCTTTTTCACGCTTTACGATCAATGCTAATGTTGGTGTTTGTACACGACCAGCGGAAAATACATCGTTCATTCCTTTTTTCTTTAGCAAAATACTAAAAACACGCGATGCATTCATACCAACAACCCAGTCCGCACATGACCGAGTATACGCCTCATAGTACGTATTAATCGTATCTGATTCATCGAGTAAATTTTTAAAACCCTGATAAATAGCTTGCTTCGTTAAAGATGAAATCCAAAGACGTTTCATCGGTTTTTGTACGTTACAAAGATTAATAATATTTCGTACGATCAGTTCCCCTTCACGCCCAGCATCGCCTGCATGAATAATTTCTGTTACCTGCGGATTATGTAACAGCTGTTTCACTACATTAAATTGTTTATACTTCGATTTTGTTACTTCAAATTGAAAACGTTCAGGAATCATAGGTAACGTATTAAGTGACCATTTTTTCCACTCTGCGTGATAATGTTCTGGATTACATAACTGCGCTAAATGACCAATTGCCCATGTACAGTACGCTCCATTTGGAAATAACTCATTTGCTTCTACTTCTAAATATCCATCTTTCCGGCGATATTTAAACTGTGAAACAAGAGCCAAACCTTGATCTGGTTTCTCGGCAATAATTAATTTCATCTTCTAACTCCCTATCTGTATTCCAGTGTTACTTTCATTGTATATATGTTTAGAAGCGATGATAAAACAACAATCTTATTTATCATTCGCGGGTTACTCCGAGTAATGGGATAACTATAATATTATACGCTTATTCTTTATGGCTTCACAATAGAAACTCATTATATAACATTTTCTTTCACATGCTTACAAACAAAAAAAACGCCCCGAAACATTAAGCGCCTACTTGCTTACATTCATGAAATTGTGCAGATAATATGCAGATTTAAATAAGCATAAGTACTCTCCATCTGAACATATGATGAAGTGAATGATGGGACAGGGAGGTATCATGATGTTTGCTTATACGTTAACTGCCTTAACACTTTGTTGTATCTCGATTATTATTACATCATACACTTCTAAACGTAAGGGTACCCTAATGGAGTATATGGTATTTATTATGTCTTTTAGTATGAGTATCGGTTTAAGTATAGGGTTTTATTTTGGTATTCTCTTTAAGGGAGAATTACTATATTCTACTTTGCTTGCTACTTTAATTAGTGGCTTTATCTGTTTTTTAGTCGGTCTACGTTTTCACCTGTATACTGCATTAGAAGGATTGTTCTCTGCATTAATGGCAAGTATGATGGGAGCAATGATTACAGAAATGCTAAATGCTCAACAAGCTCATAGCATATTGTTCATCAGCCTTTTACTTACTATAACGATAACTATGTCATGTATGATTCAGCTTTTATCTGAAACCCTTTCTACTTTTATCCACCGGCGTTTTTTATTATTACTTTCAATTAGTGTTGTAATCATTGTTTCTGTATTCGTAACATTCCCAGATCATACTCCTCCTCCATCCGAGCATGATCAACATATGCATTAACAATTGCGACCAAAATTAATAACGCAGCTATCCAATAAGATAACTGCTTTATATCACAATAAACTCCATGAACAGTTGTCATCAAAATAAAAACAAAGTCGTTCCCGTTATACGAATAGGATGGGAATGACTTTGTTTTTTACTTAATTATTTAATCTTAGCAAGAGAAACCTCAGCATTCCCAGCCATCTTTTTAAATAATTTCAATACATATTCTTGCTCTTCAGCAGATAAATCTTCGACTAAAATATTTTTCCAGCCCAATAAAATTTCAGTTAGTTTTGCTTCAAATGTATATGCTTTATCCGTCAAATATAATTTTTTTATACGTTTATCAACGGTAAATACTTTTCTCTCTACATAGCCTTCTTTTTCTAATTTAGCTATTGCTCTTGCAGCTGTTCCTTTATCAACCTTTAGTATGGAAGCTATGTCATCTTGAGACGCACCTTCATTTTCGTATAAGACTGCCAAAAATTGATATTGTCCGGCTCCAATATTAAACTCTTTTAATTGTTCATTTATATACACATTTCCATATCTATGTAGTAATGAAATCCAACGTCCAACTGACTCTTTATCGTTTATATTCATTTGTAAGTCCCCTTCCTGAGATTACATTGCTGATACAGTTATTATACATATTTGAATTGTAACATTCATGTAAAGTATTGGAGCATTCCCTCTAAAAACATAATACTTGATTCATTTGTAATTTTACCGTAATATTAGTTGCATTAACAACTAATATACTTATTTTTTAAATTAACTTCTTTAATATAAAGGTACAATAGTTGCGTCGACAACTATTGTACCTTTATTCATTCTCGAATATTAGAAACTAAAACTATATTTCGGAGGGATCTTATATGTAAAAGATTACGGGGATTTTTATTTTACACACTAGAAATGGAGATGATTATCATAGAAACGACTCAACATAAGTTCAACTCATTAAACATGAGCAGTAAAGCAAGGTTATTAGTACTATCTATTTTTGTTCTCGGATCATTTATGACTCTTTTAAACCAAACACTATTAAATGTCGCAATTCCTGAATTAAGTAAAGTATTTCAATTAGATGTAAATACCGTTCAATGGTTGAGTACTGGATTTATTATGGTGAATGGAATCGTAATTCCCATTACCGCGTACCTTATCGGAAAATTTTCTACAAGACAGTTATTTATAAGTTCTGTTGCACTTTTTTCAATTGGTACAATTGTAAGTGCCATCGCACCTAACTTTTCAATTTTATTAGTAGGACGATTACTTCAAGCAACAGGTGCTGGTGTAATAATGCCACTTGTACAAACTGTTATTTTTAGTTTGTATCCACCTGAAAAACGAGGCAAAGCAATGGGGATGATTGGTATCGCTATGACATTTGCACCAGCTATCGGCCCAACATTATCAGGATGGATTCTACAGCACTATTCTTGGAGAGTTCTATTCTATATCATTATCCCTATTGGCATAATTGATTTAATTCTAGCTTTCTTCTTTTTACGTAACGTTACAGAAAAAAGCAATCCTAAATTTGATTTGTTAGGTGTAATTACATCAACAATTGGCTTAGGCTCGTTATTATATGGATTTTCTATGGCTGGAAGTCTTGGATGGAGTGCGAATGAAGTAATCGTTACTATCATCATTGGAGTCATCTTTATTAGTCTATTTATTTGGAAAGAATTAGTCGCTGAACAACCTATGCTTAACCTATCTGTGTTTAAAAACAATCAATTTTCACTAACAATTGGAATTGGCGCTTTTATTGCGCTTGCGATGTATAGTGTAGAACTTTTAACACCTGTTTATATTCAAAATATTTTAGGGCACTCCACACTTCAAACTGGGTTAATTCTATTGCCTGGTGCAATTGTGATGGGAATTATGTCTCCTATTACTGGTATTATTTTGGATCGTTACGGTATACGACCATTAACTTATGTCGGTATGCTTACGATTATAGTCACTTCATGGTTCTATACAAATTTAAGTTTAGATTCAAGTTTATTATACGTAACTGTCCTTTACTCTACTTTTATGTTTGGGATTTCATGTATTATGATGACAGTGATGACATTTGGACTAAATCAGCTTCCTCCTTCTATGAGTCGTCATGGTGCAGCATCGGCGAACACTGCTCGTATGGTTTCAGGAGCAATTGGCACAGCGCTATTAACGACTGTCATGTCTACACAAACAAAAAATTATTTACCTGACTTAATGGAAAAATTACCAAAAGTAGAGGCATTACAAGAGGCGAGTATTTTAGGTATGCAAGATGCTTTCCTTGTAACTACTGTATTAGCAGTTCTTGTATTTATTATGACGTTATTTCTTAAGAAAAAATAACTAAAATGCTCTTCACAAAAAAACGTAAATTTGTGTATAATGAGAACCAATGTTCTTAATAAAAAGACACTAGACCTGAATTACACAAATATATCAAAAAGAAGAGGATTGATATACTATGAAAATTGATAGACCAAAAATTCCACCAGAGTTATCTTCAAGGAATTTTCAAGATATTTTTTATGAAGAAGATCCAACACTAGAAATGTGTGAAATTATAGACTCCACTTTCGAAAATGAATCTGTAGATAGAGTACGATTATATGATGCAGTGATAAAGAATTGTAAGTTCACTAATACAGACTTTAGCAATATCGATATTACAGATGTTTGTTTTGAAAACTGCGATTTATCAAATGTTAATTTAAGAAATTCTTCTGTTCACAGAGTTGAATTTAAAAATAGTAAATTAATTGGAGTTAATTTTACAGAATCTAGCTTAGGAAATGTTAAATTTGAGAATTCAATTTTGAATTTAGCGGCATTTGGAAATTCCAAGTTAGAAAAAATTATATTTAATGAAACTTCATTAAATAATGCAGATTTTTTTGATTGTAAACTAAAAAAAGTCGAATTCCAATTATGTAGCCTTGACGAAGCTAATTTTGATCAAACATCACTGAAGGGGATAGATATTAGTTCTTCTAATTTTGATACACTTACAGTTTCAGTGAACGATTTAAGAGGATGTAAAGTATCAACATATCAAGCTGTTCAGTTTGCAACTTTATTGGGATTAATAATTAAAGATTAGTATTTCGAAGGTAAACAGAACCCTATCCCGAATCATGGACTTTTTAATGTCCACGATTCGAGGTAAAGTTCAAATAAATTAGTGGTTACCTTTTTTTATTATTTAACTACAGCTTGATTTCTTTTTATATCTTCATTATTTTCACTCATAAATTCTTCAATCTCTTCAACTTCTCTAATGATATCTTTTGATAAGTTTTCATACCCATCTTTCGTTACAAGAATATCATCTTCAATTCGAATACCGATTGATTCTTCTTCAATATATAAACCTGGTTCAATCGTAATAACCATACCTTCTTCTAACACTCTATCTTTGTATGTTCCTACATCATGCGTATCTAAACCAAGGAAATGGCTTACTCCATGATAATAGTATTTAGATAATTCTTCGTCTTCTTGAATTAAGCCAATTGCTTTACACTCTTCTGCCAGTACTTTTTTTGTATGCTCATTTAATGCAGCAAACTTTACTCCTGGCTTAATAAGTTCAGTTGTTTCTTTCAATGCTTTTAACACGATATTATATATTTGCTTTTGGCGACTAGAAAATGTTCCGCTTGCTGGGAATGTGTAACTAATATCAGCGTTATAGTAGTTTTTTTGAGCACCTAAATCAAGCAGTACTAAATCACCATTTTTAATTTGTGCATCATTATCTTCATAATGAAGGACTGTAGCATTTTTACCACTCGCCAAAATTGTATGAAATGCATGGTGTTTAATACCAGATGATTTCAACGTAAAATCAAAATAAGCTTCTAATTCATATTCCATCACGTCTGCTTTTGCATGCTTTAGCACATTATAAATACCATCTTTAGTTACAGCAATTGCTTCTTTAATGATTTCAATTTCTTCCTCTGTTTTAAACACTCGTAATTCACAAATGCTCGGATATACATTACCAATTGTAATGTGTGGATATTGTTCTCTTACATGTTTAGCATACGCTAACGTTTTTGTCTCCGTACCATTCCACTCACGACGCTCTAGATCTAAATACACATGTTTCACATTTTCTGCGAAAAGTATATTTGCAATTGTCTTTTCAAAGCTTTCTATATATACAACTTTTTTTATACCTGAAATTTCTTCTGAATCTTCTTTAGAAACTGTTTTTCCTACCCATTTTTCCATTACTGGATCTGACTTTTCAATGAAAAGTGTTTCTTCCACACTATTTCCAAACTTCTTCAACATGAAAATAACATTTGGCTCATCGATTCCTGTTACATAGTAAAAATTTCGGTTCGGCACAAATTTATAGTGGGCATCAGCTGACATATGAGGTGCCTGTCCCGCAAATAAAATAGTAATAGATTCATCTGGTAATGTCTTCGTTAGTCGCTCTCTATTTTGAGCAAAAAATGTTGATTTCATAATAATCCCCCTAGTGTTCTATATATGCTTGTGAAACTAATTATCCAATATAATTCATTCTATTATTGTTATAATTTTCCGTCAATTATTAACCTTTTTAGATGGTGTTGACATAATAAAAATTACGCGTTAAAATAACTATAAATTAGTAAGTAACTAATTTAATTAAATCTAACTAGAGGTGAAAACACATGCAAAACATTTTATTCCGTATTAACGAATTAGCAAAAAAAGAAAGAACATCTGGATTAACAATTGATGAAAAACAAGAGCAACAAATGTTGCGTCAAAATTATACAAAAACATTTCGCGGAAGCCTAGATTCCATTTTATTAAACACAAAAATTGTTGATCCAAATGATATCAATGTTACACCAGTTGCATTACAAGATGCTAAAGATCGTTTGAAATTTAGTAAATGAGTTCCGCGCATAAGACCACATTTCAAAAAACATAAAAAGAGCTGGATTTCCTATATAGAAATTCCAGCTCTTTTTATTGTCTTTTCTAATTTAGCATACGAGCGATACATCGCAATTCTCCACGATACAATCATCGCAAATGCGAGTAAGAAAAACATTCCACTTAACTGCGCTAAATCAATCGATTGACTTAAATATGATTTTAATGCTACTCGTACAGCTAATAACCCAACTAAAATAAATATAAATGCTTTAGAAGGTTTCATATATATTTGTTCGTCTCTTATTTCGAACTTAGTTGTTTTAATAAGAAATATAGAGAAAATAAGCCCTATGATAATTGCCTCTCCTATTTCTAAAGATGTTAACCTGAATTCTGGTAAGAAGTACATCATTGCACCAGTACTCATAAAAATTGGCGGCAATATAATTTTCTTTTTCGTTACCGGTTTTTTTGCTGACTTAAAGCGAAGAAACATTACTCCAACAGCCATACAAATTGCTACGATACTTGATAAAAGTGCTACATTCATATTCATATTCCCCACTCCTATCTATTTAAAAGACTTTTTAAGCAAAATCATAAACCAAACGAGCCCGATACTTATAATAACATGAGCTAATCCAGTCATATGGCTTAAACCGTTAAAGTCAGTTCCGTTTACTTGTAGAAGACCTCTAAATACCATTGTAGCAATAGTAAAAATTAGTCCTATATTATAAACAACAAACCATGCACGAAAACTTTTTGTTTCTTGCATTTGAAATACTTTAAATAAAGCGAAAGCGACCAAAAAGAATATGAATCCTAATACTAATACGTGCGTATGCACTAATTGCAACATAGTAGATCCTTTAATTCCTTGTGCTTTCGTATACTCTCTTGCAAATATTCCTGATAATAAACCGATTATTAAGTAAATGAATGCTGCATTATATAATTTCTTCATTATACTCCTCCTGCTGTAAAACGACAATTAAAATCGTCACTTTCCTCATTCGCTGCAGTCATTCTACGAAAAGTTTATGAACGGAATATGAACAGAGTATTACATTACTCATTTTCTACTTTAATTTCGAAAATAAAAAAGTCATTCCACAATTATTAATTGCGAAATGACTTTTCATCTTATTTTAAATCTTCAATTGAGAAAGCTCCTGGAAGTAACTGTTCAACAGTCACTTCTTTTTCATCACCTTTTACATTCGTTAGTAATACAGGCATTTTCGGATCACAGAACTCAGCAATTACTTGTCTACAAGCACCACATGGTGAAATTGGTCCGTCAGTTTCGCCTGTAATGACTAAGTAACTAAAATCGCGCTCGCCTTCTGATACGGCTTTAAAGATTGCCGTTCTTTCTGCACAGTTACATAAACCGTAAGAAGCATTTTCTATATTACAACCAGTATAGATTTTACCTTCTTTCGTAACTAAAGCTGCACCAACAGGAAATTTTGAATACGGAATATACGCTTTTGATAACATCTTATTTGCTTCTTCAATATATTTTTTCTTATCCATATTATTTCCCCCTCAAAGTAAATGTAATTATGATTAGTCAGTAATAACTGTATGAACTAATTTAGGAGCAACTGCTGTCTCAGCGATAGAAATATTTTCGTAAATTTTAGCTTTTACATCTTCTACATTTTCACGATTTGCATAAATTGTTACGAACGGCTCGCCTTCTTTTACTTCATCGCCAACTTTTTTACGTAACATTAAACCTACAGCTAAATCGATTTCATCTTCTTTTGTCGCACGGCCAGCACCAAGTAGCATAGCTGCGATACCGATTTCATCTGCAACAATGTTAGAAATAACACCCGAAGTTTTAGCAGGTACATCAATTACATATTTCGCTTGTGGCATTTTTTCTGGATGATCTACAATCGAGCTATCTCCGCCTTGATTGCTTAAGAACTCTTTAAACTTCTCAGTTGCTTTTCCGTTTTTCATAACTTCAATTAACATTTCACGTGCTTCTTCTAATGTATTTGCTTTTTTCGCCAGTACAACCATTTGGCTACCTAATACAAGCACTAATTCTGTTAAGTCTTCTGGCCCTTCGCCTTTTAATGTATCAATTGCTTCTTTCACTTCAAGAGCATTACCAATCGCAAAACCAAGAGGTTGTGACATATCTGAAATAACAGCCATCGTTTGACGTCCAACATTATTTCCGATACGTACCATTGCATGTGCTAATTCTTTTGCATCTTCTTCTGTCTTCATAAATGCGCCGGCACCTGTTTTTACATCAAGTACGATTGCATCAGCACCCGCTGCAATTTTTTTACTCATAATTGAACTTGCAATTAGAGGAATTGAGTTTACTGTTCCTGTTACATCACGTAATGCATAAATCTTTTTATCAGCTGGTGTTAAGTTTCCAGTTTGTCCGATAACAGCAACTTTATCACGGTTTACAATATCGATGAACTGCTCGTTCGTAATTTCAACGTGGAATCCTTCTACTGCTTCTAATTTGTCAATTGTTCCACCTGTATGTCCTAAACCACGTCCAGACATTTTCGCAACAGGTACATCTAAAGCAGCAACTAACGGTCCTAATACTAATGTTGTTGTATCACCAACACCGCCAGTTGAATGTTTGTCTACTTTAATTCCTTCAATTGCTGATAAATCGATTGTTTCTCCAGATTCAACCATTGCCATCGTTAAGTCTGCACGTTCACGATCTGTCATATCTTTAAAGAAAATTGTCATTGCAAGTGCACTTACTTGATAATCCGGAATACTTCCATCTGTATATCCATTAATAAAGAATTTAATTTCTTCAGTTGTTAATTCTTTTCCGTCACGTTTTTTCGCAATAATATCTACCATTCTCATTATAATCACCATTCCTTTTCATATTATATGAATCTATTAAAATAGTAAGCCAACAATCGTTGCTGATAAGAAACTAACTAATGTTGCACCGAAAAGTAATTTCAAACCAAATCTTGCGACTACATTTCCTTGTTTTTCATTTAAGCTTTTCACCGCTCCTGCAATAATTCCAATTGAAGAGAAGTTTGCAAATGAAACTAAGAATACTGATATAATCGCCGTCGTTCTATCTGAGAAGTTGAAGTTCCCTTGTGCTAAATCTGTCATAGCGACAAATTCATTCGATACAAGTTTTGTTGCCATAATATTACCGGCGTTAATTGCTTCATGCCATGGAACACCCATAATAAATGCAAATGGTGCAAATACGTAACCAAGAATTTCTTGGAATGAGACACCGATTACACCTTTAAATACTGCATTAATGAATGCGATAAGAGCAACGAAACCAACTAACATAGCTGCTACTGTAATCGCAACTTTAAATCCATCTATAATGTATTCCCCTAATACTTCAAAGAAGGTCTTTTTCTCTTCTTCTTGTACTTCTAACATATCTTCTTCTTCAGTAACTTCGTACGGGTTAATGATAGAAGCAATAATGAAACCACCAAATAAGTTAAGCACTAAAGCGGTTACAACATATTGCGGTTTTAATAACACCATGTACGATCCAACGATAGACATAGATACTGTTGACATCGCAGATGCGCATAAAGTGTACATTCTTTTCTCTGGCAATAATCCTAGTTGTTTCTTAACGGAAATAAACACTTCCGATTGTCCTAAAATCGCAGAAGCTACCGCATTATACGATTCTAGTTTCCCCATCCCATTTACTTTACTTAATGCTACACCGATAAATTTCACAATAATAGGTAACACTTTAATATGTTGCAAAATACCGATTAAAGCTGATATAAACACGATTGGCATTAATACACTTAAAAAGAATGAAAACTCTTTTTGATTTACTAATCCACCAAATACGAAATTCACACCATCAGCGGCATATTTTAATAATTCTCCAAAACCATCTGCTATTCCGCTAATTAATATATTCCCAGCGCTTGTATTTAATAATAAAAACCCAAGAATGAATTGTAATATAACCATCGTTATAATTGGACGATATTTGACTTTCTTTCTATCATTACTAGCAAGCCAAGCGATACCTAAAATCAATACGAGGCCTAAAATACCGATTAAGTATTTCATACGTCGTTCCCTCCTTTTTGTACTCGCTTACATTTTTTTCAATTATTAAAGCACTAGATACACTTTACTTGAAACGTGTATCTAGTGCTCTTTAATTCATTAGTAATTAGTAGTTATCTGTAGCACCTTTTGTATCATTTAATACGATTGCAACACTAGCGCTAGCTCCAACGCGAGAAGCTCCAGCAGCTACCATTTTATCTGCATCTTCACGTGTACGAACGCCGCCAGATGCTTTTACACCAACGTTTGGTCCCACTGTTTTACGCATTAGTGCGATATCTTCAGCAGTTGCTCCGCCAGTTGAGAATCCAGTTGAAGTTTTTACGAAATCAGCACCAGCTTTTACTGATAATTCACAAGCGCGTACTTTTTCTTCATCTGTTAATAGACAAGTTTCAATGATTACTTTTACAAGAGCTTTTCCTTTTGCTGCTTGTACTACTTCATAAATGTCTTTTTCAACAAGTTCGTTGTCGCCATCTTTTAAAGCGCCTACGTTGATTACCATATCAACTTCAGTTGCACCTTTTGCGATAGCATCTTTTGTTTCAAATGCTTTTGTTTCAGTAGTGCTTGCTCCTAATGGGAAACCGATTACAGTACAAACGTCTACATCATGTCCAGCTAATTCGTCAGCCGCTAATTTTACCCATGTAGGATTAATACAAACAGAAGCGAATTTATATTCCTTTGCTTCTTCGATTACTTTCATAACGTCTTCTTTAGTTGAATTTGGTTTTAAAATTGTATGGTCAATTAACTTTGCAATGTTCATTATCTTCACTCCTCGTATCTTTTAACAACTTCATTCTAACCCTTAGTTGAACAAATGTAAATACACTTTTGAAATTTTGTTCATTCTTTTCCAAAAGGGAATTTCTCGCAGTATATTAAACGTAGTCTAACTGGGAAACAACCGATATAAATCACAAGGCGAAAGCGCAACTTTTATGTTAACAATGGTAGTATGTATCTCAATATCCATAATTATTTTTAAAAAGAAAATTTGTGTTCCAAGAAGGACTCCTATCATTCATACATAACAAAATAAAAGGCTTTCTCAAAATTAATATTTTGAGAAAGCCTTTTATTTCTAATCTTTTTGATAATGTAACAATTCTTTTGCTGTATGCTGATCGATAATTAATACATTTGCATACCCACCACGTAACGCACCATCAATTGCTTTTATTTTTCTATTACCACCAGCAACTAAAATAGAACGTTTTTTCAATTTAAGTTCTTCTAACTCAATTCCAATTGTACGCTTATTGATTTCTTCACTACTAATATTTCCATCTCCATCAAAGAAACGTGAACAAATGTCACCAACCGCTTGTTTTTTTAGTAAGCTCGTTTCATCCTTATCTAAATATCCTAATCGGAATAGTAACGCTTCATCACGCACTGTTCCAACAGTGAAAATTGCAATATTTGCTTGTTTCCCCATTTCAATAATATGATGAATATGTCGATCCTGCTCCACTAATTCTTTTGTCACCGCATTATCAAATATAACTGGGAGCGGTAAATTTCGTGGCGTCGTTTGAAAAGCCTCTGCAAATAAAGCAATCGTCTCATTTGCATATGTATTTACACTCGAATGACTAATACCACCTTTTAACTGGACAACTTCTACACCTTTTACATGTTGCGGTACGATTTTTCTAGCGATTTCATACATCGTCATTCCCCAGCTTACACCAACGATATCACCGTTGTTAACCGTCTTTTCCATGTACTCAGCTGCATATTTACTAATATACTCTGTAATCGTTGCATATTCTGGCACTGGAGAAAACACAACATGTGCTTCTAACAAGTTATACTTTTCCTTAAGTAAATTTCCGACATTATCTAAATCAGCAAATGGATCAGCTATACTAATTTGAACAAATCCTTTTTCTTTCGCGTACTTTAATAATCTAGAGATCGTCGGCCTTGAAATATTTAATTTATTAGCAATTTCTTGCTGACTATAATCTGATTGATAATATAACCTTGCAACTTCAACGCTTAATTGTTGTTTATCTTTATCCATAGTAACTCAATACATATCCTTTCCTGTATTTCCTTTTCGTTACAAGCATTATACAGCTTTATGCAAAAAAATTCGACTACCGAATTTTATCTAACTGAACTTCTACTTCACTTAATATATACAATGAAACCTTATTATGTAGATTTACAAACTCAATATAGATACGCGTGAAACATGTAAATCAATTAATATTTAATTCACGATTTTTCTGCAGTAACGATAACAAGCCCGTTCAAAATGTACGGTAGAATCAAGTTATTTAACATAGAAAAGTTGTATATGAGGCCTAGGATATCAAAGACTGTTTTTTCTCATACCTATGGGATTTCCGTCCGTTTTTCTGTAAGAGATTGAACTGATGAAGCAATAATTTTATTATCTAAAATACAAAAGCTTTACTGAACAAAGAATATAGATTATGTATCCATGGAGATGCAATCCCAATCTTCATTTTTATAATTGATTAGCCAAAACAAACCTCTTCGTCTTTCAATAACAATACTTTCCTGCATACCTGCAGTTGCTTCTCTCGCATTAATTCTATCATGTACACAAGCCCAATGAAGTCGATAAACGAGGTCGGCCTCGTCCAAAATCTCTTCTGCACTTCGCAATTTTGTTTTTTGATAAAATTCATTAAAAGAACTACAATCAGAAACAAGTTTAATTGCATAATGACAGTCACAGATTTCTTTTGGAAATTTCAGTGTATTCACGAGACCTATTGACCAAAGTAAAACCCATTGGGCTTCATACTGCCATGCAATCTGTATCGCTTCTTTCTCGTCAGGTTGCTCTGAATTTAGGAAATTTCTTTCCTGCTTCGTTAATGATTCAACCACATCGAATTTGTTCAGCAGCTCCATGACGAACTCTTTAGAAGTTTTCAAATCTTCTTCTTGGGCAACATCACAAGCATATTGTATGACAATCAGCAAAGCCACTGCTCTCTTCGTAATTTCTTCTCGACTTCTTAACTGAATACTTGTCAAAGGAGGCAATTGAGGCAATCCTTCGATATATGGAATCCCTTTATCTTGCAGGTAACTTATCGATTTTTGTCTTCTTTTCTCCCCATCGGTAGAAGTACTATTCTGTCCCATTATTTTGTTCGTACATGCTTGAGGAGTAAATTCTGAAGGACCAGAGGATCCATCCGGAAATACGATTACTTTTCCATCCTTCCCGATGAGAGTTCGATCAGGGATAAAACCAATACCGTTTACCTGATTAAGTAATTTAAGAAACAGCTCCACGTATTCATCACTATAATCCTTCTTCGTCTCTATAGCGATTATGGTATCAATTACAGAAATCTGTGCCAAAACCATCCTCTTAAGATGTTCTTCTTGAAATTCAATTTGATCGTACATGTGCATCATTCCAGGAATATTATTGGAAAAATAATCAGGAGATGATTCTTCAGAATCCACCCGAATAATAATTTTATTTTTGCCAAATAGTCTCTTCGATTGAATAGTATATTCGTTTTTATTGCGTTCAACCTTGAATCCATTTTGGAAAACTTGATTAATGAAACTTTCTATATCATTTGTATCGTTCCTTGATGCGAATATTGTGAAAAATCTCATTTTTTCCCCTCCTCTAATTCCTATTTTCTTCTTAGCTAGTAAATTCATAAAAACAAAAGAACATAAATTGTTTAATATATTATACATGATTAATATATTAAACAGCCTTTTTATTATGGCTTGTTCTTCAACTAAAGTCCGTTTGATTGTCTTAGTTGTTAATATAAATAATTATACTATCCAGTTAGGAGCGCCGCCATATGCCCATCAATTTAACGGTTTTATAACACCCAAAAACGAAAAAATGTTTTTTATTACAACTATTATGATTATGAAGAAGCGCACTTAAAGTTACGAGGGCGTCAATGAAATAACAGATAACAAAACAATCAAACTTTTTTATAAAATCTTTACACCACTTTTCAAAATGGAGTCTTTGTGTTTGTCATAAAATCAAGGCACATACAATATTTCGAATCAAAATTTAAATCAAACAGATAACTTTTTTCCTCCATAACATTATCTCTATTCACTATTTTCAAGTAGAAATGCGATACTGTTGTAATGTAGTATGGATAGATCCAAAGAAACGGGATACCAAATGTGAAAAATCCGATGATAACCCCTAAAATAAACCATCCGATAAAACTTAACGATAGTAGGAATAAATCTAATTTATGTCCTTTCATCAGTTCTTGACTCTTTTTAATTGCTTCACTCGCCGTATATTCTGGATGATCTAACAAAATATAGTAAACCATAGAATAAGAGATAAATTTTATAATACCTGGTACAATTAATAATACACTCCATAAAAGTGTGTATACAGTCATTAAAGTAGTCACCTTTATAGATTTAAACACATTACTTTTTCGAAATCCTTCAAATAACTCACCAATTGTAGTAGATTCTTTTTTCGCTAAACGCAATGTAACCTTAAGATACCCATAATTCATAATGCCTTGTGCACCTACTAAACAAATAAATAGAACAACGAAAACAAGTAAATAAGAAAAAGCACCTGCTGCATTTAACTTTTCGTCTCCTGTAATGGAATAAATAGAATTCATTATTTCACTTAATAAGATACCCAGAAACAACAGTGGAAATCCTATAATCAGCATACAAATCCTAGAAATAATATGATAAAGAAACGATGACAATACCGCCAATCCCCATTTGTCTTTTAATGAAGATAAGGCCGCTTTTTTTAAGCCACTAATCATTTTGATCCTACCTTTCAATTTTTTCCTCTTATATGAATTACTTTTACACAAGGAATAATAACGTATTTTAACAATATTTACATTATATATAATTCCGTTAATATCTAAATGAATGGTGAAACTGTTCCAAAAGTGTTATTTTTAAGTAAATATCAAATTCAGTATTTCTAATGATTTTTTATAAAACTACTTGACTAATCTCAGTATGTTTATTTTAAATCTATTAATCATGTAATTTATTTAAAAACTCAGTGAATATACTTACTGCATAAAATCCATTACCAAACTGAAATCATTCTATAATAGCTTTAATTAAGTTCGATACGATCCAAAACACTCTGAATTAGCCATTTCAGTTTTTCTTCATGCATCTTTCTCTTACCATATTTTTTAATGAGTCCGTGAACCATACCACAATCTTCTATGTGCAAAATTAGCTTTAAGTCTGCAAGAAGTTTTTTACGATATTCCATATTTTACAATGAGTTAAAATCGTGAATAATTTTATCCAATTCATCATAATCCGCACTTACGTTAATAATGTGTTAAACTAGCTAACATATATATAATTTTATACAGAAAACCCCAACAAAAATGTATCCATTCTTACATAAAAAGTTTTTTAGTTTTTATTCTTGTTCAATATGGTATAGAAAAAGATTGATTATTTATAAGACAAGAAGCTAGGAGATGTTACATATGAAATATTTTGTAATAGAAGATGATGAATTATCAAGCTGTGGTGAAGAGACAATATATGTTTTTGAACATAGCAAAGGAAAAAGCAGTTACGACACGATTAAAACCTTGGAAGATTTTGCAGCAACATGCCAATTCATTGAACGAAGAAATACGCATTGGTTTTGGTATAAAGGAAAACACGTTGAAGATATGCCTATTTGGGAATTCGAAAAAAAATTTAGAGCTGAACAAGAAGAACTGAAAACAATATCCCAAGAAGAATTCACAGAATTGAGAAACAGATATGCCCCACTTATTAAACCTATCGAGTTCCCTATTGAAGGAATCCGAATTGCTTATGCTTATGAACCAGAATGGAATGATGAATTTTTTGTTATGGAAACGGAAGAAAGTTATTTTTCTGTTTATTGGTTTACAACGGCTTAATAATCGTTTTTATAACAAATCAACAGATTTCTTATCCGAAAGGACTTTCGATAAATACTGATTAGGCGTTTAGAAAGTTTCTTCAAAGTTAGGGTGTCTAGGCTTGGGTATTCCGATTACTTGTTCTCCACTGCTAATATGATGAATAAAGCGAAACTGTAATGAGTGGGGGATTCTTCATTCCCCACTCATTATTAGTTGAAACATTCGGGCTTTTACGGACAGTTCCTCTCCTACCTATCTTCCTTGCGCTTCTCTAAATCTTGAGGTGGGAATTTTATTGCCCGTTAATACGGGATAAATTAAATTCCTATTCAATCACATCTTTATAAATGTAGCATTTCAGCCTTTACAACTTGAATATATTCCTGCAACTTGCAAAACGCTTCCGTCAATTTCCCTGTTTCTTCTTTATGAAGAAAGCGGGCCTTGTTTCGTTCTTCCTCTATGACAAGTAGTTGCGCGGCTGCATAAGAAAGACCATACTTTTCGCATTTTCGTTTTATATCTTGAAAAAAAGAAGGAGGTACCGTCCCTGCTCCTGAGACAAGCATCTCATCTAGAGCTTGTTCCAATTCATCGATTATGTGCACTAACTCTATCATAAAATGTTTCCCCTTCATTAAGTGTAATATTTATAATTTCTCCTACTTCTGTATATAAAATAACAGGTGTAACTACGAGCTTTGTTCCTTCCTGATAAGGATGAACTAGCATTCTCTTTACATGTAATGAGTCCAAATATATTTTTACAAGTCGAATCGTCCGCTCATTGTCTGGTTGTTTCATCATTTGCATTTGTAATACTTTCCCCTTTTTATCAATAAGAGGTATAATCCATTTTTGCTCTTGCTTCTGAAACTCCCATTCTTCCATCTCAGCAAATTCGATACAAAAGACTCCTTGTTTACTTGCCTCTAACCTGTTCGCTTTTACTTTTTTTAGTAGTTCTTCCCATGAGGTTATAAAGAGCGATTGCCACTCTGTTACATTTGTTTTTCCGTCTACTTCCCCTACTGTCTGTGAGCTA
This sequence comes from Bacillus cereus group sp. BfR-BA-01383, assembly GCF_022663495.1. Lineage (NCBI taxonomy): Bacteria > Bacillati > Bacillota > Bacilli > Caryophanales > Bacillaceae > Bacillus > Bacillus cereus group sp. BfR-BA-01383. Next base: position 30,051 of record NZ_JAKUFP010000011.1, read on the forward strand.
GATGACAATTGGAAATCGGCGTTAAGCTTTGCATGTTTCAACCCTAAAGATGAACGAGACAGTTCGTATCCCTTCCCTGCAATTCCCCATGGAACTTGCTTTTCATGGAGGTCTTCAGAAGTTGTGTTGCTCCCTTCATAAAACATGGGACGTGACTGTGTGTATGTGATCCACTTTTCCTGTTCTCGATTATAGAAATAATATGTCACACCAACATAACCGGACTTCGTTTGCCAGCCGAATGCGCCAAAGGCATGCAAAGTAAGCGGTGGAACTTCATAATATTCCGAACGATACGGACTCTCTTGCAGACGGTGCTTTTCTAACAACACAATGTATTCATAAATCGCGGACAGCGTTTGCCGATAGGATGCCATTTGAAAAGATGCATGTTTCATTCGGTATAGCCTAATATCAGTCCCTAGCTTACGAAATAAATTTTCTAACTTTGCTAGTTTCAAAGAACGCGCTTTTACAGAAAGTTGTTCTATTTCATAGATTGTTTTTTCTGTAAGACGTGTTAATCCAAAGTGAACAATTTGCTCAATCATCTCTTTGAAAATAGATAGCTTATCCGACTCAATAATAAGAAACTGCACCTGTTTCGTTTCATGCGAAATTCCTCTCTCTTTTTGATACCAATATATTGCTTCCGCCTTATGCCGGCATATTCCCTCTGCTTTACATGTACAAATCGCATCAGCTACCGATTCAGCTGTCAGAAAGCGAACCGTTATATCCTCTTCTGGAAAGGAGGCAATTAAAGCACCCTCCTCTTCCAAAACAAACTTTTGCTGAAATGTTTCGCGGAACATCATTTCAGCCCACATTTTTTCGGAGACAATATTGCTAACGTTCACATTCAAAAGGGCAGAGAAATCAACTTTTATGTTTTCTTCACCTTCGTACATCTTCTTTGCTTCTAATAAAGCCATAATGACATGCTTACAAATCGAGCGCGCTTCACAAGTGCAGGAGTAACTGCGTATATCTCCCGTAAACGTTACAGTAGTTTCATAATCAAGATGCATTTGCGCTGCATCCTCTTCTAAATCTATTTTGATATTTGTTGCAGCAGCCAAATCCTTCATTGCTCTCTTATATGTTCCTTTGTTGGACATGGCGATTAAATATGTTTCATCAATAGCGGAAAGAACATTTAAGAAATGATTGTTGCGATCCATTGCGCCAACCTCCCTGGTGTTAATGCTGCTACATGAGCACCGAGTACTGCCATTTTTTTTGCTGCCTGTTTATCATAAAAAGGCTGTGCAGTCGGATCAAGAGAAGTAAGTACAATCAGCTTTGCCCCCGATTCTACAATCTTCATCGCTTCTCGGTACATTTCATTGTAACTACCGCCTTCATATAAATCCGTTACAAGTACGACAATTGTTTTATGAGGTATCTCGATTTTATTCGTTGCGTAACGCAGCGCCTGAGCAATATATGTTCCTCCACCAAGCTGTACACTCATAAGCGTTTCCACCGGATCATCAATACGATCCGTTAAATCAACAACAGCTGTATCAAAGATGAACAAATCTGTCTTAATCGTCGGTAAGCTTGCGAAAATACCCGCCATAACTGCGCTATGGATAACAGAATCAATCATACTTCCACTCTCGTCTACTGCGAGGATTACACGCCATGTGCTAACATGTTTAGTGGCAGCGTAAAAGTACGGTTTTTCAATATGAATGGCGTTTGTTTCCTTGTCAAAATGCTTTAAGTTCTTTCGAATCGTTTTCTTAAAATCAAAGTTACGCATCGTGCGCACGCGGCTAGAACGATTTCGATCCGGTCTACCGCTTAATGCGTGCTTCACTTCTTGCTCTAAATTACGACGCAACTCCTCAGTGACTTTCGCTACAATACGTTTAGCTGTGTCCAATACATCCGGTTTTACATAATCTTTAAATTGTAAAATGCATTTTAATAAATTCATATTCGGTTCCATTTTTTCAAGCGTTTGCTTATCCTGTAATAGAGCTGTTAATTCATATTTCTCTAACGCATGATTTTCCATAATTTCAATGGTTTCTTTCGGAAATAACTCCCGCACCTTCGAAATCCAAGTCGGCACTGTTAGCTGAGAGGGATCTAAGGATCCACCGCGCTCTTCTCCGCGTTCTCTCTCGTACAAAAAGTCCAGCATCTCATCCATTTCTCTGTATACAGGTTCTTCTTCCTGAAATGTAATTTGATCATCCGCATGTTTCCCAAGAACAAGACGCCAGCGATTTAAAGAAATGTTATTCTCCATCTTCTAGCCCCCGTCTCATTAAAATCCCCTTCGCTTTCCGATCTAACTGCATTACATACATCAGCATCTCTTCGGAAATTGGTTCTTCTTTTATCGCTTCTTCTGTAGCGCCATATAACTTGGAAATCTGTCTAGCAATCGTATCCACTTCAAGCGGCGTGAATTGACTGAATAAGAGGCGTAAATGTGGCAACACTTGTAGAAATATCTCTTCATCAAGTTCTTCTAGAACATGAGACATTCCGTTAAGCAACGATTCGTTATATAAAAAGATATCTTTGGCGCCAGCAAACAAACCATTCAAAAATATCGGAGCTTGCTTTTGCATATCACCACTTCCATAAAAATACCCTTCTGCCACTTGCATTACCTCATCGATTTCCCGCTTTCCTAAAGAAGTTAACAGCCCAAATACTGCTCCCTCTACTTGGCTTTCTCTTTTTTCCTTTTGTAAATAAAGCTCCAATGCGTCAATAAATTGCTGATCTGTAGGCTTCATTGTATACAAATCGATAAGCTTTTCTGCAATAATTGCTGGTTCGCCCCCATCTAAAACAGAAAATAACGAAAGTGCTTTATTCCTAGCGTAATCCGCTTGCTGATTTGCTTTTTCTATTTGTGATAAATAATAAGCACAATTTGCCATAGAAGCAAAATCCCCATCCTTTTGCACAGCTTCATCTATAAATTGGATGTACATGGAAAGGTCGGAAAACAAACCACTTAAATAGGCTTCTAGCAATAAAAGGGCCACCTCTCCAGCCCGTCCCTTTGCCTTGTGCAGCTTTGCTCTTAGCATTTCCTGCGCCGCTTCTTTCACCGTTCCGCCATACACAGATATATCAATCAGAGCACTTTCTACTTGTGCTGAAAAACGATATTTCCAAGTTTCACGCATAAGATTAATATTCTGTTTTCTAGCTAAGTTTGGACCGCGTAGCTTCTCGCAAAATGGAACTCCTAAAAAAGCGAGGCAATGAAAAAATTGACTTAAGCGCAAGTGCCTTTCTTTCTTGTATATGTCAAGAATCGTCTCCTGCGGTACAGTTGAACGTGCTGGTAGACGAAACGACCGAACAGAAGCACGAAAATCATGCACGAGCGGCGGCACATCTGCTTCTTTTGACAATTCCCCGCGCTTTGCCCCTTGCAAACTCTTCTGAAGCAATGCTAAAGGCTTATTGGCCGAGAATATCTCACCTTTCACAAATGTACTGCGCACTGCATCCATTAATTCATACAATCCGGGTTGCATCTTTCCACGAAGCAGTGCCAGTTCACGTATCATTCGTGCAGCCTCAATCTCATCTGCCATTGATATCCCTTCTACCTTTAGCTGTCTAGCAATTCGTATCATAAATTGCTCAGCTACCGATTCATCGCTGTTCTCCCAAATATGTTGGTAAAAAGCAGGTGCAGGCATTCCGCTCTCATAGCCACGCATCTGATCACTTTCCAAAAAGGAATACGGCATAAGATAGTTTTTAGCATACAATTTAGGTAACGGGCTTTTCGGCAACTTTTTCTTTTTTCCTTCCAATTCAAGAAGCCCTTTAACATGAAAGCCTCCAGTAATAACGAGCACCTTGTCATACACTTTACGCGCTTTTTCAATTTCTTTTGCCATATGTATCTCCCTGGCTTCACAACCGTCTTCTGTCAACATCCCTTGCGTATAGTCCGCGCGTGTATAATAACAATAATGAAATAACTGACGGACAAACTCCTCGCTTGTCATATGAAAGCCTTGCAACTCAAAGTATTTCTCCCAAAACTCATGGAAATTTCGGCACCCGGTTTTTTCCGAAAGCATACGGACATATTGACTATGCCAGAAATATTGCTCATCATGTTTCCCATTCTCTTCCTCATTTTTCGCTAAAAACAAATATTCTTTATAAGGAAGATCAATAAATGAAACTGGAATGTTCTGTGCAACGCCTTTTCGTAGCGCGACAAGTTCTGGTGAATAGTCGAGAAAGGGATAGTACGCACGGTACTTTCCACTTTCTCCTCTTTCAAGCACATTCGTTTTATCATCATAACTGCAATATATACAAATCGGAGCTTTACTATCTGCACTCACAATATGCGGAATAAGTGGGTTGCAGTCTATCGGGCCTTCTATAAGAATTGCATCTGGTTTATAGCATTTAACAATCTTTTGTATATGAAAAGAGCACGCAGGACTATGATGGCGAATCGGCACGTATACGACGTTTCGATCTAAATTGTAAGCTCTTTGAAACAATGCATTTACTTCAGCTGATTGCGAGCTTCGAAAAACGACTTCCATACCTCTCCTCCTATTTGACCTCGCGCCTTAACGATGCTTGTAAAATAACTGCGTAATTTTTCTAAATCATCCTTGTTTTCTTTCGCAATCGTCCCTGACAAATATCGAACAAGCGCATCCATTTTCACTTCTCCACTTCCATAATAGTACGCATCCATTGCACTTTGATAATATACAGATACCGCTTCTGCAGTACTCATAACAGAAGATGGCTGATCAATTCGTTTTCCTTCAGCAGTTACCCCTTCCCGAAGTTCATGAAAAACAGTCGCTAACAGCTGAACAACCGTTTTATCCACTTTTGGTGTGATGCCTGATGCCCTTAATAACCGCGTTACTTGTGACTCTATTATTTTTGCTTCAAGCTTTACATCTTGAATTGGATGTACCGTTTCAAAATTAAAACGACGTTTCAATGCACTACTCATCTCATTCACACCGCGATCGCGTGTGTTAGCCGTCGCAATAATATTGAAGCCAGGCTTTGCTGTAAGAATTCCTTGTTCTCCAAATTCCGGAATATTGAGCACTTTATCGCTCAGAACGCTGATCAATGAATCTTGCACTTCCTGTGGGCAGCGCGTTAACTCTTCAAATCTAGTTAATATCCCTTGTTCCATTCCAACGAAGAGAGGCCCTGGCACAAGTGCCTCCCTTACAGGTCCTTTCGCAAGAAGAAGTGCATAGTTCCATGAATACTTAATTGTATCTTCCATCGTAGCAGCGGTTCCTTGCACCGTGTTACGGCTATTTCTGCATATTGCGGCAGAAAGTAGCTCACTCAGCATCGTCTTTGCAGTCCCAGGCTCTCCAATTAACATAAGTCCGCGATTCCCTGCCAATGTAACAATCGCTCGTTCCACAAGCGCATCATTCCCATAAAATTTACGGCTAATTTCCACTTCTTTTCCTTCCAAAAGAAGCGGTTCTTCTTTTCCGATAATAAACGTACGAACAGCACGCGGTGACAATCGCCAGTTAGGTGGTTTTGGAAACGAATCATTCGCTTCTAACGCATTCAATTCTATTTCATACAATTCTTCCATTAATGGTTTAATAGACTGCATATGTCATTTCCTTTCTTATCGCTTACTGCGCCAGTTTTCATCATGGTCAAGATTCGATTCTGTCGTCCGTTTTATATCATATAAAATTTCGCTGAAAAATCGTTTAGGTACTTGCTTTGGCACAATGCGTCTCGCATCATCAACTTCGTCATAGGAGTATGAACCGCGGCTCACTGTGCCTGCTTTATAAAATTGAATTTCAAATAAGCATACATCGTCCTCTTCTTCATATCCAACAGGTGCACCTTCAAATGCAAGCTCCGCCCCTAATCCTGTGCGAGCGTCTTCTTTATAGAAAGAATAATACACACCCGCGTCTTCAACTGATCCGCGATTCCAACCGTACTTCGTTAACTTACCAAACAGCGACCGACCATTGATTTGAATGCCCCCAAACCTTTCCACAGTTACTTTCTCATCTTCCGCCGCCAGAAATACTTCGCGAACAATCTGCGGGAATGGCTGGATAACTTCATAATCTTCTAGTTGTTCCTTCCATAATTCCCGTTCCTCTTCGGACAATTCTAGTGGATGGATCAGACCGATAACAGTGTCTGGCGTAAGTTCATGCTCTTCTTCGTCAACCGTATTGAACGTGCCGTCTTCCATATAACGGAACATCGCAAGCAACTTTCCTTCCTTATACTCGCCCCAAATAAGTGAGATAGCAAATTGCTGCATAATTGGATTTTCCACAAACAGAGACTTCCATGTATGTTGCGACCAATAACGATTAAGAGAAAGTGCCATTTCAAGACGTTGTGTTTGCATACTAATGATACTTCGAAGCTGTTTCTTTATAGATGATAACTCCACCTTAGCCTCTTCTGCTTTTTCCACATGATCTTTTGCATTTGGTTTCGGAAGCGACTTTATTCGTTTTCCTTCTTCTGTTTTTAACTCGATTTTCAGGTTGGGCGTTAAATAGGCAGTAAACATCCTACTTCCGTAATCAATTGTCTTTTCACCGCGTTTATTAAAACCAAGGTCCGGAACAAGCTGATCCTCTAGTTCTTCTTCTGTTATACCACGTGTTTTAGCAGCGAGACTCAACGCTTCTTTCGCAGCATTACGCACCTGTTTATGTTTATATTTGAATGCTATAGTATTAATCGTCATAGGTGCAAGATGTGACGAAGACAACGCCAACGCCTGAACAGCTGCTGCAGCGATAGCTCCGCGCATGCCAACAGCCCACTCATCAATCTGCTTTTTGAGCAGCAGCGCCATTTCATCATCACTATGAATGCTGTACATCGAAAGAATACCGCGCTTTTTCGCCTCCGCTCCTTGAGAAATCCACAGCTGATAGATCGCTTGTATATTTTCTTTCAAATCTTGTTCATTTAAAGCTGCACCTATCACTTCCACCGCTTCCTTTTTCTCAATTACAGACTCTGATACATACTGCTGAAAATAAGCAAGCGGAAGCGTTGCATCTGCAATTACATCGGAATCACGAAGACGAATTTGTGGTTCAAATCCGAGCCACTGCACGAGTGCGTTTCTTTTTTGTGGTGTTAAGATACGTGTACAAAAAGCTTCGATACTCCCTGATACTCCTTCTAGGTCTTCATCGCCAAGCAGCGGAGCAAACTTCTCCATCAAGGAAGCATTTTTCTTTTCTTGCAAAGCTTCTTGTACAAGTTGTGTATATTTTTCAGATTTAAAGTATAAAAGTGTTTGCATTACATTTTCGCGTACGACTTTCTTTCTACTATTCAATTCCTTCGCTACATCCTCTGCAGCTTCCACATCTTTTGTAAGAAACTCGACTGCGGCAGCACGTACTTTTTTAGAGGAATCTCCAAGACTTTGAATAAGAAGAGCACGCGTTTTAACTGTATCATTCTTTGCCAGCTCATCCAAAATGAAAATTCGTTCATCTGCAGAATACTCAGTAAATTTCTCTGTCACATATGCCTGTTCTTTTACAAATAAACGAACGAGTGCTTCTTTTGCCTTATTTTCCTCCTCACTGTGCCGAGCAGCTTGTTTAACTGAATAATAAACAAGTTTCTCCTTCGATAAACCGTAGGATAGAAGATCTTCCAACATTTGTTCCAGCGAACCTTCCTTATGAGAACACCGGTGCAGAAGTTCATATAATTTATAATTATAGTCATTTCCAAATTGAAGTTTGAGCGCTGCTTCCCTCTTTACTGCTTCCTCTATATCCCAAAGGAGTGCAATTGCTAAAACAGACATTCCCCGGTAATTATTTTGCTGCTTCGAACTCTCGAGCACTGGCTTCATATCTTCAAATGATAATTTCCCAACTAAATAGTCACGATATGTATCACGTATGTCAGATGATTCCGACTCAAGGGCAATCGCTAAAAATTCTTCACGTATTCTGTTTCGATTGAATTCGTATCCTTTTTCCGCCAAAAGCATCGCCACGAAAAGATAATGACTTTGACTTAAATATTGCAGCGTACGCTGAACAAATTCTGGCTGCTCTTCCACCATACGAAGCAACAATTGATATTCATATACTTTGTCGGAGTTAAAGACGCCTAAATGACGCCATGTAAGACGATATGCGAAAAACCTTTCCTCTGAAACACCGAATTGTTCGCACAAGTTTAGAATAGTTTCATACGCTTGTTTATCAAAACTCCTTGTTCTTACATGATTTCCAAACTGATCAAGAACATGACACACATGATCCGTTGCATAATCCATAAAATTTTTAACAGAATATTTCGCTAGCAAATCAATATATCGTCTTGCCACATTTGAATGCTGATAAACACGAAATAATAGCTGCCAGGTCACATCAGGTAAAGATGAGCCAACAGAAACTTCACTAACAGATTCACCTTGAACGTATCTTTTCGCCAATTCTATCTTCTCTTGTGCCCCGTCCAGCTTCAATATAAACTCCGCATGCTCTTGCAGTTCTTCCTCCAATAAAGAACTGTACGTAAGAAATCTCTCATAATCTGCATCTAGCATATGCAGAAGCAAAACCAGCTTTGGTCGACCTGTTATAACTTGCAACTGCTCTTCTATGTACTTTGGATTCTCCCTTATTAATTCTCTAAGAAAAACATCCGCTTCATTTACAGAACGGGAAAGATTCGTTAAATACTTACACGCCAATTCTACAAGTCTATCAAATGAAAGACCGCTTTTTTCAAAATAAACTTTTATATCTGGAAAACTCATATATGAAAAGCGCACGAGAAGAACGTTCAACAGTTGATCTTCAAGCAAGTAATAAAATAACCGAAAAAACCCTGCGTCTTGCTTATACGTTTTCCTAAAATCACTCATAAACTGCCAAGCAAAATCACTACGCTTATTGTCACGAATCGTCGTTTGTTCTATATGTTTTAAAACTTCTTCATCTCTCGTCTGCAAGTAACGTAACGCTAATTCTTCTTGTTCCCCTGTTATATTAAGATGTTGAAACAACTGATATGTACTGACTGCCATCTTCTCTGCCTCCCTAGTTCTTTTATAAATTCATCGTTATATCATTTATATATGATAATAACCATCCTCTCATATGTCTGAAATTTCAGATACATAAATACAGAATATATTTACATTATTAGTATATCATATCAACCTAAATAAGAACGTACGTTTCTTTTAAAAACTTCATATTTATTTAAAACAATCATTGAAAATTTGGTTTAGAGATAAACAAAGTAAGTAATGAATTTTTTTATGATATGTATTAGACTTAGGATTTTGGCAAAAAATTCGAGCACTGCATTCAAACGTAATTTAATGAATAAAAAAGACGCCAATTATAGCGTCTTGAACTGTACCCCAGGGATATGCAAAGCTATCTTAAAATGATTTAAATTCTTTTCCGACTAATTTGTCTCTAACTTCTTGCGGAATAATACCAATATCACCATCATTATAAATTAACTTCTATGATGTATAACCTTCTAATGAATTAAGCTAATTCTCCTGTTTCGGAGGTTTGGGTAAAAATATCCTCCTTGAACATAGGCATTTTTTTATTCATGAAAAAATATTACCGCAAAGCTACATTGATAAAACACACGGCAAATTTATTTATCAAATTACAAATCCAACTCTCACAAAAAACAGGATAAAAAAATAAACAGTGGAACTAGCCCACTGTTTACTTCGCCACACCTTCATGTAATTTTTCTGTATAATCTTTTACATCTTTCCAGCTATCTTTCGCTGTATGTAAATCCTCTTTTATAAACGTAAACTCTTCAGGACTCATTCCTTTTACGTTTTGTAGTAAATTATTATATTTTGCCCCTACCGTATACCATTGATTTGATATGTTTTGCAATGCTGTAATTGCTGCGTCAATTGTATCAGTCATGTTTGTTGTTTTATTTTTCACATCTGTCAAAATTGCGACTTCTGCTTGTGCTCCAGAAATTCTATCTTTTAAATTGGCTATTTCTCTTTCTGCATTTGCGATATCGTTTTTCGCAATCGCAATCATCGGTCCGCCCGCAATACATGTTATTAGTGCTACGCAAAGTACACCACCAGCAATAACCATATCATTGCTCTTTTTAATTGAATCGTTATATGTATTTATTTGTTGCTCTAAAGCTGGAATACCAGCATTCGTACTCACTAAAATCGCTGTTAATTGATTCGTATCCTCTTTAAAACTATTTGTGTCTTTCGCCATTCTATCGCGAAAAACTTTTAAATTCCCTAATAATACATCTACCTCATTTTGATTTTTTAAAATATCCGCATACAACTTTTCTAAATCCGCTTTTAGTTTACCACTATCCTTTTGATTAATCGCTACTAGCATGCTATTATAGTACGCTTGAAATGTATTGTTGTAATCAATAATATTTTGATCCGTTTTCATAATTTGAGGCTTCATATTATTTAACCAATATGCCGCGTTAATTTTTGCATCTCTTTGATGTTGAATCATATTACCTTTAAACTCACCGTTAATCGAACTTATTTTACTCAAATCAGTCTCTTGTTGATTTTGAATTAATTTTGCATATGAATCCATTGCAAATATGCTCGATGTCGTTTGCGCCATTACATCTTGAAATCCTGCTGGCCCTAGAGAATAATTTTTTGCATTTTCTTGTAATGCTTTTACGTTTTGTTCTGCTGCAAAAGGATGTAAAGGAAACGCATTACTCGTTGCTACTCCAGCAATCATTATCGTTAAAAGACATTTTTTATAGAAATTATTACGCATACTTATCACCTATTCTTTTTATGAGGATATGAAACGTTAGAGGTAAAAAAAGCTCCTGCTCACTACTGAACAGGAGCTCTCTATTATTTAAAAATCTTTTATCTATACGTAACGCTATAACAGTTTAATTGTTATTATGCTTTTTTCGTATCTACTACTTTAATATCTTCAGCATAAATTTTTTCTGCATAGTCTTTAATGTTTTTCCAGCTATCTTTCGCTATGTTTAAATCTTCTTTAATGAAAACAAGATCGTTTGGACTAATAGAATCTACATTTTGAAGTAAAGAATTGTATTTTGATCCCATTGTATACCATTGATTTGAAATGTTTTGCAACGCTGTAATTGCTGTATCAATTGTATTTGTTAAATACTCAGTTTGTGTTTTAATGTTTGTTAACCCTGCTACTTCTAATTGGGCAGTTGTAACTTGTCCAGTTATCTTTTGAATTTCAGCTTGTGCATTATCAAGCTCTTTTTTAGCTAATACAATTCCAGCTGTACCACCGCCTATAGCTCCCGCTCCACCTGCAATTAATGCGATTCCCAGCGGAGTTCCTGCGCCAGTAGCAATTACAACTGCACCACCGATAATTGCAATTGGACCTAATGCTGTCGCAACAGATGAACCAATAATAATTGCATTATATTTACTAATCGCTTCATTATACGTTGTGATTTGATTTTGCAATAGCGGAATTCCAGCATCTTGACTAGCTAAGATAGATGTAATTTGATTTGCATCTCCCTTGAAATTTTGAGTATCCGACGTCATTTTATTTCGGAATTTCTTCAAGTCTTCTACTAATTGATCTACTTGCGTTTTATTTTCATTAATACTACTTGATAATCTAGTTAAACCTTTCGTAAGAGTTGCTTTATCCTTTGCATCTACCGCTGCAACTAAAGTATCATAATAGTTTTGGAATTTCGTATTGTAATTAATAATATTTTGATTCGTTGAAATAAGCTGTGGCTTTAATACATCTAACCATTGCTTCGCATTTCCTCTAGCTGTGTCCTGGTGCTGAATCACTTTTCCTTTTAAAGCTGCATCAACAGATGATACATTACCAAAGTTAACATTACCTTGTTTAATAATTGTTAAAGCGTATAGATCCATTACTAAAGCGTTTGAACCTGTTCTTTCCATTGCATCTTTCAGGCCTTCAGGTCCTAATGAATATTCTTCATAGTCATTATAAGCTTTTGCTACCGCATGAACTGGAGCTTGCTTTACTGCAGTTTCTGCTGCATACGTATGGGCCGGCATAATATTCCCTGCTGCAAATACTGCCATAAGTGCTGATAGAGCCATTACTTTATAAGGTTTTTTTGTCATTTTTCTTCTCTCCCTATATCGTTACTTATTTTTTAATGTACTTCAACGTTTGTAACGTAATCTTCAAATTGATTTGTTTGCTTATTCATTTCATCACTTACTTTTTTAAGTTGATTGAAATGTTTTTGAAGTAAACTACTGTCTGTATACGTGCCTTCTCCAATATTAGTTTGAATTTGGATCATATTATTATTTAAAACTTTCCAATCCGTTAATAACGTTTCTAAAGTTGTAATTTGGCGATTAATTAGTTCTGTAAAGCTACTTACTTGATCTTCAATAAATGTAATTTGAGTCGCCTCCGCTTCAGTTTGTGATAACTTTTGAATTAGTGGCAATAACTCTTTTTGCTTTTGTTGAATACGAAGAGCAGATTCCCTCGTTTGACTATCTGCAGCATTTACAATTTCATTACTTAAAGTACCGATAGAAACAAAATCGATTGTTTTCGTTTGGGCAGTTTGATTTGTAATTGTAAATACTTGTTTACCGATATTAATAGAACCTTTAATAATTTCTTGTGGTCTATTCAAAATATTAGTAAGTTCAGCTTGAATTTCCCCTTGAATTCTTTTAATATCTTCTCTTAATTTCACAATATCTCCACTTGATCCTTGCAGTGTTTTTATTGCTTCATCAGCTTTAGTTGATAAATTGCTACTATCTTTTTCTAATACCGTTTTAAATCGATGTAACTCTAATAAATCTTGCTCCATGCTCTCTTGGATGCTTTGTACTTGCAATTGTAATTTTCCATATGCGCTTGTAAAATCTGCTTTTGCCTGTTCATCTTCATTTACGTTTCCTGCTAGTTCATAGAGCTTACTATAATAGCTATTAAATCTAGTGCTATATCTCATCATCTCTTGATTTAAGTCGATTAGCTTCGGATTATATTCATCAATCCACTCTCGTACGTTCGCCTTTGCAAACTTTTGATGATTCGTCAAACTACTCATAGCATTTACCTTAATGTCTGGCTGTTGTAAAATAACTAATCCGTATGCTTGTATAAGCGGTGACTGTGATCCTAACATTCTAATTGAATTAGATAATGTATTTGGAGCAATTACATTTTGCACATATACTGTTTTCACTTCTGTTTGCCCCTCCTTAGCGTAAACGCTTACAGGAACGAAGCAACTCGTAGATACTGCTGTAACCAATAACCCTGTAATTAAAGTCTTTTTCACTTTAACTCCTCCTATGTATTAGCAACTATTACTATCGCATTTTATTATTCTATTTTTTTGCACATGATTTGAGATGGTAAAAATAGAGAACATTATCACCGTGATTCATGTACGAATCACCTATCTCAAATTTTATTGCTACAGTACTAACTTATTGTTATAAAACATTTCATAACTTTTCATATGTGCTTAGTATGAATAATATTGTATAAAATTTCTATATTACCGCAAGTCCAGCATCCACACAGTGAATATATCACCTGAAAATATTATTCATTTTAAACTAATTAACGTACGAAAGTATGAAATTTTGTTTTGTTTTCATGTAAGTTTTGTACTGTAAGGTCATTTAAACACAGCTATTTATCTACCGTAAAGAAGTATTTTCATTCCCTTTATTTTCAAGCTCTCATGTCCTTATTTCAAAATAAAATCCGATTCACTTCCTCTATTGAAATATCCATATATCACAACAGAAAACACTACTTACTCACAATCGATAAAATTATATTAATATATCTTTTGAACCCATATGCAATTATGCATAGCATATACAAAAAAGGATAACTTCACTATCGTGAAATTATCCTTAAAAATCTTCTTACTTTTTCAAATGATACGGTACTGTCGTAATAACAACATTTCTTCGATACAGTAAATACGCACGAATGAGTAAACTAGACTGATTATGAAGAATGTTATGCCAACCTTTTTTCGGAATAAACTGTGGTATAACGACCGTAACTCGGTAATTTGATTCACTCGCTTTATATTGCACTGTATCAATAAACTTGGTTAACGGCTGAATAATACTTCTATAATGAGAATGTAATGTAACAAGCCTTACTTCAGGTTGCCACTTCTTCCATTTCTCTTCAAATTGCTTTTCCTCTTCTCTGTCAAAAGCAACATATACAGCGATAACTTGATCTGCAGAAAGAGCCTTCGCATAGTTCAATGAATTTTCTACTACATGAGTCATGCCTGCTACAGGAACGACAATTACATTTCCCTCAATCGGAACAATCCGTTCACAAGTTTTTAAACTTAATTGATCGCCCACTGCATCATAATGCTTCTTAATTCGATGGAACAAGAAGATAATGACAGGTAAGAAAATAAGGATCGACCAAACTTGTGCGAATTTAGTTAAAAAGAACATACTCATTACGATAAAACTAATAACTGCACCCGTTAAATTAATCGATAATCGTAAAATCCATCCTTCAGGCTTTTCACGAAGCCACTTTAGTACCATTCCAGTTTGAGAAAGCGTAAATGGAATAAATACCCCTACCGCATATAGCGGAATCAAATGTTCTGTTTGCCCTTGGAAAGCTACAATTAAAATAATCGAAGAAATCCCTAGTATAATAATACCATTTGAATATCCCAGACGGTCTCCTCTAATTGTAAACATTCTCGGTATGAACTTATCTTTGGCAAGATTAACTGCTAATAATGGAAATGCAGAATATCCTGTATTAGCTGCAAGAATTAATATTAAAGCTGTTGTACCTTGTATGAAAAAGTACATAAAATTACGTCCAAATGTTTGTTCAGCGATTTGCGAAACAACTGTTACTTCTTTATTTGGAGTAATTCCGTAATAGTAAGCTAAAAAGACAATTCCTGAAAATAAAACGGCAAGTAATGCCCCCATCGCAAGCAATGTTTTTGCTGCATTGTTTGGTGCAGGATCTTTAAAGTTTGGAATTGCATTTGAAATTGCTTCAACACCTGTTAAAGCAGAGCTTCCTGAAGCAAATGCTCTTAACAGTAAAAACAAACTAATTCCCGCAACTGGCGTTCCAAGTGGCGCATGTAAAGTAGGTGAAACATGACCAGTTAAAATATTGTATATCCCTACACCAATTAATATAAATAACGCTAAAACGAATAAATAAACAGGATATGCTAAAATGGAAGCTGATTCAGTTACCCCTCTTAAATTTAAAATGGTAATTAGTATTACAAATATAATTGCAATAATTACATTATGTGCATGTAGGCTAGGAAAGGCAGATGTGAGCGCATCTGTACCTGCAGATACACTTACTGCGACCGTTAAAATATAATCTACTAATAAAGATCCACCAGCTATTAAGCCTGAATTCATCCCTAAATTTTCTTTTGATACAACATATGCTCCCCCGCCATGAGGGTAAGCAAAAATAATTTGTCGATAAGATAAAATAAGAGCTGTTAATAATACTAATACCCCAACAGCTATCGGAATAGAATACCAATAAGCTACCGCTCCAAGACCTGCTAGCGCAATTAAAATTTGCTCTGGACCGTAAGCAACTGATGATAAAGCGTCAGAAGATAAAATAGCTAGCGCTTTCGTTTTATTAAGCTTTTGTTCTCCTAACTCAGTTGATTTTAATGGTCTTCCAATTAAAAACCTTTTGATAGTTGAAACCACTGTTGTCCACTCTCCAATAATTTTGTACGAACTTTTCTGCTAGTTAGAGCAAGTAAAGTATTTCTTCAGAAAACAAAAAATGTCTACAAGCCATAACGAAATAAACTTGTAGACATTATTTTTTTTGTCGCACAAGCTCCACCTTCCTTCTCAATATAACGCTTACGAGGTTAGCTGTCGGATTCGGGCCTATGAGTAGCCCTACCTTTTTCAAGGATTCACCCCATTGGATTATGTATTAATCCATAAAAACGGGTCCCCCGTACCATGCGGTTTCAGCGATTTAGAAAATTGAAACTGTGGATTATAATACTCCTTTATTTTCAAAAAGTAAACAAAAATTTTCAAAAAGAAAATAATTAAAATGATTGCGTATAATCCACCGATAAATATACATAATGAATACTAAAAAATCCGCAAAGGAGACCCATATGTCTAAAGAAAAGAAGCCTATTTTTTCCGATTCATATTTAGATGCAGTAGCAAATGAAATTAATCAGTTATACGGTAAACGTGAACAGGAAATAAATTTGACAGATAGAACTAAAAGAAACAAATAATTTGTCATACAAAAACAAAAAAGATAGCAATACACTTATATATTGCTATCTTTTTTGTTTTTTCATACATCTAATTCAATTAAAGCCTTACCAAAGCTTATCTCTTCATACACCTTTAAATTTTGATATACAGCGCCTAATAATGGTGCTTCTATAGAAAATTGCTCTGCTACATCCAGTAAGTATCCTTGTAAGTGCTTCCCTTCAATAAACGAACCTTTTTCCATATCACGCTGCATCGATGACTTCATATCATACGAAATTTTATCGATCGTTTTCATATGTTCCTCAACAATATTTTCCTTTACTGGAGCTCCTAATGCCCTTATGATTTGTACAGATTCTTCAAATAAGTTTCGGATAAAACCACGACCACCTTCGCTTTCACGAATCGGACCAATTGGTGCACGCATTAATGTTGTCACACCCGACATTACAGTAATAAACAAATATTTATGCCACATATCCTGCGTAATATTTTCGCTAAAGACAAAACTAGATTTCGTACCTGTAAATGCTTTAGAAATGCGCTTTATTTTTTCTGAATCTTGAGACTTAATTTCTCCGAATACAAGTCTGTTGGCAGCACTAGTTTGTACAATTTCTCCTTGATCGTTTAACGTCGTCTCAATAAAGCATAAACCGCCAATTACTTTTTCCCCACCGAATTCCTTTTGTAATAGTGATACATGAGCGATGCCATTCAATAACGGGATTATAACTGTATTCTCACCTACAAATGGTTTCAAATCTGTTATTGCCTCGTTTAGGTGATACGCTTTTGTTGAGAATAAAATTACATCAAATGGAGAAGTAGTATCTTCTTTCGTTATCAATTTCGGTTGAAATGAAAAATCCCCGTTAACACTACGAATAATAAGTCCTTTTTCCTCTAATTGCTGTTTTCTTCTACTGCGGACGAGAAACGTAACATCCTCTCCTTTTTCTACTAATCGGCCACCAAAAAAGCCTCCCACGCCTCCAGCTCCTAATACTAAAATACGCATACTAATCCCCCTTCTCATAACATAATTATACTAGCTTTAGTATACATAATATTATACATGTCCCCTGTCAAATAAGTTGAATTTTCATTCTTAATCTAGTGAAAAAGAGAGGTTATTTTCAAGCTAATTTGGGCATGTTGTTTTTATAGCTTATATGGAAAGGAAACAATGTAAATGGAGGCAATACAAACAATCGAAGAAAAAGATGTAACAACAGCTATATTTCAATTTATATTCCCGTTCTCGTTTAAAACTGGATATGAACAAAATATGTTCCCTTTCTTACAAAAAAATGATTTTCATCCTTTCCGTCTCGACCATCTTGAAGATGAAAATACATATTACGGGAAGTTTAAAGTTTCACATCAAAATATGGAAGCATACTATCTTTCATTTACAAATAAAATTCTTTTTCCTCATTCAGAACATCAAAAAGGACTACAGCGCCATTCTAAAGATCTTAATTTAAATGGACACTTAACAACAAATCTTATCTCCGTCCCGTTCACAGTGCATTCAATCGATGTAACACTATGCCCTTATGAACTTGGATTCCTAACAATTCGAACTGAAGTTAATATTACTCCAAATATGACATTATCAGAAGCAATAGAATTCGCTGCACGATTCCGTGTACTTGAAACAAGAAATGAAAAGGATGAGAACATTTGCATAGAATGTAATGGAAAAAGATATTCACAAGTTGAAAAGTTCATTTTTGGTTATTTATTTAACGGTTTAACAGACTTCTTTGAGAAGAAAAGATTAAGAAGTTCATACTTTCAAACCTTCCCCTTCTTTGAAGATCAACGAATGTATGTACAAACGTTATTATCCGTAAACAAAGAGTCTGACCTTCATGTAGTTGATGTATACCGAGCTTCCAGTCTTTCCGGATTAACAGACGATGGTAAGCCATATATTAGTGCAAATAATGTTCCTTATATTCACGATTATTTAAGCAAACATTCTTATCAAAGATGGGCTCCTAACCGCTACTTTGTTATGGAAGAACATATTTTCACATGTGTAACTAATGAAGGTGAACAAGAAATCGCGAAACTTGCTAGTCAAATGTACGGGGAATTTTATTACGCTCTATTATTAAACTTATTTCATAAAGTTGTTTTATTAAAGATGGCAAACGCTTATGCTGAGCTAAATATTGAACAAGATACAAACGAGATAGAGAAGTTAATCTACTCTATTAATTCATTTACAGCAAATTACTTTTCTTTAGAATTAGTATCTCAATCACAAAGTGAGGATATTTTCTTCCGCTTAAGAAAACTTTTTAATATTGAAGTCTTATATGCGAACGCAAAACAAAATCTTGATAGTTTATTTAAATATCAAGAAAACGTTGCTTCCAAAAAAGATAGCCTTCTATTATTAATTTTAACGCTCTATTCTGTAGTAGGCCAAATGTTAGGTTTTACTATGATTGACCTTTTAAAGAATACCGATTCAAACAAAATATCATCACCTCTTGAATTTTTCGCTCTCTTAATAGCGCTTAGCGGTATAATTATTTCACTTATTTTAGGTGCGCAAGGTTTATATCAATGGGGTATACAGCATAGAAGAAGAAAAGCATGGGTAAAACAAACTGTGCTGTCTGCTGTGAAAGAGAAAGGGGACACTGAATAATAAAAAACAGATGGTAGCACGGTGCTACCATCTGTTTTTTATTATTCTTATTTTCCTGCTTCGATCTGCTCTAATGCAGCTGCTACTTGCTCTTCAGTTAATTCATGTTGTGCTACGTAGCGGTTACGTGGGCTTACACGACACTCATGAGAACATGCACGTAAATGTTTTGCTTCACTTTCTTCAGAACATAAAATTTTCTTGTTACATTCAGGGTTTGCACAGTTTACATAGCGCTCACATGGTTCACCTGTAAAGTGGTCTTTACCAACGATTACGTGCTCTTTTTGATTTACTGGTACAGCGATACGCTCATCAAATACGTAACATTGACCATCCCAAAGTTCACCCTGTACTTCTGGGTCTTTTCCGTATGTTACAATTCCGCCGTGAAGCTGACTTACATCTTCGTACCCTTCACGAACTAACCACCCAGAGAACTTCTCACAACGAATTCCGCCTGTACAGTACGTTAAAATCTTTTTACCTTCAAGTGTTTCTTTGTTTTCTCTAATCCAATCTGGTAATTCACGGAATGATTCAATATCTGGTTTAATTGCACCTTTGAAGTGACCTAAATCAAATTCATAATCATTTCGCGCATCAATGATAACTGTATCTTCTTGTTTCATTGCCTCATAAAAATCTTTTGGTTCTAAATACTTCCCAGTAATTTCTTTTGGGTTAATGTCGTCTTCTAGACGAAGTGTAACTAACTCTGGACGAGGACGTACGTGCATTTTCTTGAATGCATGCCCTTCTTCTTCATCTATTTTAAACACGATTCCATCAAAGCGTGGATCATTGTTCATTGCTTCCATGTATTTCTCAGTTTGTTCAACAGTTCCAGAACAAGTTCCGTTAATTCCTTCTGTTGCTACAAGAATTCTTCCTTTTAACTCAAGTGAATTACAAAATTCTAAATGCTCTGCAGCGAATTCTTCTGGGTTTTCAATTGTTGTGTACATGTAATATAGTAATACTCTATATGGTTTTGAAGTTGCCAATGTATTTCTACCACCTATCTAAATTTTAAAATCATGTATAAGTTAACGTTCATATCAAAACATATATAATAAGAAAATATATACAAAATTGTACTTAGCCTATTTTCTTCTATTTACAATTTTTTCTATAAGTTAACAGAAATAAAAACAAGATTACAGAACAAAACACTACGGTTGAGTTGTAATCCCAATATATTATATATCATACAATTTCATTTCCATCAATTAATATGCTGTAATACAGGCTGTATGTTCACATAAATTTCAAAAACAACCCTCTAATTTATTATCTTTTCCTTTATTCAGCGACCATAAACTCCCAAAATATTTTTGCATCATCACACCATTCATTGCACACAGTCATATAATTTGCATTAAGGAAACTTTTATGTTCAAATGAAATTACCACATAATATATCTAAATGTATTGAAATAATGAGTAAGAATAAATACAATAATTTCATCAAGTTAAGATTTCAAAGGGGAAAACTACTATGAATAAAGATATCACAAAAGATGAACAAGTCCCTTCTCAAAGTACAACAGTTCAATCCGCCCATTTAGCGTTAAGCGGACAAACAAAAGGGTTAAAAAGACTGTTACCATTCTTAGGACCTGCTTTTATCGCATCAGTTGCTTATATTGATCCCGGGAACTTCGCTACCAATATCGCGGCTGGGTCACAATATGGGTATTTATTACTTTGGGTAATACTCGCTTCTAATCTAATGGCCGTATTAATCCAAACTTTATCAGCTAAATTAGGAATCGCTACCGGGAGAAACCTTCCTGAAATAGCTCGCGAAAATTTCCCCAAACCAGTTTCCATCGGTTTATGGATACAAGGGGAACTCGTTATTATGGCTACAGATTTAGCTGAATTTATCGGAGCAGCACTCGGCTTATACTTACTGTTTGGAATTCCGATGTTACCAGCTGCTTTAATTACAGCGGTTGGATCATTTATTATTCTTGAATTTCAGCGCAGAGGGTTTCGTCCGTTAGAAGCTATCATTACAGGGATGATTTTTATCGTTGTTATCGCTTTTGGTGTCCAAGTTTTTTACGCAAAACCGGAATTAAGCCCTCTTCTTTCAGGACTATTTACTCCAAAATTCCAAGGTGTGGATAGCATCTTATTAGCAGCTGGAATTTTAGGGGCGACAGTAATGCCACACGCAATCTATTTACATTCCGCCTTAACGCAGCGCCGCGTAGTCGGAACAAATGATGAACAAAAGAAAAAGATTTTCCGTTTCGAATTCATTGATATTATTATTGCAATGGTTATCGCTGGAGCTATTAACGCAAGCATGTTAATTGTTGCGGCTGCACTATTCTTTAAAAACGGTCTACACGTTGAAGATTTAGATGTTGCGTTTAATCAATTTAGTAACTTAGTCGGTCCTGTATCCGCTGCTTTATTTGGAATCGGACTCTTATCAGCGGGATTATCTAGCTCTTCTGTCGGTACAATGTCAGGTGATATTATTATGCAAGGATTCATTCGCATGCATATCCCGTTATATTTACGACGATTTATAACAATGATTCCGCCTCTTGTTATTATCGCTTTAGGCGTAAACCCAACTTACGCTCTCGTAATGAGTCAAGTTGTTTTATCATTCGGTATTGCTTTTGCATTAGTACCGCTTATCATGTTCACAAGTAATAAAAAGATTATGGGGGCGCTTGTCAACCATCGCATTACAACATTTATCGCGTGGTTAATCGCTACACTCATTATCGTTTTAAATATTTTCTTACTGTATCAAACATTTGTAGGGTAATGAAGAAAGGTATTCCAACTTGAACTTGGAATACCTTTCTTCATTATTTGTATTAATTCTATAAATTCTTTTTAACAAATCTTTCTGCTCCTTCACATCCCAACATCTTTTCAAAATAAATTCTATAATCTATTTCAAGACAATAACTTCCTTACGACTTGAATAATCTTTATTTTCAGATTAAATTATAATATAAACAACACATTCGAGTTTCAAAAGAAATGGAGTGAAGGCATGTTTCCTATATTAAAAACCGACCGACTCATTTTGCGAGAACTTACTGAAGAAGATGCACCAGGTATACTACAATGTTTTTCTAATACTGATGTACTGCGCTATTATGGCCAAAAACCATTACAGAATGTAGATCAAGTAAAGCAAATTATTAATAATTTTAAGCTGAGTTACAATGCAAGAAACGGTATAAAATGGGGCATCGAATTAAAAGATAAGAAAGAACTCATTGGGACAATTGGTTTTCACGATTGGGCTTCTGAGCACAAACGAGCAAATATAAGTTATGCCTTTCTCCCTGAACACTGGGGAAATGGGTATGCTACTGAAGCGGTTTCTGAAGTTTTATCATATGGTTTCCACACGCTACATTTAAAACGGATCGGTGCAATTGTCTTTCTTGAAAACGAGGCTTCAAATAAAGTGCTATTAAAATTAGGTTTTGAAAAAGAAGGTGTTCTAAAAAATTATATGTATCAAGATGATATTCCATATGATACGAATTTTTATTCTTTATTAAAATCTGTTTAATAGAATTTATGTGTAAAAAAACCTTACTCTTAAAAGTAAGGTTTTTTTCAGGTATAACGGTAGCTGTTTTATCTTTTAAAACCAGCTTTCTATCTTGCTTTGTAAAAGTAAGGTCAATACGTGAGATGTGCGTTCCATATTTATCTGATTCTGTAATAATAACACCATTTACAACTTCTTTTTTAACAAGTTTATGCATATGAGCCGCAAAAATAGCGCTGGTAGAATCCTTATTAACGGACAGGAAATCGGCTTTTCTCTTGTCGAAATCCACTTAGCATACAGTGGTCATATATTTTTAAGAATAACGGAAGAATATATAGAAAATGCTACATAAATGTGCAGTTTAATCAACTTAGGGGGGACAACCTTGTTCAATCATATGGTAAAAGCTATACCGAATTTATTTACGATCGGAAATTTATTGTGCGGTGTTTTTTCAATTACTATGAATATGAATGACTATTTGGAAGTAGCCTCCATTTTCATTTTCTTTTCAGCTGTTTTTGATTTTCTTGATGGAAGGATTGCGAGAAAATTAAAAGTGAACAGTGAGTTTGGTGTAGAATTAGATTCCTTAGCTGATATTGTTAGTTTCGGAGTTGCTCCTGCACTTTTATTTCATTCGATAGCAACACCATCTGTTTTAACTTCTTTGGCATTTATCCTTTTCCCAACGATGGGTGCTTTAAGATTGGCTAAATTTAGTGTTAAACCAACCATTGGATATTTTAAGGGATTACCTATTCCAGCTGCTGGATTACCATTGGCTGGCATGGGATTGTTTTCATATAGCAATGCATGGATTACATTAATCCTCGCTCTCTTAATGGTAAGTCCAATTAGGTTTAAAAAATTTTAATTTGGGTCCCGTCCATCACCATCAAGACTTTACGGAATATCGTTTATTTGAGTAAGACTATAGAAATAGTAAAGGGTAGGTTCTGTTGCAAAGTTTGAAAAAAGCATAAACTAGTTGGTAAATAAGGATCAAGGTTTAAGAATTAGCTAGTAATTGTTGAATTTCATTGTACGTTGAAAAGGCGGAGTCTCTTTGAAGACTTCGCCTTTGTTTATATAGGGCATGAATGCTCTCGATACCTTTTATCGTACGTGAAGCATGACGAAGATTTTGAAATCCTGCGAATTTGGCAAACCGTCTCTTTACATGCCTATGATCCTGTTCAATAAGATTGTTTAAATGTTTGATTGTACAATGGGTTGTAATTTGATAAACCGAGAGACCCTTTAGAATAGAAATCACTTTTGACACAAAACAAATAAAATTGTATTTTTTAAAATTTTCAACATCATTACCCCTTTTCTAAAACCATAAAGAACGTACTATCCGGTAGCGCAACCGCATTCCCAGACTCATCTTTAAACTCGATTTTCTCGCTAAGATGGTTTGTATAACCATCCTGCAAATAGTTCATAGCTTGAACGATGTTTACTTTATCTCCAAAGATGCCCTTTACGAAATCCTTATAGTCGTTTGGCGTAAAGATTCCAAACTGCTCCTGCACCTCATGAACGAAGGAATCCTCACCCCAGGTATACGTATATAAGAACTCCATTGCATCGTTAACAGGCATTTTGACTGTATTGTCTGCAAGTACCTCATACTGGATTATACGACCCTTAAATTCATGGACATACTGCTCTAAAAACTTCATTCCGCCCGCATCTTTAAAACGAATCACACGCATTAACGTTTTATCTTCGGTCATGATGCCATCACGAACGATAATACGACCTCCCGGCTTTAACACCTCTTAGGCACTTTGCAGCCCCTTTTCAATTACTTCATGATTGAATTTCTTACCTTCATACTCGATATAAGAGAACAACTCATGAAGGATAGAAGAATATACAATCGTATCAACCGATTCTTTATCAAACGAGCTGCTTAAGTTGATCGCATCCCCTTTAATGACGTCCCAAGAACGGCCCTCGTTCTGCTTCTTCTTTTTCAACGTATCAATTACGTTTTCGGAAATATCGATACCGTAGATTCGTTTATCCTCGTTCGCTTCTTCAATCATGTCTAGCATGACACCACCACCGGCTCCAACATCTACAATCGTATCTCCCTTTATATAATCAAGAATAATTCGTTTATCATCAGCCGAACTATTCATATGCTCCAGATATACTTCTTCGTTATGGAATCTATCATACGCATCCTTACGTAACCCGAAGAAATCAAACAGCAGCACATTTGCCCGAGCATGCATCATATCTACCTTTTCTGCCTCTACACAGAAGGTAATTAACGCCTCACCTACAGCAGAAAACTGAAACGACACATACGCAGTCTTCATATCTTCATCGACTTTAACCTCAAAGGAAACATGCGTTGTATCCGGCTTCTCGTTCTCACGGTACTCCCGTAGATACTTCTCAATAACCCGCTTACGATACACGTTGTCCTTCTTCTCGCCTTTGAAATCATAGTGCAACTGCTGCATCAATTTCTCGAAATGGATATGCTGAACCTTTCCAGTGCCTATCTCGTTCTTTAACATAACAAAAACTGTCCAGATATCCTCGAAGCTAAGAGCATGCATAGACGGTTCTACATACCACAAATCCTTATCAGATAAGAAGGTTTGAACGCCACTCTTCTCGCTCCCCATAATTATATCTTTTTCAAATGCTGACTCCTTATATTTTGGCGTGAGTCTATGTATGCGAGAAGTAAATGGCTCCACATAGCCATCAAACAGACCATCAATTGTAATCTTCACATTGTCCTTTACTTCACTCCACAAAGATTTTGATACGCCCTCAATAATACATTGGTTAAGATAGTATAGAATCTCCTTTAACCTACCGTCTCCGTACTCTTCTTTATACGTGTTAATCAAATCAACATGAGAGTCCAAACGAGCCTCCCCGCGGATATACTGCCCAATTAATCCATGTGTTCTAATTAAATCTCGAACAAACAAATACTCAGTAGAGTTTAAGTTTGTCTCTATACGTTCGATAAACTGAATATCACTAAAGATATCAGCAGAACCCTCGTTATGTACCAATAGGTTAATCCCGTTTTTCTTCCATTGCTCCCGCTGTTTTAAAGAGCCTACCTTTGCAAGCTCACTATACGTTAGTACCTTTTCAATAATGCGATACGCTTCTTCATCTAAAGACAACCCATCTAACACTTGCAGCGTACAGTGTACATAGTACAACACCGCATCTGTCTTTAATGCACCAAGTACCTGTACATTCTCATAGTTTTGATGTATCTCCTCTGCCTCGATTAGATGCTTTAACCACGTAGGGAGAGCATCAGAAAACCCTTCAATGTATTTATTTAGAACTTCAATGTTTTTCAACGTATTTACCCCCATATATAATCAATATCCTCGCATTACCCTAACGCCCGTAACCACATTTCCCCCTCGATGATACGGGCTATATATTCATGAATAACCATTTTAATTATATCTATTTCTCCCCTGTCTGTTTGTCATTTTAAATACTTTTTTTAAATCTTATTCTTTATTTACTCTTACATTTGTTCCAATAACAAATACTAACATCCATAGATTTTATTTTCGAAAATTATGTGAGTTAAGAAAAAAAGTAGCTTTTTTCTTAACTATTATTAATTTTGTTTACTACTAACTTCTTTTTACTTAAATAAACTGCTCAATCTGATTTTTTTGCAACTTCTTGTGAATGCGTAACAACAATTACGCATTTATCTTCTTGATGTGCGAGTTCCTGGAACAACTCAATAATTTCATTTGCTGTTGGTTCATCAGCAATAAGTAAATCAACATGCCCTAGCAATTGCTACACGTTGTTGTTCGCCACTTAGCTGAATTAAATAAAATGACAGTTGCTGAATATAAAGAATATGTTTACTTTTGTTTTGAAAATCCTCTTCTTTAACGAGTTTTATATAAAATACCGAGGTAATAAATAAAAGAATAGTCAATGACTATTCTTTTATCAGAGTGCTGGGAACCCTAAAGGGTTTCCCAACACTCTGTAAAAAATCTTACTTTTAAAAGTAAGATTTTTTTATTTACTTCTTATCAATATAAGCATTCTTATACGTATACACGCCACCAAATTGATGCTTTTCAATTCCTTTTACATAGTCCTTTTGTACAAAAGCTGAGCCAATGTGATAAAGCGGTGCTATCGCAGCGTCCTCTAATAGAATACGTTCAGCCTCTTGCAGAGCTTCCCAGCGTTTCTCTTGATCTAGTACGAGCTCATTTTTCGCTTTCTTTATTAATTCATCATAACGAGAATTGGAGTAACTCATTTTATTATTTGGATTACTCGTCGTAAATAGCTCTAAATAACTAATTGGGTCTTTATAATCGGGTCCCCAATTTACCATAGATATATCGTAATCGCCTGTTTGTTCTAATTGTAACTTTTGCTTAAACGGCTGTTGTTTAATTTGTATCGTTAATCCTTGCAAATTCTTTTCTAAATCACCTTTTATATATTCTGCCATACGTTTTGCGTTATCTTGTTCAAACGTTAAAAACTCGAGGTTTACTTGTTCTACTCCAAGTTCTTTTTTCGCTTCTTCCCAAACCTTTTTCGCATTTTGTAAATCATATGAAGAAATATCTCCGTTCTCTTTTCTAAAATCTTTTCCAGTCTCTTCATTCACATGACCAACTGGTACAAGTCCACTTGCAGGTTTTGCACCATTATTAATAAAGTGAGCAACAAAATCTTCTTTATTTAACGCTAATGAGATAGACTGACGCACTTTTTTATTTGCTAACGCCTTATTTTTTTCATTAAAACGTAGCATAGCAATTCCAGGATCACTCGACATGTGTAATTCCTTATTCCCTTTATACTTATCTACAATTTGCGAATTAATAGGCACTCGATCCAAATCGCCAGCTTCATATAAATTTACAGCCGTCATTGTATCCTTTACGATATGAAAGTTTATTTCGTCTAACTTCACTTTCTTTTGATCCCAATATGTATCATTTTTCTTCAATTGAAATTCTTGTTCATGCTTCCATGTCTCTAACACGAATGGACCATTATATATGAGATTACTAGGTTCAAGCCCGTAATTGCCCCCTTGTTCTTTCAAAAATGTTTCATGCTGTGGTAAGTATATAGGTAAAGCTAATAACTGTAAGAAATATGGAATCGGCTGTTCGAGTTCAACTTCTAACTTATAATCATTTATGACTTTAACCCCAAGTTCATCAAGTGGCATTGTTCCCTTATTTATTTCTTTCGCATTTTTCACATGAAAGAGCATGTATGCATATTGTGATGCCGTTTGTGGATTAACTGCACGTTTCCACGCAAATATAAAATCATTTGCTGTTACACTGTCTCCATTTGACCATTTTGCATCTTTACGCAAATCAAATGTATATTTTTTACCATCTTCACTTCTTTCAAACGATTTTGCTACGGCTGGAGTAGGCTGATCTTGATCATTTAGTACATATAACCCTTCAAATATATTCTGCATAACGTGTGCTGATGTACCATCCATCGTTTTCGCAGTATCAAGAGAAGGAATCTCTTCTGATACCGTTACATTTAACACTTGTTTTTTAGCCTCTGTATCACTTTTATTCGCTTTATTATTACAAGCTGTTAAAAATAAAGAAGTAACAAGCGCCATTACTATTAAATGGATCTTTTTTCGCTTCATAAATTGTTCTCCTTAAAAATAAAATATTATAAAACGTTATATATTATAGCAGAAATATCCACAGAAAGATGCGACATTCCATTGAATATTTATTCGCTCAATAAAAAAACTATCCCATTCTATTTCCTAGAAAGGATAGCTTTCTCAAATTGCATTTAAATATCTATCTTTGTAAACCTTTTTTATAACGACTTGCTTCGAATATAATACGTTCTTCATCTAATGTTTTACATTCACCATTCCAAACGACACGTTTACCGTTAATAATTACATCACTTACATCTTTTCCACTAGCTGCATATACAAGATGTGATAACACTTCATCTGCTGGTTGTAGATGTGGTTTATTAGATGGATCAATCGTAATAAAATCAGCACACTTTCCAACCTCAAGTGATCCCGTTTGTTTCATGCCAATTACTTCCGCAGCTCCTTTTGTCGCAAGAGAAAGGGCTGTTTCAACTGGTAATGCTGTTGCATCTTGATGAATACCTTTTTGTAATAAAGTTGCAACGCGCAGTTCTTCAAACATATCTAAATTATTGTTAGACGCAACACTATCTGTTGCAATCCCTACTTTAATCCCTGCTTCTAGCATCGCTTTTACATTCGCTATACCAGAACCTAGTTTTAAATTACTATTCGGATTATGAGCTACTCGAACATCATGTTCTGCTAAAAAAGCACGCTCATTTTCATTTAATACTACACCATGAGCAATAACTGTTGGGCGTTTAAACAATCCGCAACTTGCAGCATATTCTACTGGACGTTTTCCATACTGTGATTCAATATCACGTACTTCACGCTCTGTTTCCGAAAGATGGATATGAACCATCGTTTGATTTTCTACTGCAATACGTGCGCACTCTTCTAACATTTCTGTAGAGCATGTATATGGACTATGCGGCGCAACCATCGTAGTTAACATACCACTTTCGTTATAATAACGCTTCACATATTTCTCAGCTTCTTCAATCGCTTTCTTTTCATCTTCTTTCGTTCCGAAGCTAAATAAAGTTCTTGAAACAGCAGCTCGCATTCCGCTTTTTGATACCGTTTCCATAATTGCATCTTGGTCTACTTCAATTGGATTAAACATATCTGAGAATGATGTTGTACCACTTTTCACCATTTCAAGTAATCCTAATTCCGTACTAGCAACCGCAAGCTCTGGAGTAAACTGACTTTCAAGCGGCCAAATTCTCGTCTCAAGCCATGGCTGTAATAACATATCATCGCCAATACCTCTTAAAAGGCTCATCACAACGTGTGTATGTGTATTTACAAGCCCAGGTAAAAGCCACTTGCCTTTCATATCAACGACTTCATCCACTTCATAATGTGAAGGGATTTCTCCGTTATTTATTTCTATAATTCGATCATCTTCTACAATGATATATCCGTTATCAATTACTTCACTTCGTTCATTCATCGTTACAATAGTAGCGCTTACATAAGCTGTTTTCAAAAGTATTTCCCCTTTCAACTCTATGAAGTTCCCTTTAATAAGTTACCACCATTATAGTAACTTATTAAAGATTAAGAGTCAAAAGATAATTTTAATTCTTTCGTTATCTTTTCCTTTAAAATGTCATATTGTTTTTCATTTGTATCTGCAAATGCTTCTTCTCAATTTGATTCCACATCCATATAATTCAATTTCCCATTAAATTGTGTCTCTGTAAAATCACACCTCTGCTCATCTATAATGTTATAAAAGTGCCACACCTCTCCTACTTTTGTCTTTTTAATCTTTCCACCGTATATCTCTTGAACGACTAGTGCGGTTACACCACATTGTCCCTTGGCTGGATTCTCATTCGTCCACTTAGAGCTCGTTTCTATTGACCAAGATCTTATTAATGCTTCATATATTTGTTTTTTCTTCACATTATCCATTCTCAGCTTCCCCCACTATTAATAGTTTTACACATCATATTGTAAAAGAGGTAAAAGTCGATCCTTAAATACTGTTGATGGCGTCTCTCCGATTAACTTCGCTCCCATCTTCAAGTAATATCCTTTCGCATTCGGATCACTATCAATTGTAAATTTTTTTATTCTTAGTTCATTTGCTTGCTCTATTACAAACTTCCAAAGTATTTTCCCGTAACCTTTCCCTTTGTAACGAGGATGAATGTATAGAAAATCGAGAGCTTTATCATTACGTAAAAATGAGAAAAATCCAATCTTCGTATTTTCATTTTCTAAAACATATACAAAATTATTTTTTATGTACTCTTCTGTAATTGTTAAATCCTCCTTACAAGCTAAGATAAATTCTTCGCTATAATTCCAAGTTGCTTTTGAATATAATGCGAATTCACTTAATTCATTTGCATCTCTTAATAATGCTTCTCTTATCTTCATGATTCTTTCTCCTCCCCTTCAATATGTAAACTACTAAATTGATTCGGAAAGTACTTCAAAAAACCTTTTATTTTCATAGATTAGAGATAACTTTTATCCCGCATTAACGGGCAGTAAAACTCCCACCTCAAAATTCAGGTGGAACAAAGAAGTTAGGTGGGAGTCGGGCTGCCCGTAAACGCCCGATTGGTGAGGGCTGATAATCAGTGTGGGATGGCCCCCCCACTGATTAAAGTTTCACTTTATAAATCTTTATTATAAAACTACAACGGCTCAGCGTATTATGGGTAACGGTTTGTAACAATTTATTTAAAGAAAAAGAACGCCGTTTCTAAAAATTGGCGTTCTTTCGCTTTAACTTTAACCCTCTAGGGCACTTTATATTGGTAACATACTGCATTCAACTTCAAAATCAATCATTTATAATACGCACCTATACAGTTTCTACTACCGCTTCAAGCATTGTTCCATTTTTAGCATAATTCGTATGCCAAGAAAAAGCTTTTTCTAAAACATGAGGGGTTTGTCCGCCTCTTGTTTGTGCTTCTTCGTAATAAGCTCGTAGCTGGTCACGATACATTGGATGCACGCAGTTCTCAATAATAAGTTCTACTCTTTCTCTTGGCGCCAACCCTCTTAAATCAGCATACCCTTGTTCAGTAACGATAACATCAACATCGTGTTCCGTATGGTCTACATGGGAGACGAAAGGAACGATACTTGAAATGTTACCACCTTTCGCAATAGATTTAGTAACAAAGATAGCTAAGCGTGCATTTCTTGCAAAATCACCCGAACCACCAATACCATTCATCATTTTTGTACCTAAAACGTGAGTAGAATTGACATTTCCGTATATATCTAATTCTAAAGCAGTATTAATCGAAATTAATCCAAGGCGGCGGATGATTTCAGGATGATTAGAAATCTCTTGCGGGCGCATCATTAATTTGTCACGATATTTTTCAAAATTAGAAAATACTTTTTGCATTTTCTCTTCTGAAAGTGTGATCGAGCAGCAGGAAGCAAAATGAACTTTCCCAGCATCCATAAGATCAAAGACCGCATCCTGTAAAACCTCAGAATACACTTCTAAATCTTCAAACTCCGAATCTAGCATTCCATGCAAGACTGCATTGGCCACTGAACCAATTCCCGATTGTAACGGTGCTAAACTATTTGTTAATCGACCTACTTTTACTTCTTTTCGAAGGAACTCTATTAAATGCTGTGCCATAATAACAGTTTCTTCATCCGGGGGAACAATTGTCGATGGCGAATCCAGTTGGTTCGTAAACACAATGCCCTTCACTTTTTCAACATCAATCGGAATACCAATCGTTCCAATTCGATCATCCGTTTTCACGAGCGGAATAGGAAGCCTTTCCCCTTGTTTACCTGGTTCATATAAATCATGCAGCCCTTCTAGTTGTGTAGATTGAGCCATATTCATTTCAATAATAATGGACTTAGCATTTAGTGAAAATGCTAAGGAATTTCCAATTGAAGTCGTTGGAATAATCATTCCGTCCTCAGTAATCGCAACCGCTTCCAAAATAGCGAAATCTATATCCATAACGTCAGCACGGAGTAACTCTGCTGTATGAGATAAGTGCTGATCTACAAATAAAAAGTCTCCATTATTAATTCCTTTTCGCATAGTCGCATCGGCCTGGAAAGGCAATCTTTTTCCTAAAATTCCTGCCTCAGCAAATAATTTATCTACATCCGAACCTAAAGAAGCCCCAGTATAAACATTTACTTTAAAAGATTTATCATTCTTAACTCGGTTTACCAGCGCAAATGGGACTGCTTTCACATCACCTGCACGTGTAAACCCACTTAAGCCTAAAGTCATTCCACTTTGAATCCATGAAGCTGCTTCTTCAGGTGTAACTACCCGATCTTTCAGACGTTGATCTCTGATTCTATCCAAATTATTCTCCATATGTAATCCCTCTCCCATTGAATATTCATAATTATTTTACACATTAACACCATCAAAATAGGGATTTCAGTATACAATGCCGAAAACTCAGACAGAACAGCGAATCTAGGTTCTAAAGCAGAAAAATCTAGAATCCTAAAAGCTTACGAAAATAACTGGCGTATGATTGACTAACTGGTACCCTCTCACCATTGTCCATTGAAAGTAAAAAAGTAGAATGAGTATCAGGATATATCGCTTTAATATGATTTACATTTACAATAAATGAACGATGGCATCTAATAAATGCATCCTTAGGAAGCAAGTATTCGAATTCTTGCAGAGAGTATTTATGTGTTCCTGATAGCTCTTCTGAATTCACATACGTCTTTTTATCTTTAGCCTCTAAATACATGACCTTTGAAAAAGGAACCGGAATCCAGCCGTCTGTTGTTTTTAAGGTAACGACTGACTTTCCATCCGTTAAAGCTGGATAAATTGCTGTCACACAACCTTCAAGCTTTCCATTATTTGAAAATGGTACGGCCATTCCATGATAAGGAATACCAAAAACATCCCGGTTAATAAACTCAGAAGCTTTTTGCTTCGTCACCATTGCTTTATGAGCAATCGTTCCTTCCTTTATAGGATCGCCGACGCTAATCTTTAAATCAATTCTTTTACTTGGCCGATAGTAGATATATTCTTTCGTATTCGAAACGGCAATTGAAATTTCATCTGAAAATAATTCCCCAACAACATCTAGTAGTAAACCTAATGTTTTATCTTCCATACTATTAACACCTCATTCACTATTATACTACTATTATGAACGACCATCTGTTGCTGTATAAAAAGTTTGATTAGAAATCATTCTTAACATCTTGAAAATCTATTTCTACATATTCTTTATTTTCAAATTCGCTCATATCCATTCCTCCGTATCCTTAAAAAACCTCACTTTAGAAAAAGTGAGGTTTCTTCTTATACAATATGTCCATCTAGCCAAGAAATCAAATCCTGAAATACTTCTTCTCTATTCACTTCATGGAACATTTCATGTCTACCATTTTCATATAAACGTAGTGTTACATCTTGCACACCACATTTTTTATAGTTTTCATATACTTCTTTTACACCTTTCCCCATATCCCCAACAGGATCACGATCTCCAGAGAATATATGTATTGGAAGATTTTTGGGTGTCTTCTTGTATTCTTCTAATTTATTTACTTCTAATACTCCATGAAATAATTCTCGATAAAAACTCGTCGTACAAATGAATCCACATAACGGATCCGCAATATATTTATCAACTTGATTATTATCTGAAGATAACCAATCGAATTTTGTACGGTTTGGCTTAAAATTCGAGTTAAAGTTTCCGAAAGATAAAAAGTTTAGCATCGGACTTTTCGTTTTCGCTCCGCGTAGTTTCATCTCAATTGTTGCTACTTTATGACCAATACTTCCTAAAAGTCCTGGATTTCCACCAGTTCCCGAAATAAGAAATCCATCATATAGTTCACCTCTAAGTTGTACAGCTCGTCTTGATAAAAAAGAGCCCATACTATGTCCTAGTAAAAACAATGGACATGGCTGCTCTTCTTTTATCATTTCCGAAACAAAGATAACATCAGATACAACCTGATTCCACCCTACATTTGGTTCAAAATGACCATAGTCTTCTTCTTTTTTTACTGTTTTTCCATGACCTTTATGATCATGCACATAAACACCATACCCCGCTTCTAATAAAGCATCTACAAATTCTATATACACACCTGCATGCTCTGTCATACCATGCGCAATTTGAACAATTCCTTTTGGCTCCTCTTCTGGTAACCACTTACGTAAATAAATTTCCGTTCCATCCAATGCCGTAACGAAATTTTCCTGTACGTTCATTTCGTCAGCCCCCAACTCTATTATGTATCTCTAACTAAATGAATATCTATTCATTATTCTTATTATGTATTATATGCAATTGCTTTCATTATGACAAATTCCATACTTTCCTAATTAGCTATCAAACTATTATGTTGACGAACGGAAGATAAAATTATATAGTTACTTACATAAAGTAATTGTTATATTTTTAGGAGGTTTCTATTATGATGCCATCATTATTTTTAGCACATGGTTCACCAATGCTCGCTATTCAAGATACAGATTATACACGCTTTTTAAAAACGCTTGGAGAAACATATAAACCGAAAGCAATCGTTATTTTTACCGCTCACTGGGAAAGTGAAATATTAACGATTTCCTCTTCAGATAACGAATATGAAACAATTTATGATTTTGGAGGCTTCCCTCCTGAGTTATACGAAATCAAGTATCCTGCGAAAGGTTCTTCTAGCATTGCGTCTATGCTAGAAACAAAATTTAAAAACAAAGGCATTCCAGTCCATCATAATATGACGAGAGGTTTAGATCATGGCTCATGGACACTCCTGCATCGCATGTATCCAGAAGCAAATATTCCTGTCGTACAAATATCAGTAAATCCATTCGTTCCTGCAAAAGAACAGTTTGAAATTGGAGAAGCACTAAAAGGACTTGGACAAGAAGATATTTTAGTAATCGGCAGCGGCGTTACCGTTCATAATTTACGAGCACTGAAATGGAATCAAACCACACCTGAAAAATGGGCAATTGAATTTGATGATTGGATTATTAAACATATGCAGGTTAACGATAAAGATGCATTGTTTAATTGGGAGAAAAATGCTCCTCATGCACAATTAGCAGTACCAAGAGCAGAGCATTTTGTTCCTTTATTTATCGCTATGGGCAGTGGTGAGAATAATGGAGAAGTCATTCACCGTAGTTACGAGCTCGGTACGTTAAGTTATCTTTGTCTCCAATTTTAATGAAAAAGGATGAAGCGTATATGGCTTCATCCTTTTCCTTTTTTCATTCACCTTATTAACTAACTTCCAAATGTTGTTTCTCTGATGCCTCTTCGTTCTTATTATGAAAATAAACCCAAATACACGCAATAAACAATAGTGATGATGTAGAGAAGAAAACATATTGGAAGCCTGCATGAGCCGCAATTTGTCCCCCAAGCACTGGACCAATCATATTTCCTAAAAATTGAAACGACTGATTATACCCAAATATGCGTCCCGTAACATGGGTTGGTGTATGTTGTTTTAGTAGAGTTTGTACGGAAGGTAATAATCCTGCTTGTGCGATACCCAATAAAAAGCGAAGAATTAATAGTTGCCACGCTGAGGTTACAAAGGCTTGCGGAATAAAGATAATTCCTGCAGCAAACAATGCTACTACTAACGTTTTTTGAGGACCGATATGATCTGATAATCTTCCAAGTCTTGGCGCTGCCAAAATAACTGCTAATCCTGTCGCAGACATGACTGCCCCTGCAATCATTTCGATATGAGATGTTCCTGGTCCTTCCAAATTCTTTACATACAATGTAATAATCGGTTGAATTGACATATTCGCAAGTTGAATAATAAATGTTGTGACAAATAAACTAATAATTAAATTCTTAGCTGGGACCATCGTCCATACTTTTTTCGGCTGTGCTTTTTTTGCCTTGGCAGAATGATTTTCTTCATGTAGGAAGAAAAAGACGATGAGAAAGGAAAGAAATAAAAAAGCTCCTGTAACAAGAAAGACATGGCGCATTCCAATTAACTCAGACAAATAGCCTCCAAGTAATGGCCCAAGTAAAGAGCCGCTCACGCCACCAGTTGAAATTGTGGAAATCGCCCAACCTGAATGCTCTTTCGGAGTTTCAGCAGCAATAAATGTCATCGCCGTTGAAAGGAAACCAGATACTGCTCCCATCAAAAATCTTAGTGCGACAAGTTGTTACACATCCGTTACAAACCCCATAAGCGTCATAATAATCGCCATACCAAGGCTAGCACGAATAAGCATCAATTTCCGTCCATGTATATCACCAAGCTTTCCCCATATCGGTGATACGATCGCACCCATTAAAAATGTTACACCAAACGCAAGTCCTGACCACTGTGCAATACTAGAAGTGCCAGTCACCCCTAATTCCTCAATATAAAAAGATAAGAAAGGAATTACTAAACTCATACCAGCTGCAGTGGTAAAACAACCTAGCCAACAAATCATTAAGTTTCGTTTCCAGCTGGCCATTTTCACACCTTCTTTCATTCGATACCCATTCTACACCTTTTTTTGTAAAAAGTTTAGTAATTTGATTTATACGTAATATTAATTACAAAACCTGATATTTCCTAGCAAAAACCACTTAATTTCCACATTGTTTTCATAATAAAACCAACTCCCAAATATGGAGTTGGTCAATTATCTTCTATCGGTATTAAACGCGCATTACAACTTCTCTCATAAAATTCAATCGGACCTGCTTGTCCAATAATTGCATATTCATACCCATCTTGCTTCATATTATATAAACAATGGTGCAACAATTCCTTCCCTACACCTTTCACACGATTTTGTTTCGCTGTCCCCATCGGACCAAATAATCCTTTCCTTCCCCTCACTACATCGTAACAAGCGAAACCTACTATCACTTCTTCTTGCTGTGCAATATATGTGGGTACCTTTTCTTTATATGTTCGAAATCCATAATCTATCGAATGTAACCAACGTTCGCCAAATTCCTCCATATATCTCTTCTCCTAATAGCTTAGTATCGAATCATAACCATAAATAATAGAAACAATTATCCCAACTACCAATATCCCTGGAAGTAAATTTGCCACCTTAATTTTAATAATACCAAGTAAGTTTAATCCAATAGCGGCTATCATAATACCGCCTGTAGCTGTCATTTCCACTATAAATTGATTCATTAATTCTTTCGGGACAACACTATTAATTTGTGTTGCAAAAACTGCAATACCACCCTCATATAAAATAACTGGAATCGCTGAAAATACTACGCCAATTCCTAGAGTTGTCGTTAATATAATAGAAATAAATCCATCGATAATCGCCTTTGTGAATAAAATATCATGATTCCCGCGAATTCCACTGTCCAATGCACCAAGTATCCCCATCGCACCAATTGCAAAAATTAAAGTAGCTGTTACAAAACCTTCTGATATGCTTCCTTTCCCTTTCGACCCAACTTTATTTTCTAGCCAATCCCCTAAAAGTTTTAACTTTTCTTCTAATTGCAACCATTCTCCGATTACCGTACCAATCACTAAACTTAGTATCACGACAAGAAAATTTTCACTTTTTAATGCCATTTGAAGTCCAAGCACAGTAACCGCTAAACCGATTGCGTGCATGATCGTCCCTTTCATACTTTCTGGAATCGCACTAAATAATTTACCAAGTAAAGTACCAAATATAATACAAAGCCCATTTACAACTGCTCCTAATATAACCATTTCTCATTCTTCACCCTTCGAATTCTTTATTTCTATATTTTGGTTTATACATTGCTTTATAGGTTACCTATATGTTAACTTAATATTATGAATATTAACAAATGATTTCTACTACATCCCCCTTAATTTTTATAACTATACATAGACCGATAACTTGCTTTTAGTAGATACATTGTTAATCTAATTGCGGGATAAACTCAAAAGGGAAGGTATTTATGAAAACTTTACTAAAACGATTTTTGTTAATAGCCTTTTTCATTACACCAATTGTTTTATTAATCAATTACTCTTTTATTTCAAAAGCGAAAGACAAACCCGATTTGCAAAACAAATCTAGTAAAACAACTTCAAAAAGCGAAAAGAAAATAGAAGACCCGGAAATTACACTCACCTTCTCTGGTGATACAATGTTCGATTGGCAATTGCGTCCTATAATCGAAAAAAATGGGGCAGATTATCCATTTCAACATGTAAAAGAAGAAATAACAAAAGCTGATATTTCTTTTGTTAATTTAGAATCGGCATTTACAACGAGAGAAAAGAAAGCACCTGGGCAGCTGTTTTGGATTAAAAGTGATCCATCTACACTACAAGCTATTAAAAACACTGGATATGACATCGTAAATATTGGGAATAACCATACACTTGATTATGGGCAAGAGGGGTTATTAGACACTATCTCTCACGTAGAAAAATTAAAGTTCCCTTACATTGGGGCCGGAAAAAATGCAAAAGATGCATATACAGCACGAGAAATGACCGTAAAAGGGAAAAAGTTCAAATTCCTTTCCTTCGTTCGATTTATGCCTGATTCTAATTGGGTAGCTGGTGAAAATAAACCCGGCGTTGCAAACGGATATGATCTAGATCTTGTAACAAAAACGATTCAAGAGCAAAAGAAAGATGCTGATTATGTAATCGTTTATATGCATTGGGGCGTTGAAAAATCAAATCGCCCAGTAGAATATCAAAAACAATATGTACCTAAAATGGTCGAAGCAGGAGCTGACGCTATTGTCGGTAGTCATCCGCATTGGCTACAAGGATTTGAGTATTATAATAAAGTTCCTATCGCATACTCGTTAGGTAATTTTTTATTCCCGAGTTATGTAAGTGGAAAGAGTGCCGAAACAGGCGTATTGACCTTAACATTTAAAGGGGAAGATGTCCAAATGTCATTTAACCCTTACATCATTCGCAACAACCAAGTTTCTCCTGTAAGTGAAGAAGAAAAGAAAAAAGCACTACAATATTTACAAACAGTTTCAACTGATGTAGAAATTGATGATACTGGGAAAATAATTAACAAACGTAACTAAACAGCGCGAGATCCATTTCTCTGTAACACACATTACAGAATAGGTAATGAACATGCTGAAAGACTTATTAGAAAATGTAAGTTTGTTAGAGAATATTTATAAAATATCTATAGCTATTCTACTTTTATGTTCAGTTTTTTCTGTTAGACTTCTAAAAAAAATAAAACGAGAACGAAAACTTACTATCTTTGAATTCACTATGTATGTAATCATTCGTATTGCGATACTCTTTTGGTTAACTTGCTTTATCCTTCTTGAATATGGAAATTATTTAGTTTAATTGTAAAAAAGATAGAACAAGCAACGTTTCCCTTGCTTGTATCTATCTTTTTTATTTTAATTACAATTGGATGCTAACCCTTTCCTTCTATTTAAATAAGCAAATCAAACAAAACAGGATTTTTATTAAGCTCCATAAATTGAATATTATTTTCTTTAAAACGAGTAATTAATTGCTCATAATCTTCTTTATGCTTTAACTCTACACCGACTAGCGCTGGACCATTTTCTTTATTATGTTTCTTAATGTACTCAAATCGAGTAATATCATCTTCTGGACCCAATCCCTTATCAAGAAACTCTCTTAGCGCTCCGGATCGCTGCGGAAATTCAATGATAAAGTAATGTTTTAGTCCTTCATAAATAAGGGAACGTTCTTTCATTTCTTGCATTCTATCAATATCATTATTCCCACCACTTAACGTACATACAACTGTTTTCCCTTTTATTTCATCCCTGTATAGATCAAGTGCTGCAATAGAAAGCGCACCAGCTGGTTCAGCTACAATTGCATTTTTCTTATACAGTTCCAAAATCGTCGTACAAACTTTTCCCTCTGGTACTAAAACAATATCATCAATTACATCTTTACAAGTCTCAAATGTTAACTTTCCTACCTTTTTAACAGCTGCTCCATCAACAAAACTATCTATTTTCTCTAATGCAACATTTTCATTTTGAAGAAAAGCCTCTTTCATAGATGCAGCTCCCAACGGTTCTACACCAATTACTTTTGTATTTGGACTTACCCCCTTCACATATATACCAGTACCCGAGGCTAATCCACCACCGCCAATTGCGGTAAAGAGATAATCAACTGCCTTATCCATATCATGCATAATTTCAACAGCTACTGTTCCTTGCCCTGCAATCACATACGGATCATCAAATGGATGCACAAATGTCATCCTATTTTCCTCACAATAGCGCCGTGCCTCTTGGAAAGCACTATCAAATGTATCACCAACTAACATGATTTCTGCAAAGCTACCACCAAAAAATTGAACCTGTGACACTTTCTGTTTTGGTGTTGTTGTTGGCATAAAGATTTTCGATGGAATATTTAATAAATTGCACGTATACGCAACTCCTTGTGCATGATTACCAGCACTTGCACATACAACACCATTTTGTAATTGTTCTTTTGACAAACTTTGAATTAAATTGTATGCACCACGAATTTTGAAAGAACGAATTACTTGCAAATCTTCTCGCTTAATATACACTTCACATTCATATTTTTCAGATAAAACCTTATCTCGTTGCAAGGGCGTTTTTATGACGATATCCTTCATACAATTATGAGCCATAAGGATATCTTCAATCTTCACTCTCTCCTTCACATTTTGCACCATCTCACATCATTCCTCATCTCTTTTATATTGGCTCAATCAAAGTTTGGGATTTTCAGAACAGCCCCTGTATTCGCCGATGTTACCATTTGTGCATAGCGTCCAAGCCATCCAGTTTTCACTTTCGGTTCTGGTCGTTTCCATTCTTTTCTACGTTTCTCCAATTCTTCATCACTCACTCTTACTTCTAACAAACGCTCTTCAACATCAATACAAACGATATCCCCTTTCTCAAGAAGAGCAATCGTTCCACCAGCAGCTGCTTCTGGTGAAATATGTCCTACCGAAATACCACGTGAAGCTCCAGAGAAACGTCCATCAGTTAATAATGCAACATCAGCACCTAATCCCATTCCAGCAATTGCTGACGTTGGTGCTAACATTTCTGGCATACCAGGTCCACCCCTTGGTCCTTCATAACGAATAACAACTACATCTCCTTTCTTCACTTTCCCAAGCATAATTCCAGCGAGTGCCTCATCTTGTGAATTAAAAATAACGCAAGGTCCTTCAAATCGTTTTACCTCGGTTGCTCCGCTTTTAATAACCGCTCCATCTTTCGCAAGATTTCCTTTTAATATACGTAAGCCCCCCTCTTCACTATGAGGGTTTTCGAGAGAATGAATAACTTCCTTATCTTTAATCTCTGCCTCAGCAATATTTTCTCGTAACGTTTGCCCAGTAGCAGTTATACGATCAAGGTGAAGTACCCCTTCTTTTCGGCTCATCTCTTTCAAAATTGCACTAATCCCGCCTGCTCGATCGATATCTTCCATATGCCAATTAGAAGCTGGACTTACTTTACATAAATGCGGTACACGTCTTGAAACGGCATCAATACGGTTCATATCGTAATCTAATCCCGCTTCTTGTGCGAGTGCTAGCGTGTGTAATACTGTATTCGTTGATCCACCCATCGCCATATCAAGTGCAAATGCATCATCAATTGCCTCTTCTGTCACGATATCTCTTGGCTTAATATCTCTCTCAATTAAAATTTTCAATTTCTCTGCTGCTTGTTTAATTAGCTCTTCACGTCTTGGATCAATTGCTAAAATACTCCCGTTACCAGGAAGCGCTAAACCTAACACTTCACATAAACAGTTCATAGAGTTCGCTGTAAACATACCCGAACAAGAACCACAAGATGGACAGCCATGATCTTCAATATCCTTTAACTCTTCTTCTGAAATTTTCCCAGATTGGTAGGCTCCTACCCCTTCAAAAACAGAACTTAGGTCAACTACTTCCCCCTTAGAAGTTTTCCCCGCTGCCATCGGTCCACCTGAAACAAACACAGTTGGAATGTTAATACGAAGGGCCGCCATCATCATACCAGGTGTAATTTTGTCACAGTTTGGGATACAAATCATGCCGTCAAACCAATGTGCATTTACAACCGTTTCTACTGAATCTGCAATAATTTCACGACTCGGAAGCGAATAACGCATTCCGATATGTCCCATCGCAATACCGTCATCTACTCCAATTGTATTGAATTCGAATGGTACCATACCTGCCGCACGAACTGCTTCTTTTACAAGTTTCCCAAACTCATTCAAATGCTTATGCCCTGGAATAATTTCAATAAAAGAATTACAAATCGCTATGAATGGTTTATCAAAATCTTCATCTTTTAAACCAGTTGCTTTTAATAAACTACGATGTGGAGCTTTATCAAAACCTTTTTTAATCATGTCACTTCTCAT
Source organism: Bacillus cereus group sp. BfR-BA-01383 (assembly GCF_022663495.1). Taxonomy (NCBI): domain Bacteria; kingdom Bacillati; phylum Bacillota; class Bacilli; order Caryophanales; family Bacillaceae; genus Bacillus; species Bacillus cereus group sp. BfR-BA-01383. Next base: position 72,619 of record NZ_JAKUFP010000011.1, read on the forward strand.
TTTGTCAAATCCCTTCTTACACATTTTTTCTCTTACTTACTTTTAAAATAAAAACTCTCACCTCAGCAATCAACTACTACTTAATAGTAGCTTTGATTGCTGAGGCGAGAGTTTCGCGTTACCACTCAGCTTTCTTACACTTCTCACGAAATATAAGCTCTGTAGGTCCAACCAGACCCCCGTCCTTTTACCGGAGACGATACCGCCGCTCTCTACTCAGTTTCCCTTTCGCAAGCGATGCTCCGAGGTGATCTTCAATGATTCAATAGTTACTACTCTCACAGCCTTGGAGTAGCTCTCTGAAACGATCATAATCATCTACTTTCCTCTTCTTTGCATATACAAAATATAAAGTCTGAATATTCTTAATTAACTTTCATTTATTAAACGTATTATAGGACTTTGTTCTTTTCGTTGTCAATATATTTTTTGATTTTTTAAATAAATCCACTCTTCATCCAACTAATATTTTGAATCACATCTAAACAAAACTTTATTTACTTTTGATATCAAATGCTTATTTTCGCGGTATTCTTTATTTATATAAAAAAACCTATTACGAAAAAAACGTTGCACAACTCCTGTTACCAATAATACTGATTTTCTTTTCCCTATATATATCACTAAGACCTATTCAATAAATTGAATTTAGCTGGAGCTTTTCCATATAAAAAACATATATTTTCAAATCTTTTTTATTGCGCAATAAAACAATTTATATAATACTATATAAAACATATATATTTAGGAGGATTACAGTAATGTCCGAAAAAACATACGAACTCGCAACCTTCGCTGGTGGCTGCTTTTGGTGTATGGTAAAACCATTTGATGAACTTCCTGGTATCCAAAAAGTTATTTCTGGCTATGCAGGTGGTCATATAGAAAATCCGACATACGAACAAGTAAAAGCTGGAACATCTGGACACTTAGAAGTTGTACAAATTACATTCGATTCTTCTATTTTCCAGTATCAAAAATTATTAGATTTATATTGGCCACAAATCGATCCAACTGATGATGGCGGGCAGTTTTTCGACCGAGGTCCATCATACCGCACAGCTATTTTTTACCATAACGAAACACAAAAAGAGCTTGCTGAAAAATCAAAACAAACTCTTGCAGAAAGCGGTATGTTTAAAGATCCTATCGTAACTGAAATTCGTCCTGCTGCACCTTTTTATGAGGCGGAGGACTATCACCAACATTTCTATAAAAAGAATCCAGAGAAATATGCTACCGAGCAAAAAGAATCTGGCCGTGAAGATTTTATTAAAGAAAATTGGCAAAAAAAATAATAAAAACGCATCGTGCTTTCTTTTAAAAGTTCGATGCGTTTTTATTTCTCAAAAAAATACCATACAATTAAAAGTACTATTGCTGTTAATGTCCAAAGTACTATCTCGTTTTTCACTCTATTCTTTTTCTTAGTCATTTCATTCTCTACTTATAGCCATTAAACATATTCAAGATTTCCTTTGTTTGATTGTCCACTTGATGAATGTAAATAAATCCTTACTTATTCTTATAAGAAGGCCACCTATTATTCCGATTGCAATTGAAATTACTAACATCTGCCCAAAACTAAGAGAAGTTGTGTATGTTATGTAGAGAACGATACATACAAGTGAAAAATCTGGTAAAGAAAGTAAAAGCTTTTTAAACATTTCTTCTCCTCTCTTAACTAGGTCGTCTACTGTAGCTTTGAAATAAAATTTGTTCAAAAATGTAATATATACCCTCATTTAATGAAAAAAGAATAAGAACCCATTTTGAAAAAGAATTCTTATTCAGCAGATATAAGCTTGATCATTTTATACATATCTTATTCCATAATTACTCTTGAAATAGAATAATATTACTGACGATTTATTGGAAATTAAATATTCTTATTCCCCATCGACAAATATTTAGACTGACAAAATGTTTGGATCAATCAGTTGTTACAAGATACGTTTTATATTGCCATGAACACGCTTTTTCTATATTCAATTAAATAGCCTTTTTCTAAAACAATACCCATTAACTCTTTCAGTGATTCCCTAGCTTATTGTTATTGAAAACTAATTACCCGGCAGTCGGATACCTCGCCAGCTACCTACATCACATTGGCCATATTCATTATTTCCCACTGCTACAACCGTTCCGTTTGATTTAAGACCGACTGTATGAGCACAACCCGCCGCTATCGCTACAATATCGCACCAATCACTTACATTACATTGGCCATACTCATTCCAACCCGTTGCTACAACCGTTCCGTCTGATTTAAGACCGATTGTATGATTCGTGCCAACCGCTATCGCCACAATACCGCGCCAGCCACTTACGTCGCATTGGCCATGTTTATTATTACCCACTGCCGTTACCGTGCCGTTTGGTTTAAGACCAACTGTATGAAGATAACCAGCCGCTATCGCCACAATATCGCGCCAATCACTTACATTGCATTGGTTATACCGATTATTACCTACTGCTGTCACATTGCCGTCCAATTTAAGACCGACTGTATGCCAGTCACCCGCTGCGACCGCAACAATATCACGCCAGCTGTTTACATTGCATTCTCCTTCTTTATTTCGGCCCACCGCTACTACCGTTCCATCCGATTTAAGGCCAATGGTACGACGCCACCCCGCCGCAACTGATTCAATATTATGCCATTCGTTTACATCACATTGGTCATGCTTATTCCAGCCCACTGCTGTCACATTACTGTCAGATTTTAGACCGATTGTATGAGCATTACCCGTGTTAGTCGCCATATGAACATTACCCGCTGCGACCGCAACAATATCACGCCAGCCACTTACATTGCATTCTCCTTCTTTATTTCGACCCACTGCTACTACCGTTCCATCCGATTTAAGACCAACAGTATGACAACGACCCGCCGCTATCATATCTTTAGGACACCGCTTCACTTTTAACACCACTTCTTTCGATAAAATGTAATCCATGTTTTGCTTTCTTGCGCATAAACAACTGTATCATAATAGGTATTTTTATCAAATTTCATTATAAATGATCTGACTTTTTATAAATATATCTCTATAAAAAACCTATTACTATTTCTTCAAAAAATAAAAACCTCTAGCTTAAGCACTAGAGATTTTCTATTTATTTCTTCAATCTCTCAATAAAATCGTTCAATTTATCAAGCGATTTCATATTATGATTACAAGCTACACCATCTTTACAAATATAGTTTCCTTTTTTAACGAAAGTTCCTGGTACATCACCTTTAATTTCAACTAAAAACATTCCTACTTCTTCATGCCCGTGACATAATGAGCAAATGCTTTTTTTATTTAAACTTTGAAATGTTCCTTGCAGACCAACAAACTTATTTTCATCATTTTTCGCTATAATAAATTTCCTACTTGATCCTTTGTCAATCCAGCTTAAATAAGATAATTCTTTCATATCCAGTTCTTCCATATCAGGAAGCTTTAATTTTTTCGCCTTAGGGAATAATTTTTTTAACGTTTGTGCTGTAACTTCCTGAAATGGAATTACATACGGATTTATTTTCAGTAAAAACGATTCTGCATCTTCTCTATTTTGAACTGTTAATACCGTATCAATTAACTCTTTCTGTTCATCCGTTAAATTCTCAAATACATGTATTATCTTTTCAATTGCAAGTGATTTTAACGCTTGAATTACTCCTCTATCATTTGCCGTCGCATGTCCATTTGCTAAAATATAAGCTTGTGACTTTATAAAATTATATTGATCACTTCTAATAAAAGCTTCCATCTTTATCACTCCATACAAATTGTTGATCTAGTTTTATTGTATACAATGATTAAGTTTTTTGATATGTAAAAGATAACTTAGAAATGAAAATTACATACACTGATTATTTTCTACCGATTCATTTCCTGACAAAATAATCCATCATCTGCTTTCCATTCCGCATATAGTACATCCTCAAATTTAGTAATCCCTTTTTGCTTTATTTGTTTATAAAGCCATCCTTCATCAAATCCCGCTTCCCTCAAATTATCCTTAACTACTTTTCCGTCACTAATTAATGAAATGGGTAAGTATACGGCCTTATGTTTTAAACTTAAATCATTTATAGTAGGAGTTTCATATTTACTTTTTTTCAATACACTTATGTTTCCATTAGGTTCCAATATCATATATTCAACTTCTCGAATTGAAAAAATATCTTTTTGTTGTCTTAGCATTTGCTGTAATTGGTTAATATCCAAATGATTTGAACTTAGTTGTTCCCGGTCAATATATCCGTTACGGATAATGATTGAAGGTGATCCTTCAAAAAAGCTTCTCGTTCCTCTAAATTTTTGCGTTATTACTTCTATTGCATAAATTAACACTACCCATACAAGTACTGCATATAAAATAGACCATATTTTTATTTCCGGATCATATATAGTATTTCCAACAAGTTCTCCAAGAACAATAGCAGAAATAAAATCAAAAGGCGTTAGCTGCGATATTTGTGTTTTCCCTAATATTTTAGTAGCAATCAATAGAATAAAAAAACCAAAAAACAGTTCTATCGTTATTTGTCCAAGATGATTCATAGTTGTTCACCTTTCTGTAATATGAAATATAACGTTTTAATCCCCATTCATACTTCTATACGATTCATTTTTGCTATTATCATGCCCATTCCCCCCCCATATATCCAATACGTACAAAGCAAAAAGAGCCTGATTCAAAATAATTTATGAACCAGACTCTTTTGCTTTATTCATTTGGAATACACTATCTTTTTAATCGTTTCTCCAGAAAGAAAATATTCTTCTGCAAGTTGCTGAATGGCAGTTCCACTTTTAAAAGCATCTTTTATTGCTTTATTTCTTTCATCCAGATGTTTTCTTCCACCAGATCGCGTACCCCATTTATAATGTTGCGTTTCTTGTTTTGGAATGTAAATTGTTTCACCTTGTATATACTTTTGAATTTCAGCAATTAAACTTTCCGGTAAAACAGTCGCAGCTTTTACGTATTTCATTTCTGCTCGCCCCTTATTTTTTATGGTTCATTTCAATAAGGTGCAAAGCCAAATATAAAAAATGATACGAGCTCATTTTGGCGATTAATCGTATATTACTTGTCTACCTCACGCAAAGTATCGCCATTTCCATACTTGGCTTTGCATGAGACGTTGCAGTGTCTGGCAATTGAATTGTAATCGCCATATAAACACCTCCTAATATACCTTTTGATTTCATTTTATTATATGATAAATTCCCACTACTTGCATCTTCATACTTTTTGAAGCAACAAGTTATGCAGTTTGATATAATACTTTTTAGTTCAATCAAAAAGTATAGTGAGGTTGCATTATGAAGAAGAAATTAATCATTACAATAGTTACACTATTCATTATTACTATAGCATTATTCGAAACATACAAATTAATGAACGCAAGAAGCTTTCAATTATTTGGTGAGCTGACAAATCGCATAGAAACAAATGATAAAGTGGTTGCTTTAACTTTTGATGATGGTCCTACAAAAAATATCGAACAAATATTACCACTTTTAGATAAGTATAATGCCAAAGCTACTTTCTTTGTTATCGGAAACGAATTAGAAAACCATTTACCATTAGGAAAAGCAATTGTTCAATCAGGACACCAACTTGGAAACCATACATATTCTCATAACAGAATGGTTTTTAAAACACCATCTTTTATTAAAGAAGAAATAGAAAAAACGAATTCATTAATCCGTCAAACAGGATTTACAGACGAAATTGATTTTAGGCCACCTAACGGTAAGAAGCTAATAGGGCTACCATACTATTTAAATCAAAATAATATCGAAACGATTACATGGGACCTTGAACCTGATACTTTTTATAAATCTACCGCTGATAAAATTGACTACGTCAATAAGAATATAAAACCTGGTTCTATTATTTTATTGCACTCTATGTATGATGAATCTAATGAAAATTTACAGACCATTGAAGGTATCTTAGACTCTTTATCTAAAAAGGGTTATCAATTCGTAACAGTAAACGAATTGCAAAAAAGAGCAAAATAAAAAGGTAGCGTATCATACAACGATACGCTACCTTTCTTTTTAAATAATGCCAAGTACATTTAAGAATACGATAATAATCGCAATTGGTGCAATATAGCGAAGTAAGAATAACCATAATATGAATAATTTATAACCTTTATTTTTACTTACACCAAGCTCTTTCATTAATACATCTTTCTTCATTTTTAAAGGAACAAAGATGGAAACTAATAAAACTCCAAGTGGCATTAGTATGTTACTAACCGTATAATCTGCTAAATCAAAAATTGTTTTTCCAAATGGTTTCACATCGCTTAACAAACCGAATGATAATGCTGATGGTACCCCAACAACGAAGATTAATAATCCAACGATTAAAGCCATTTTTTCACGTTTCCCTTTACCTTTTGCAGTTAAAGATGCAACGCTAATTTCTAACATCGAAATTGCTGATGTAATAGTAGCAAAGAAGAATAGTAATAAGAAAACGATGAAGAATAATTTTCCGAACGCCATTTTACTGAAAATAGCTGGCAATACGATAAATAATAGCCCTGGCCCTTGAGATGGTTCCATTCCAAATGCGAATACAACTGGGAAGATCGCAAGCCCTGCAAGTAATGTAATAACAAGCGTTAAAGCTACGATTGAAAATGCCGAACGTGGTAAACTTTCTTCTTTCGGTAAGTATGAGCTATACGTTACCATTACTGCTACACCAACTGATAGCGAGAAGAACGATTGCCCCATTGCATATAAAATAATTTCTGACGTTACATTTGAGAAATCAGGTTGTAAGAAGAAGCGAACTCCTTCTCCAGCACCGTCTAATGTAAGTGCACGAACAATTAATACAAAGAATAAAACGAATAATGCTGGCATGAAATATTTATTTACTTTTTCAACACCATTTTGCACACCTTTACTTACGATAAAAATAGTAATAAGGATGAATAATAGCTGTGAACCAACTGCTAAATAGGGATTGGAAATGATTTCACCAAACGTAGCTTCGTATGCCCCATTACCTTCCCATAGTCTACCTGTAATTGCATTCCATAAGTATAATATAATCCAACCTCCTACAACGCTGTAGAAAGAAAGTAATATGAAACAAGTTACAATCCCTAATTTACCTAACCACGGCCATAACGTTTTAGGAGCAATCTCTCTGTACGCATCAACGGCCTCTTTTTGTGTACTTCTTCCAATAACGAATTCAGCTAATAATAGCGGTAATCCAATTAATAATGTGAAACCGATGAAAATAAGGAAGAACGCACCGCCCCCTCCAATGCCCGCCATATATGGGAATTTCCAAATCGCTCCAAGACCAATTGCTGAACCTGCTGCAGCTAATACGAAACCTAATTTCGATGTCCATTGCTGTGAATTCATCTTTTTATCTCCTCTCTTTTTCTATTTCTTTTTTCGTTATAATCTGTCTATGTTCATATCGTTCTATTACCACCCCGATCTAATACAACCACTTCCCTTCAACTAAAAAACGCCCCTACGTAAATACGTAGGGACGACAAAAATATCGCGGTACCACCCTAGTTATGAAGATACAACAAAAGTAAGACCTAAATAAAAAACGCCCCTACGCAAATACGTAGGGACGATAAAATATCGCGGTACCACCCTAGTTATGAAACCACAACAAAGTTAGGACCTAAATAAAAAACGTCCCTACGTAAATACGTAGGGACGATAAATATCGCGGTACCACCCTAGTTGTGAAAAAATCTTCACCACTTTATTTGATAACGGTATACACTACCGTCTTTCATTTCCTCACGATGTGAGATTTATGAAAGATGCTCCAGGACGAACTTCATGAATAATCTATATACTGATTCACACCAACCATCAGCTCTCTGAAATAGGGAGATTTTCACTACTATACCCTTTCATTGCCCAAATATTATTTTCCGAATTGATTACTATCATTTTTATCATACATTAAAAATAGTGTCAACTTATATTTTGAATTTTTATGTAGTACATTCTATTTAAAAATTCGAAATATGACTTTTAAATGAATAGTATTAGAACATTTATGGTTTATACTGTATTAACTTCTCTAGCAGGTTTATAGTAGTATACGATGAATGTAAGATAGCGTGAGTAGGAGGAAAGAATTTTGTCTACGTCAAAAGTTTTAAAAGGAACTGCTTTATTAAGCGGTGCCACAATGATTTCACGTATTTTAGGGTTTATATACTTCTTCCCTTTTCAATTATTAGTTGGAACGCAAGGGGTCGCTTTATATGGATATGCATACTCTTGGTACGGTATTTTATTAAGCTTTTCAACAGCTGGTATTCCTATTGCCGTCTCCAAATTTGTTGCAAAACATAATGCGCTTGGTGATTATAGTACAAGTAAAAAATTGTATAACTCGAGCGTAAAATTGATGCTGTTTATGGGCTTTTTAGGGTTTTTAATTTTATTTATTGGAGCACCATACATATCACAATTTATTATTCGCTCGAAAACGCCAGATCCACAATTTATCGCCGACGTAACACTTACGATGCGAGCATTAAGTTTCGCGCTTATTATCGTACCAGCTATGAGTGTTACACGTGGTTATTTCCAAGGTTTTCAACATATGAAACCGAGTGCTGTTTCTCAAGTCGTAGAACAAATCGCACGTGTCGTTTTCATTTTAGTTGGTAGCTTCATCGTCTCAAAAATATTAGGAGGTTCCGTAGCCTCTTCTGTTGCAGTTGCTACGTTTGGTGCTGTTATCGGGGCACTTGCCAGCGTCTCTATTTTAATGCTGTACTGGAAAAAGTATAACGGATTAAAGCCTCCCGAAAGTGAATTAAAGTCAAGGGCATCCGATATTCCATTAAAAAATATTTATATGGAATTACTTCGATATGCAATCCCAATTGTATTTGTTGGTATTGCAATTCCGCTCTATACGTTAGTAGATCAATATACCGTAGCTGATGTCCTTAGAGCGATGGGAGAGCCTTTAGAAACAGCGAATGCAGTTTTCGCTTATATAACGAACTATGCACAAAAATTGATTATGATTCCAGCTTCACTTGCAACTGGATTCTCGTTAACGATCATTCCGGCTATAACGAAATCTTACACAAGCGGGAAACTAGAAGAATTACAAGATCAAATTTCAAAGATATTCCAAGTATTGTTATTCTTCACTATCCCAGCCGCATTTGGTCTTGCTAGTATCGCTTACGATGCATTCCGCATGGTTTATGTAAATCCTGAAATTGCACTTGGTGGATCACAATATTTAATTTCATTTGCACCGTCTGCTATATTAAGTGCGATTTTCACAGTTTCAGCAGCTATATTACAAGGAATTGATTATCAAAGAAAAACAATGATTGCATTCTCAGCCGGTATTCTCGTTAAGGTTTTAGTGAACACACCGCTCTTACATTTATTCGGTGGACATGGTGCTGTACTTGGAACAATTCTTGGATATCTCGTTTCAAATATTATTATGCTGTACTGCATCGTTAAGTTTGCGAAATTTAAAATTGGCGAAACAGCAAAAACAGTACTTCTTATTACAATTTACTCCGCAGCAATGTCTGCTGTTGTAATCGCATTAAGAATATTTATAAGTTGGATTATTCCTGGCCAATCTTATATAGAATCACTAATTATTGTATTTATATGCGCCGCAGCAGGAGGACTTGTTTATCTATTATTCGTATTAACGAGTGGACTTGCTTCGCATATTCTCGGTAATCGTATTCAACGTTTACCCGTATTAGGAAAGTTAGTAAAATAGAAAAACAAGAGATGTAACTCGTTGTTACATCTCTTGTTTTTTACTTCACATATTGAATATGCTTTTGTTGTTCAGCAATATTTAACTCTGGGGCATATTGTTCTACCAAATGTAATACTTCCTCGATTAGTACTTCTAACTCTCGCACGCTATACTCTGGACTCCCTATTAATGTATTCGTCATACGCCCATATAGATTTTCAGGTTTGATAGTCATTTGTTCCACATTATATGGCATCCATTTAAATGCAGGATGATGCACGTACATTCGGTTCATTCCAAACAAGACACCAAATATTTTCCTTTGCACTTCACAAATAACATCATAAAGCATAAGCCAATCTTTTCGTTTCAAAAGTGCTTCTCGATTATGCCAACGATTGCTTAACCAAAGGTTTTCTGAAATCATTCGTTTCGCTAGTTCTTCTGGATACACCGCCACTCTATCTTTTAATTCATTCACTTTCTTTTCTCCATACAAACTCACACCATCATGAACGGATGATACAATACATTGTTTCTCATAATTTATATCATAATGCTCTACAACTTCTGAAATAACCTTTTCTACGGTCACTGTTAAAAAATTACTAATCTCTAGTTTAATTCCTTCTTTCGTCAAATACGTTTCCGACCATTCTTCTTCCTCGTAAGGATGATATGACAAAATAGTGCCACCAATATGGTTAATAGGCCCTTTACGATCCTCATCCTCTGGCGGCGCTGACCATAAAATATGTAATTCAATATCTGAATGTTCATCTTCTAATTTTCTTGCTACAGAGCCCGCTAAAATAATAGCTTCAACTTTCGGGTTTTGCCTATAAATCTCCGCCATTTCTATCGCTTTCTCTTTTAATCCCATTGCATTTCCCCCTAAAACTGCAGTACTTCCCTTACTTTTCATTTATCTATTTCGATATTGTATATTATATTACCTTTTCAAATTCATACTTAATCAAATTTCTATCCAATAACGCTGAACAATTTCGCCAGTATGAGAAGAAACAACTTCATTTTCTAACACACCACCAACCTTTTGAATCGTTTTAGCAGAACCGATATTTGATTTATCACAAGTTATTAACACTTTCTGCAATCCTAATTTTTGTGCCTCAGCCAACGAAAGTTGCAGTTGCTTCGTAGCGTAACCTTGGCGACGTTTATTCGGATGAACACTATAACCGATATGACCGCTTTCCAGCAATAATTCTGGATTTAATCGATGTCTAATATTCACAAAACCTATAAGTTCTTCTTTTTCAAAACTTAAAAATTGACTAGAGGGTACTCGATTGCGTGGTAAGTTTTTTCCTATTTCTTGTATACTCACTTTTTCAAACCATTCATCAAGAGAATCAAAATTTTGTAAAGAACTACTACCGTGTGGTTGTTCTCCTGCATCTAAAAATGCCTGCTGATACTCCATAATTTCTCCACTATATTCATGTATTGGTTTTAATAATTCCATTGTCATTCTCCCCCTCTTAACAACCTAAAATAAACACCTTAATAATGACTATTAAGGTGTTTCTATCACTTTTATTCAAATAATCCCATGCTCAAATAACGTTCTCCTGTATCAGGTGCAATACATAAAACTTTTTTTCCCACTCCTAGACGCTTTGCTATCATAATTGCGGCGTACACAGAAGCCCCTGAAGATGGCCCTACTAGTAATCCTTCTTGTCTTGCTAAGTTCCTCATTGTAGTTAAAGCCTCTTCATCTGCAATTTGAATAATTTCGTTATACACTTCTGTATTTAAGTTTTTTGGAATAAACCCTGGGCTTGTTCCTACTAGTTTATGAGGGCCTGGAACACCTCCAGATAACACTGGGGATCCTTTCGGTTCTACTACTGCAATATATAAGTTTGGTAGTTTCTCTTTTAAAGTTTCACCGGTCCCTGTGATAGTCCCGCCCGTTCCAGCAGTTGCTACAAATGCATCAAGCTCTCCATCCATTTGTTCATAAATTTCGAGTGCAGTCGTATAACGATGAATATTCGGATTAGCTGGGTTTTCAAATTGTTGCGGAATAAAACTATTCGGGATTTGCTTTTGTAGTTCTAACGCCTTCGCAATTGCTCCTGGCATTCTTTGTTCCGCCGGTGTTAATACTACTTCTGCACCATATGCTTTTAATAAATTTATCCGTTCTTTTGACATATTGTCTGGCATTATTAAAATCGTCTTATACCCTTTAGCAGCTGCATTCATCGCTAAACCAATTCCAGTGTTCCCACTCGTCGGTTCAATAATTGTATCTCCTGGTTTTATGAGACCATTTTCCTCCGCAACGTGCAGTAAATTATAAGCTGCACGATCTTTCACACTGCGAGACGGATTAAACATTTCTAATTTCACATATACATCCGCTGCGTCTTCTGGAATAAATTTAGATAATCGAACGACAGGTGTATCTCCTATTAATTCTGTAACGTTTTCACATACTTTCATAGCGCATCTCCTATTCTATCGTTTTCTTATCATTTGGCAGTAACCATGAAGTTAGTCCAATTAATGGTAAACAACTACATAATAGCATAATAAACTGAAGACTATACATATCAGCTAATTTCCCAAGAACTACAGCACCTAATGCTCCAAGGCCAAAAGCAAGACCAACAATTAATCCTGATACCATCCCTACTTTCCCTGGGACAAGTTCTTGGGCGTAAACAACAATTACACTAAAACTACTTGAACTAATAAAACCAATACATAAAAATAACGGTACTACCCACACGAGCGAAACGTGAGGTAGTAAAAGCGCAAGTGGCGCTGAACCGAGCATTGAAAATACAATTATCTTTTTCTTACCGAATCGATCTGCTAACGGACCACCAAAGAAAGTACCTAATACACCAGAAACCATAAAAGCAAAGACGAAATACTGTGCATTTTTTATAGATAAATCGTAATGCTCTATTAAATAAAATTGATAGAAATTCCCGATGCCAGCACCGTACCAAGAACGTACGAATGTTAGAAAAACAAGAAGTATAATAACAAATTTAATGTGCGTACTTACAATCGCATTTTCAGCCTCAAGCGCAGCCCTCTTTTTCCTTCTTACAGCGCCAGTCGCTAATTCATTTTTGTACCATTTTGATACGGAAATTAATAATACGATTCCTACCGCTGCAAAAGCTGTAAACCCTAAAGAACCAATTTGACCGAGCGGAACGAAAATTAACGCTGTAAAAATAGGAGCTAGAGAATTCCCTGTATTTCCCCCCACTTGATAAATCGCTTGTGCTAAACCACGTTTGGCACCTGCTGCCATATAAGCAACTCGGGCACCTTCAGGGTGAAAGACTGCAGAACCTAATCCAATAAATAAAACAGAAATAATAACAATAATAAAATTCGGGGCAAACGCGAGCCCAATCATCCCAAGCATACTCGAAAACATACCGAGCGGTAACAAAAATGGTGACGGCTTCTTATCCGAATACATACCAAAAACCGGCTGCATAATCGATGAAGTCATATTTAATGCAAAGGCAATCCACCCTACTTGCATATAGGATAAATTCATCGTTTTTTCCAAAATAGGAAACAACGCTGGCACAACTGCTTGCATCGAATCATTCAAAAAATGTCCGAAACTAATCGCAAACAATATTCGATATATCGTCGGTGTTTCTACTGTATTTTTTTGCGAAACTGCCTGCATACGTGTATTTCTCCTTCCTGTACAAAATATATTTTTATTACAGTAGGTGTAATAAAGTGAAACTTTAATCAGTGGGGGGCTTATTAGCCTTCACCAATCAGGCATTTACGGGCAGTTATCTCCCCCCTAACTTCCTCGCATTCGCCGAATTTTTAGGTGGGAATCTTACTGCCCGTAAATAGCGGGGGAAATTCTGACTTTTGAAACATTTCTATTCTATACTGGTTTCATTTCTTTTTCCAGAAATACAACTTCATATAAAAATATATTTTTTCTATATGTTTTATCGGATTTATTTATAGAAATTTTCTATATTTTCTTTTATACTAAGGCAGAGATGAAGGAAAGGATGACAACTATGAAGAAAAAAACAAAGGGAATCGTTGCACTCTCTATTACATTATCTATGTTTTTGACAGCATGTGGTCAAAAACAAGAGGCAACAACTACCGGAGAAAAGAAAAAGGAATCTTCAAAACAAGTATTAAACATTGTAGAATCTGGGGAAATTTCTACACTTGATTCATCTATCGCAACAGATGGGTTTTCTTACGCTGCATTAAACAACGTAATGGAAGGATTATATATGCCTGGACCAGATAACAAACCCGTGCCAGGAGCGGCTGAATCGTATAAATTAAGTGAAGACGGAAAAACTTATACATTTACATTACACGATTCAAAATGGTCAAATGGTGATCCCGTTACTGCTCACGATTTTGAATATGCATGGAAACGTGCCGTAAATCCAGAAACTGCTTCTGAATACGCACACATTATGTTTGATATTAAAAACGCGGAAAAAATAAATAAAAAAGAATTGCCAATCGACTCATTTGGTGTAAAAGCAATTGACGATAAAACGTTAGAAGTGCAGTTAGAGCACCCTGTACCATACTTTTTAGGTTTAATGGGATTCGCAACATTTTATCCTCAAAATCAAAAGGTAGTAGAAGCACAAGGAAAAAATTACGGACTTGAAGCTGCAAATGTTGTTTATAACGGACCGTTTCAATTAAGCGAATGGAAACATGATACAAGTTACAAAATGACAAAAAACCCGAACTACTGGGATAATAAAAATGTAAATTTGAATGAAATCAATGTAAATATCGTAAAAGATACTTCAACAGCTGTTAATTTATTCGAAAGTAAACAAGTAGACCGTATTACGATTAATTCAGAGTTTGTTGATAAATATCAAAAGGATCCGAGTTTAAAGAAAATGGAGCGTCCTTCCGTAACATTTTTCCGATTTAGTCAAAAGAATCCTTTATTAGCAAACAAAAACGCTCGAAAAGCTATTTCGCTTGCTTTTGATAAACAAGGAATCGCAACAACGATTTTAAATAATGGCTCTATACCTGCGAATGCATTTGTTCCAAAAGGATTTGTAAAAGGACCTGACAATAAAGATTTTCGCAGTACAAGCAATGTAAAAGTAGAAACAAATGTGAAAGAAGCAAAAAAACTATGGGAGACTGCGAAAAAAGAAACTAATTTACAAAACGCTTCTCTTTCAATCATTACAACAGACGAGTCTAACGATAAAAAAATTAGTGAGTTTTTAAAAGGTGAACTTGAGAAAAACTTACCTGGATTACAAATCACATTACAACCACTTCCAGTAAAAGCATTTTTAGATCGTGAAGAAAATGGTGACTTTGAAATTTCACTTTCAACATGGGGACCAGACTATCCTGATCCTACAACATTTTTAAATATGTTCGTCACAGATGGACCTTTTAATAAAATGAGCTATTCAAACAAACAATACGACGAATTAATTGAAAAAACGAGTTCTACTTTAGCAACTGACTTACCAGCACGTTGGAAAGCGTTCCAAGATGCAGAGAAAATATTACTTGAAGATGATGCAGCTATCGCTCCAATCTTCCAATCAGGGCTTGTATATTTAGAACGCCCAACAGTAAAAGGTGTTGTTATTCGTCCATTTGCAGGAATTTATTCTTATAAATGGGCCTCTAAAGAATAAAAAAAGGCGATCCTAAAAACAGATTAGAATCGCCTTTTCTATTAAATAGCAAAACGCTTATACTTTTCGTAATCACTCGTCTTACATTCTAGTTCAATTTTTGTACCTTCGTTTTCATAACTCGTAGATAAAACGTGTGCATGATTGTTGAAATACGAGACTACCTGTCCTTGATCATACGGAATTAACATTTCACACTTCGTATACTCTTTATAGATGTGTGAGCGAATCATTTCTACAAGCTCTTCAATTCCAACATGTTTCTTCGCAGATAAATACACGCGATCTTCTTGTACTTTCGGAATTTCAACATCTACCATATCTGATTTGTTATAAGCATAAATCGTCGGGATATTTTCTACTCCAATTTTCTTTAACGTTTCATTAGTAATATCAATTAACTGTTCATAATTTGGGTTTGCATAATCTACAACGTGAATAAGTAAGTCTGCTTCCGCCACTTCTTCTAGCGTTGAACGGAATGCTTTCACAAGATGATGTGGTAATTTGCTTACAAATCCAACTGTATCTGTTAATAAAAACGATTTATTATCTGGCAAATCAATATTTCGCACAGATGTCTCTAACGTCGCGAATAACATATCTTTTTCAAATACTTGTTTTTCTACAGTACCATTAAAGATTTCAAGCATCGCATTCATCGTTGTTGATTTCCCTGCGTTTGTATATCCAACTAATGAAACAACAGGAATTTCATTTTTCTTTCGTTGCTTTCGCTGCGTTTGACGCTGGGCAACAAGCGCTTCTAAATCTTTATTTAAAACTGAAATTTGTTCTTCAATTTTACGACGGTCTAACTCTAATTTCTTCTCACCGACACCTTTATTTTTCGTACCAACGCCGCCGCTCTGTCTTCCTAACGATTCACGAAGACCGATTAAGCGAGGCATCATATATTGAAGATGTGCTACTTCTACTTGTAGCTGCGCTTCTTTCGTTTTCGCACGTTGCGCAAAAATATCTAAAATTAAAATGGTACGATCAATAACTTTACAATCTAAATCTTCTTCTAAATTTCGGATTTGTGAAGGAGATAGCTCATCATTAAAGATGACCATATTCGCATCTATTTCATTTACATAAGCTGCTACTTCTTCAATCTTTCCTTTTCCAATATAATGCGATGGATTTACTCGTTGTAAATTTTGCGTCACTTGCCCCATTACCTCTACATCACAAGCTTCTGCAAGATTTGTTAATTCTTCCATCGAATACGCAAAATCATCTTCATTACCTAAATTTACTCCAACTAAAACTGCTCTTTGTAATAATTCTTCCATATATTTATTCCTCCATTTCGATTACGCAAAATAAAAAACACAGGTCACTGCCTGTGTTTTCGTAAACGGATAAGGGTTCACCAAAGAAATAGAAGAAAGCTATGCTTTCATCCTATCTCATAGTAAAAAAGTCCCAAGATAATATACGTATCCACAACAAGTGTTCACCTATACGATCCCATTCTATTTATAAAGGCAAAACAAAAAGAGGGCGTATTCGTCCCTCCCTCTTTTTCACATATAAGCTTAATAAAGGGTTCCTTTAAAATAGGCAGACCAATCCCGTTCACTCTGTACACAGACAGAGCCTTTGAGCGCTATTCAATTATTGGCACAAAGTATTGAGACGTAATCTGATTAAGATCAAAGGAAGCCCCTCCGTTCATTTTAAGTTACATAAAGTGTAGCATAAGTAATTCGCTTTCACAAGGTTTAACAACCTACATCACGCGAAAGAAAATCTTTATATTTTTACTTTAATCGTCATTTTTTGCGAGTTCTTCTCACAACAAAAATAACAAAAGCAATGATCAACAATAGACCAACGGAAAGGATAGCAACTTGCCACCAACTTAAACCGTTCACCATCTCACCTTTTAAATCCACTTTCTTCGTTGGAATAGATTCTTTTGCAATTTGACTTAAAGCCACTTTGTCCGCCCCTGCCTCATCTAATCTCTTCGTTCTACTACAACTATGTGTGTGTAATTGTTTTTCTGATCCTCTTTGAGAAGAATATACTAAGTACTCTCCTCCCTCTACAAAGTGAAACACACAATCACCACCATTTGTATATACAATAATTTGCGAAGAAGTTGTCCCTTTCCAAATTCCCTTCACTTCAAATAATACTTCAATTCCAACCCCTTCCTTTCTTCCAACCTCAATTACTTTCCCCTCAAACACTACATCGTTTTTTTGAAATGCATCTTCTGCTGATACGTTGATACAATCACAAGCATAAGACTTATTTGGAAAAACAATAAGAATAAAGCTACAAATAACGACAACAGGCAACATATGCAAAATTCTTTTCAAGGGGCTCAAATCCCTTCATTATCAATTTTAAAAGCTCCCATATATTATTTTCACATCATTCGCCAATTTCCTCTGTAGCAATTAAAATATTGTCGTTTCAATAAAATAAGGGTCTGTATTGATATTAGTATCAAGTTATGAAAATTAAGGAGATGTTCCTATGAATTCTAAATCACGTATTACCGCAATCGGTACTTATGTTCCAAATCAAATATTGTCTAATAACGATTTAGAAGAGATAGTCCATACGAATGAAGAATAGATTGTGCAAAGAACCGGAATGAAGGACCGAAATTTTCTTTTATACAACTAACATTACGGTAAATGAAATCATATCAACGATTTTCTGAATTTATCTATCAAAATCACAATATATCAACGATTTTCCGAATATATCTATCACAACTCAGAATATATCAACGATTCCAGTTAAACTATTAGTTAATCGCAAAGAAGCTGCATTCAAAGATTGGTTACCTCTCTTTGAATGCAGCTTCTTTTATCTTAATTTTATTTACCTGTCCGAGCCCATATCACAACAGGAATTAGCAATAATGCCAATACTCCTCCCGCTAATGATAATGCGGCATAACTGGAATTTGCTACTACCATGCCTGACATCGCTCCACCTGAAGCCCCGGCTAGTGCAATAAAAACATCTATCTTCCCTTGTGTTTTTGCACGAGTAGAAGGAGTTGTGGAATCAACGATTTGTGCCGTACCACTAATCAATCCGAGGTTCCAGCCTAAGCCAAGCAAAGAAAGAGCAACGATTAATAGTATTAAAGAATCACTCGGTGCTATCGCAGCTATGACACCCGCCGCAAGTAAAATTACCCCCCCAGCTATGCTCATCGTAGTTCGGCCAATTTTATCAATTAACATTCCTGTAACGAGAGATGGAAGATACATTGCACCTACATGAAAACCAATTACAATACCTACTGCACTTAATCCATGGCCGTGGTGTCCCATATGAATTGGCGTCATTGTCATAATCGCAACCATCACTATTTGTGTAAGTATCATTACGATTGCTCCAACAGTAATACCTCGTTTATTTTCTTTCGCTTCTTCTGTTACTGGTTGCCCTTTATATGTATGTTCTTGTTTATATGTTTCTATCATGTTAGCAATAAGTAACGGATCTGGACGAAGCATAACAAATAGGACAAGACCAGCAAGTATAAATGCTGCTGCCGATAATATAAATGGCCCAGCCAGTTCAGGAACGCCAATTGAATGAGCAAACTCTCCCATTACTCCTACTAAGTTTGGACCTGCTACTGCACCGAAAGTCGTCATAACCATCGTAATACTAACAGCAGTTGCTCGTTGCTTCTTATTCGCTAAATCTGTACCAGCATAACGAGCTTGTAGATTTGTAGCTGTACCTGCACCATATATAAGTAAAGAAATAAGTAAAAGAATAATACTATTTGTTAAAGCAGCCAATACAACTCCAATTGCCCCAATTCCCCCTACTATAAATCCTGTTGCAAGTCCAATCCGACGTCCATATCGCTGCGAAAGTTTCCCTACTATGAATGCAGCTAACGCAGATCCTAATGTAAACATGGCAGTCGGCAATCCTGCATATGCATCTGTTCCAAGCATTTGCTGCGCAAGAAGTGCACCTACCGTAATACCAGCAGCTAATCCTGCCCCGCCGAACATTTGTGAAATGCTTACAATTATTAACGTTCGTTTATATAGACTTTGTTGCTCTTCTTCTGTATACATACGATTGCTTATTAAAGCACTCGCTTTATCTAGCATTTCCTCACCCTCCTTTTGAAATTAAGTCCCCTTGTTAATGTACTATGTTTAACGTTACATATTCAATGTCATTTTTCATTCGTTCCTTTATATCTAAAAAACTAAAAATCTTTATCCATAGAAGAACCACAAGCCCCTATAAACTTAACACTACTAGAAAGATACAAAATTTAAAGACTTTCATCGGAATTGATTTTGTTAGTTTTAATAATAAGAGGCATTATAGTCATAAGTTTAATGAACTAAACCCAGATTATAACTCCATACTAGTGTAAATAAAAAGACTATCCGATAATTTGGTTTGACCAACTTATCGGATAGCTCTCCTTCATACATTACATAAAAGTCTTTTACTATTTAACTCCTACATCTCGCATAGATTCCACGTTCTTTTTCTTGCCCTCTTTTATTTCATAATAATAAGTAGGTAATTCTATGTTATGCTCTATGAAATAATCCTCAATCAATGAAATAATTACTTTCAATGTTTTCAAACGAGCATATAATTTATCATTACTCGCGATAATATTCCATTTCGCATTTTGCTTATTTGTTTTTTCAAACATGTCTTCCATTGCTTCAACATACTCGTCCCACTTTTCACGATTACGCCAGTCTTCATCTGTAATTTTCCATCTTTTAAGAGGGTTGTTCTCTCTTTCTTTAAATCTCTTCAACTGTTCGTCTTTACTAATATGATAGAAAAACTTCCCTATTATGTAATGATCATCTGTTAATAATTTTTCGAAATCATTAATTTCATCATACGCTCTCGTCCACTCTTCCTTTGTAGCAAAACCTTCAATGCGTTCAACTAATACACGACCGTACCATGAACGATCAAAAATAGTAATTTGCCCGTACTGAGGAAGTTTCCTCCAAAAACGCTGCAAATAATGGTAACGTTTTTCATGAGGGGCAGGTGCTCCAATTGGAGTTACTTGGAAACCGCGTGGGTCAAGATGCTCCGTCACTCGCTTAATTGCTCCACCTTTTCCAGCTGCATCCCAGCCTTCCATAACGAGCATAACCGCAATTTTTTCTTCTTTTAAAATTTGCTGAAGTGCTAATAAACGTCTTTGGTATTTTTCAAGTTTCCTATTATACTTAGATTTTGATTCTATTCTTTTCGTTAAATCTATTTTAGTAAGATGTCCATTTTCCATAAAACAAATCCCCCTTGTTGTATGACAATACTATTTTAACATGTTTTCTGGGAATTTTTTCATACCCTAAAAAACTGTGTAGAAAAATCTCTACACAGCTTTCATAAAGAATATAGCAGTTAAAATAACTGTAATAACCGCACCTACAATATAAGACGTATTTAGCGGCATATTAAAACAAATTTATCCTTTCTTACTACATACGCAATTACGCCAAATATAAGCGTAGCGAATAAGATAATGATTCCTAACCCGATATACATAACACTCCACCTTATATTATATGGTATATCCTCTCGCGAAGAGAAGATAATAACAAATAAATCCGTTACAGAATGGGAGTTCTCTAAAAATGAAACGAAAAATATTCTCTCTCTTTGTGCTTATTTGTGTAGTACTACCAATGCAAGCTAACGCTTACACATTTCCATCACTACCAATTTCTTCACAGTCTAAACAATGGTATATTGAAATTGACGAATCTCACAACGTAAACAAGCAAGCCATCCAGCCAAAACAAGGCGTATATGATACGTATCGTTTACTCGTAAAAAACATCGGTAATGACGTATACAATGTATCTGTGGAAATACTTGATAACATTCCTACCTTAAAACCTACTACATCCAATATAAACGTTTCCAAAAGTCATACGAGCTTTGACTACATGGTATTCCCATTAGACTTTAATAGCCATAATTTTAAAGTTGTTATTACTTGGGAAGAAAAGAATTTCTCTTACAACGGTCATCCCGTAAATGAAGGAAAAAAAATGAAACAAACATTTGTATTTAATGAAGACTAAGTCCTACTTTATGGCTTAGTCTTTATTTATGAAACCCAATTGGATTGCTTCTGTCACTTCTTTTGCAATTTCCATTTTCGTTGCTTGCTTACAAATACCTGTTTTCCAAATATGTATAGAAGGCTCTTTATTAGCAAGATGCTTCCTTAAGATAAGCCGGTCATACTCTATTTTATTATCAACAGGAGTTGCAATATATACAGTGAAATTCTTCGCGTCAAATACCTTTTCTTTCAAAACATATTCACCTTCTAATTCCGATACTAAAAAATCATTGAGATTATCTTCAACCATATACGATACCTCCTTTCATTTCAGCCCATATAATTAATCAAATTTGCGAATACTTGGAACAGATAGTGCAATTCCAATTGTAATGATTACTAGTAGAGCTAGTATTAATATAGTTACCTCACCACCTATTACATTCGCTAACCAACCAACAACCACATATCCTAATGGCAATAAAGCGAAAGAACCTAACATATCAAGACTTGCCACTCTTCCAAATGCTTCTTCCGGTACGAGTTCTTGTAAACTCGTTTCCCATATGAGCCCAAATATCATCATACCGAATCCTTCAATTGCCATTAAGAATATTAAAGCAGGCGCCCAATAAATGAAGGGCATAATTAATAGCACGATGCCACTAATTAAAACACCTCCATAGGCAAGTAATCCTCTTTTATGCCATTGTTCCCTCCCGCCAAATATTAGTGCGGCAATTACAGCCCCACCACCAGAAGATGCCATGCCCAAACCATACACGTAAGCCTCAAAATGATGATGCACATTAAACAACCATGGAATTAATACGACGATAATACCTGCATAACAAATGTTAACGAAAGAAAAGACTAAAATTGTAATCCACAGCCATGGATGGCTTTTTAAAACTAAAACGCCCTCCATAAACTCTTTTTTATAATCGACCTTATTCCTTTCAATCGATTTTACTTTTTTAAACTTAATTTCTTTTAAAAATAATAAACATAAAAATGATAATAAGTACGTTGCTGCATCTAGTCCAAATCCTATTCCCGCAGATGTAACTGAAACGATTAATCCACCAAGGGCTGGTCCAATTAACCGTATTCCTTGATTACTCATTTGCGTTAATGCATTAGCTGCATTACGAATTTCAGGTACGAATACTTTCGCCCTCACAGCAGAATAGGCCGGCTGAAATATTCCTTCCATAAGTCCGTATAATGCAACGAGGACATATAAAAGTGTAATCGTTAACAAATCCATAAATATAAGCGATGCAAGTAATAGCATTAATATAGAGCGGATTATATCTGTAAGTAACATTAATTTTACTCGGTCAATTCGATCTACAACTAACCCTGCAAACGGTAAAGCAAGAATATTTGGTAGCATGTACATTGCCATAGTCATTCCCATTACGACTGTTGAACCAGTTAATGAGTAAACAACGACTGGCAAAATAACCATTGTTATAGAACTCCCTAAAGTTGAAAGCAATTGTCCAATCCACAAAAACTTAAAATGCCTTGACACTTTAACTGGCAATAGTAATTTGCCAACATACCCTAAACCTTTTTCTGTTTGTACTTCCCCTTGCATGTTTCTCTCCTCTTTTCCGATACCCCTAATACCCTACGGATAATACAAAAAATTCAAACTATTATACTTTTAATTATATACAAAATGATTGATGTTATGGTAAAAATTCCAAAACATTTAAAATGTCTACATTATGCTCCAGAACAATACGTATACTTTACGCGTATCATTCAACGTAATAATATAAAACATCTCAATCAGCTATATTTCCTAGACGACATGATGCATGACACTTTAACAATTACTCATACGAAAAAAAGCTTGGAAATTTCTCCAAGCTTTTCTTATTTCTTCTCCATTTTGTTAATCTTATAATGAATATGTAAAAACTCCATTCCAAATAGCCACATTTTATGGTGCGCAGTTAAAGTGTGATCCGCGCTCTCTTTAATGATAAAAGTCTCTGCTAACGGTAATCGTATTGTAAAGAAACGAGTGTGCAAATAAATCCCTTCGTCTCCTCTACCATTTTCTCTTAACTTACTAGTAATGATTAAATCATGATTATCATTACATAATTTCAAAACACCTGTCATATTCGAATATGGTAAGGGCAATGCAATATTCATATATGTCTCGTTCTTATGTGTATGCTTTGAATAAAGAGCTAAAAAAATAGACTCTCCTGCTTCATTTTTTCTTAACCAAGCCCTTACGTTCTCTCTTCCATCTTTCGCATCTATTACACCAACGATAGAGCCATGCATCGTTTCCCACTTGCCGCCCATTCCTAAATGTATTTGTCCTACACGCTTACTCATTTTCTCATAAAAAAATGCAAATGGATGGAACCAACGAGCCCATCGAATATTCGATTGCAACTCAAACGCTGTTGTATTTTCATAAAAACGAATAATACTTACAGGAATCTTCGTCGCATCAAATGCTTCACTATGAAAATAATTCATTTTATCAACTAGACCATTGTATTCCTTACTATCCACTAAATTTCTACTATGTAAAAATGCCCCACCAATCGTCACTTTTCCTCTTAATTGACTCATTGGTTTCCCGTAGTATTTATAATTTGGAACACTCTTTTCAATTATCCAACCGACAAATGCTGGTAACGCTACTCCAATTCCATTTACAACACCGTGAATCCAAACCATTTGAGCAATTGTAATCGTCATTACTTGTTTCAAATTTCCGTATGAGTATATAAGTGAGAACATAATTGTGACCATGAGCGTACTAGACGAAATAATTAAGAGAACCTTTGCAGTGATAGAATTAAATTTCGCTTTCCAAACGTAAATGCCATATCCATAAATAGCACATAAATATATGAACACTGCAAAAAATTCAAATATCCTTGAATATGTAATTCCTATCGCAACTGTCATAGGTGAAATAACTATGATAAACATAATTGCATCATATACTTTACTTCTCTTTTCTCTTTTCCTTCCTACTAAACCAACTGATAAGGGCAATAGAAACGCCGAATAATGAAAGTGGGCAGCTGTGAGTAAAACAATGTCAGAACTAAAGTTCATAATTGAAACGTTTGCTACTGAAGCAAAAAACCAAAAACCACCTAAAAACAAATAAATAAACGCACTATCTACAGCCGTTTCTTCTAATGGTTTCCATCCTCTTTCTAGTAATCTACTTACACCAAATAACGCCACGATTCCTGTATATACAAACCAAAGTATCGCAAAGAAATAATGATTTGTTACGAAAGCTAACATTGCACTAATTGCTGCGACCGGATATAAAAACGATACGTATTTATAAAATAATAAATACGACCCATTTCTTGTTCTTTTATCAATAATACAAAAAGACATTGGTATAAATAATAAAACAGATAATAATATAATTGCTTCAACAGGATTTACATGCGACCACTCACATATTAGAAAAACAATATAACAAGCAAGCCCCCATATTATATTTCTCATATCGTTTATTTCCTTTCCACAAATGTTCCCTTATATGAAAATAGCGAACCAATTAACGGATTTCGTACTTGTACATGAATTCGAAAACATTGTAATTCGTCATCATAACTTTCAATAATGTTTGCCTCTCCATATAAAAATTTCGGTAAAGAGATTTTTCTTCCAAACATATAAAACCATTGTTTCTTTGAAGAAATATGCATTGCCCCCATCTCATCAATATGAAAATTCAATGTAGAAACGAGTATACGTGGTTCACCAAAATAATCTACAATTTCATTTTCTTTTTCATCCAACTGCATAACCGCGTTAAAATATCTTTTCTTATTATGAAAATAAAAAGTGCGATTCCACCGCACAAGTTCATTTCCATGTTCATCCCGCTCAGCAGTATTATGTATCGTAAATGGAACTTCCTTTCCCCGCTCTGAGAAAAACATCCGAAACTTCGATGCAATTTTCAATATCAATTTAACAAAAAAAGAGCCACCGTAAATTTCATCCATCTTTCCTTCCCCTGTAAAACTATTTTCTTCTGTAATCGCATACCGCTTCTGTAATTCTGGATGCAGTTTTTTATAGGTATCCCCTAATAATCGCTCATAAATATTAACCATACACTTATCCCTTTCTCGTCCTCTTGCAATTTTTTGCACTTGGCAAATCGAAGCTATTTATATAACCGACAATTGATAAACCTATTAGAAGAATATTTAATGTAATTGGATTAAACGGCTGTGTAAAGCTTGTGATATTCGTAAAACCGGCTACTATTGTTAAGACTATTAACATAAAAATATGTAATATAAATAATTTTCGTTTTGGAAGTGGCAATAGCCATATGACACCAAAAATAATTTCTAACCACCCAATTATTTTAAGAGCCAAAATACTATTTTCAGTTGAACCAATCATCACAGAAAGCATCTTCACCTCTTCTGGATGAGTGAAAATTATTTTCGGAAAGCTCCCTTGATACATCCATACAAAAGCAAATAAAAAACAAACGAGCCAATACGTAATCGTTCTTTTAATTAGCAAACTAGGATGAAGCCCCTTTTCTAACCATAATTTGAGGGCATCAAAGCTCCAAGCAGTCGCCCATCCTAATAAAGGTCGAAAAATATATGAATCAATTACATTTCCTATACGACCAAATCTCGTGTCATAATCATATTGCGTTTCAAAATGAATGTATTCTTTATTCGGTGTATACTTCCAATAACCACGCCCTATTTGTATAAGTGATAATGTATTATCTGTCCAAAATTTCAAAGAAGAAATTCTTTCACCAGTTTCTTTTCTTATTTCACCTATCGATTCACCTTCCCCAGCTATTTCAAGTCCGAATCCGATCTTTGTTTTATATAAAAACTGCTGCGGTTCTCCTTCTTTTTTCTCTAAATACGAAATTTCAGTAAAGCGAGCATCCCACTCTGTATGTATGTCTGGTTCTTGCGTATATTTCCATAGTTTTTCCATTGTTGTTTTCATTTCTGTTGCAACATAAATAGGCTTTTTCTTACTCATTCTCCCACCTCCTAAGTACTATATTTTTAATGTACATGCAATGAATTTATTTTGCTATATTTTTCACAAACTTCTTTGTGAAAAAGAAAGAATAAAAAAAATATATAAAACACTTGATTCCTCAAAAAATTTGAATTATTATAAAACAAATGTTACCAACAACTTCATAATTCAAACACTCTCGCCTAAAACGTGAGATAGAGGTTGCAATACTTATGAGTATTCTAATGGAGACACAGAGATGTCTATGAAATTAGATGAAAGGAAGTGTTGCCGAAATCGATAAATTTCTCTGTATTTATCAATTGGGGCTGTTTTCGAATAGAAACAGAACTGTCATATATACAAACGTGTATGTATGAAGAGCTATCTACAAAAAAGAGATATCATTTTTTATGATATTCCTTTTTTGGCGGTTTTTTTATTAGCTCCGTTTTCTGTTTCCCTTTTCCTGTAACAGCACCATCCTCACTTATTTGAGATGGTGTTTTTTGTTTTTTTCTCTGGTAACTACAGGAATATTGGGATTTATATATGTCCTAAACTATTCTTAAAAATGGACGAAAGAAGGAATTCGTAATGGAAACGATTGTACAAAAATTTGGTGGTACTTCTGTCGGAAGTGTTGAACGCATTCAACATGTAGCAAATTTAATTATTGAAGAATATGAACGAGGCCATAGCGTTGTCTCTGTCGTTTCAGCAATGGGCAAAAGTACAGACGATCTTGTAGCACTTGCTAACGCTATTACAGAAAATCCAAGTAAACGTGAAATGGATATGCTTCTATCTACAGGAGAACAAGTAACCATTTCATTATTAACAATGGCACTACAAACAAAAGGATATAACGCAATTTCATTAACAGGATGGCAAGCTGGTATCACAACAGAATCTGTACATAGTAGTGCACGGATTACTGATATTAATACAGATCGAATTCAATCTTATCTTGCTGAAGGCACGATCGTTATCGTAGCTGGTTTTCAAGGAGTAAGTGAAGAAAATGAAATTACAACGCTTGGACGAGGTGGTTCTGATACGACTGCTGTCGCATTAGCTGCGGCACTAAAAGCAAAAAAATGTGATATTTATACGGATGTGACCGGCGTATATACGACTGATCCACGAGTTGTACAAGATGCTTATAAATTAGATGAAATTTCTTATGACGAAATGTTAGAACTTGCCAACCTTGGCGCTGGCGTATTACACCCACGCGCTGTCGAATTTGCTAAAAATCATAACGTAGTTTTAGAAGTTCGTTCAAGTATGGAACAAGAAAACGGAACAATTGTAAGGGGAGAATGTAACATGGAACAACAATCAATCGTTAAAGGTATTGCATTTGAAGATAATATTACACGTGTCACAATTAAAGGACTAGAACAAAGTTCACTTTCAACAGTTTTCTCTACATTAGCAGCAGCACATATTAATGTAGATATTATTATTCAAAGTATTACTAATGAAGGAACTGTACATCTCTCCTTCTCGATTCACTCCAATGATTTAAGAGAGACTTTAGAAGCGTTGGAACGAAATCAAGAAACTCTTCACTATGAGTCTGTAGAACATGAAAATCATTTAGCAAAAGTATCAATTGTAGGATCAGGTATGGTATCTAATCCGGGGGTTGCTGCTAATATGTTCACTACTTTAAAAGAAGAAGGTATTCATATTAAAATGGTAAGTACATCAGAAATTAAAGTTTCCGTTGTCATTGACCGAATTCACCTAGTAGATGGCGTTGAAGCACTCCATCAATCATTTATGGCGAAAATTGAGCCTTTAGTGCAAATGATTTAATTTCCGCCGATAAAACTTACAACAAATTATATTAATCTATTTTCTTCCTATATAAAGAGAAAGCTATCTACATAGATTTCAAAACTCTATGTAGATAGCTTTTAACTTGTTATACTTATCAAAAAAATCATTATAAAGCAATTGAAATATTCGTTATACCCTTTCCTAGGAAATATAACCAACTCTTCTCACTTCTTATCATATATATCCTTTTGCTCTCTCCCTCGAAAAAACGATCTGAATTCATTTAAAATAACTTTCTTCACGTCAGAGTAAAAAACCATCATGAATAGTGCAATTCCTAACAATATCTCTTGAATTCCTTTATAATCAATGAAAGCACTCATAATTAACAAACCGCAGCCAATATAAAAACCAAACTCATTCTCTTTCTCAAAATCCTCATCTTCTTCATCCATATGTATTTTTTCTTTAAAGTTTTGATTCCCTTTTATTAACTCATCTAGCGTAACGTTGTACATTTCACTCAATAAAATCAAATTTTCAATGTCAGGACAGCTTTTATCATTCTCCCATTTGTATACTGCCTGTCTCGTTACACCAATCTTTTTAGCGACATCTTCTTGCGAAAATCCTTTTGATTCTCGTAATTTTTTTATTTGTTCTCCCAAGTTCATAACGTCCTCTCCTTTAACAAATTATTACACAAAAGGAGATATAAACGAAAGAAACTATTAGTAAAACTTACTGTAAACCATTCGTTTACATAATTTAAAAAGGGAGAATAGCTCTATATTTGAGCTACTCTCCCTCTCTCTTCTATTAAAACAGATGAATGTTTTCTTTCTTACAAGCTTCACGTAAATCGTCAGGCCATACAGAAGATTGAACTTCACCGATATGCGCTTTACGTAAGAAGTACATGCACATTCTTGATTGTCCAATACCACCGCCAATTGTTAATGGTAGTACATCTTCTAATATACCTTTATGGAAATCATACTCACGTTTAAAGTCATCACCAGTTTTCGTTAACTGCTCATCAAGTGATTTACTATCAACACGAATCCCCATTGATGATAATTCGAACGAAGCTTGTAGTACTGGGTGCCAGAATAAAATGTCACCGTTTAATTTCCAATCGTCATAGTCAGCTGCACGTCCATCGTGTTTTTCACCTGAACGGAGTGCATCACCAATTCCGATAATAAAGACTGCACCGTGTTCTTTCGCAATTGCATGTTCACGATCTTTCGGAGTTAATTCTGGATATTTATCTTCTAGCTCTTGAGAAGTAATGAAAACAACATCTTCTGGTAAATACTTTCCAAGGAACGGATATTTTTCAAATAAGTGATCTTCTAAATCTTTGAATATTCCATAAATTGTTCGTACTGTTTCTTGCAAGTATTCTACAGTGCGCCATTCTTTTTGAACAATTTTTTCCCAATCCCATTGGTCAACGTAAATGGAATGTGTTGCATCTAGTTCTTCATCACGACGAATCGCGTTCATGTTTGTATATAAACCTTCACCAGCTTCATAGCCGTATTCATGTAATGCAAACCTTTTCCACTTCGCTAGTGAATGAACAATTTCTAACTCTTCTCCTGAATGTAACATATCAAATTCAATTGGACGTTCTACACCGTTTAAGTGATCGTTTAATCCTGATTTTTTCGTTACGAATAATGGTGCAGATACGCGGAATAGTTCAAGGCGTTTTGCTAACTGGTCCTCGAAAAATGTTTTAACTTCCTTAATTGCGATTTGAGTCTCTCTTACTGTCATTAATGATTGATACATGGTGGTTTCCTCCTAAAATGTTTGGATGTTGTGAAAAGAAGCCAACAAAAAAAGCCCTTCTTCCCCAAAAAACTGGGACGAAAGGCTTTGGTTCCGCGGTACCACCCAAATTAGCAACAGAGGTTGCTCACTTATACAATACGGAGATGTAATATCTCGATACTGTTCTTCTTGTAACGGCGAAGTTCCCGGCTAAGTCTACTTTCCTATAAAGGATTTCGGTTAGCGACTCCAGGAGGTTCTTCATAATAGGCTTCGTATCAGGCTCACACCATCCCTGACTCGCTTAAACTACATCCTACTACTACTCGTCCTTTCATAGTCGTTTTGTTGTCACATCTCTGAAACATTTTATTAATGATTATTCTATACAAAAACACGAGAAAGTCAACAAAAAGTTTTAAAATATTTTTCAATTCTTTATTTTACATCTTTATTGATTGTTTCTAATTTTAGCACCTTTACTTCTTTTGCCTCGTCAATCCAAAAAATGTTTCACTAACCGAAACTAACATATACACAACCACTAATGTGATCGTTCGAAAAATTGAATCAGCAGTATTTCTTATTATTTTCATTTTCTTTGTAATTCCTTTCAGTTTACTCACCATTTCATGATATACTATAGCATTCAAGCAGTTTGTTTTTACTTAAAGCAAACATAGTCATTTATCGGGAGTATTTTTCTAAAACATTGGCTATTATCAAATAAGATTTTTTATATAACGGAGTGATCATATGAGTAAAACGAAAGCAAAACCGAAAAAAGGTGTAGGACAAGGTACAGGAAGTAAAGGATGGAACCGTTGGCAATCTAGTGCAAAGAAAAAGAAAGCTGCAAAACCATACAAAAGTAAAGGCACAAAGAAGTAAAATAAATAGTGTCTTATTTCTTTACTTTGTTCAAAACAAAATATAATTATTACAACAAAAAAAGCTATGCTTTCATATAGGTGAAAGCATAGCTTTTTTCATTTCAAATCATCAGTATATCCCTTATTTCTTCCTCCGTAATAGAAGATAACTTCTCTTCTCCCGGCTCAATCACTTCAGCGATTAAATTTTTCTTACTCTCTTGAAGCTCATGCATCTTTTCTTCAATCGTTCCGTGAGCTACTAACTTAATCACTTGCACTGTATTTTTTTGCCCCATTCGATATGCTCTATCTGCTGCTTGTTGCTCAACTGCTGGATTCCACCATAAATCGTATAATATTACCGTATCTGCACCCGTCAAGTTAAGGCCCGTACCGCCAGCTTTTAAAGAAATAAGAAATAGGTCCCCTTCTCCTTCATTAAATCGATCACATAGCTCTACACGCTCCTGCGCAGGTGTACTCCCGTCTAAATAAAAGTATGGAATTGCTTGACGATTTAGTTCGCGACCAATAATGGAAAGCATCTTCGTAAATTGAGAAAAAATTAAAATTCTCTTCCCTGTACTTCTACATTCCTCTAATATCTCTAACAGTTGTTCAAATTTAGCTGAACTGCCCTTATAATCATCCACAAATAAAGCAGGATGATTACAAATTTGGCGCAGTCTCGTTAAACCAGCTAAAATTCTAATTTTATTTTTGCGTAACGTATCCTTGTCTAAATGTTTTAACGTTTCTTCTCTTAACTTCGCTAAATAAGCAGCATAAAGTCTCTTTTGATCGGGTAACAACTCCGATGATTGTAAGTGCTCTATTTTGTCTGGTAACTCATTTAATACGTCCCCTTTTAATCGTCTTAATACGAATGGTTTCACTCGCTTTGCTATATCTTCACGTCTTAAATCACCGAACTCTTTTCTTCCTGGTAATAATTCTGGGAAGACGACATGGAAGATAGACCATAGCTCTTCCAACGAATTTTCTACAGGTGTTCCCGTTAATCCAAAACGATATTCAGCTTGAATCGTTTTCACTGCTCTTGCAGTTTGCGTTGTAGGGTTTTTAAACGCTTGTGCTTCATCAAGAAATAACGTATGAAACGGCCTTGCATATAACCTTATGTCCCTTCTCAGCAATGGATATGACGTAATTACGACATCAAATCCCACTATATCTTTCAATATTTTTCGGCGCTCTGCTTGACTTCCATCGGCAATAACCGCTCGAATATGCGGAGCGAATTTCTTCAATTCACTAAGCCAGTTATAAACAAGTGATGACGGTGAAACGACTAATATGGGCATTTTCTTATCTCGAACTTCAAGTAAAACAGAGTCTATAAAAGCAATACTTTGCAGCGTCTTTCCAAGACCCATATCATCTGCTAAAATACCCCCAAAACGGTAGTGGGCGAGTGTTTTCATCCACTTTAATCCATACACTTGATACTCTCTCATAACAGCTTGTAAAGTATTTGGCACCGCAAACTTTAATTTTTTCGGATTTTGAATGTTTTCCACTAACTCTTGAACAGACTCGTCTAAACTTAAAACGTTTCCTTCATGAAGTCCGTTCATCCATTTTACACTCCGAATAAGTGGAACATTTACTTCTTCTCCATGTAAAAACTCTTTCCGAATACCCGATTCTTTTACAAATTGATTAATTTCATTAAACTCTTTACTCTCCAGTGATAATAACGAACCATTCGCTAATCGATAATATTTACGTTTCTCTTCAAGAGCCGCTAATACACCTTTAATTTCAGCTTCCGGTATTCCTTTTATATCAAAACGAAATGACAACCAATCAATTCTTTCTTTTCTTCTTACTCTAATAAGAGGAGCTGTATCTCCTTTATGAATTCGTAATTTGATTGCTGTCGTCGCATAAATATCTACTAAACCTTTTAATGTTGGAACGACGTGATATAAAAAATTATATTCAGCTTCTTCATTATGCATAAAGTAACCGCCTTCTGTTTTCGCAAAGGCGCTTTCACTCATCATGTCTAAAATCTCTTTTTCCTTCTTCTCATCACGATTAAAAACAGACGGCTGTCCGTCCTCTTCTAGCGGATTAATAACAACGTTTCCATAATGGAATTCGAGACCTGCTAACAAACGATTTTTCACTCGATCTAAATACAATTTCGCTTTTAGCAAAGGCGTTTCAACACGATCAGATATTATTTCATCAATTTTTACAGTACCAAGCTTCATTAACCCGGGCACAACTTTCTCTACGAAATGTTCCATCTTACTTTCAGGAATGTAAAACTGACTGCTATTTGAACGATTCATCATCTTTTGTAATTCAATAAGTCGCATACAATCTTCCATATGTAAATGATATAGTTTCCCGTCATAAAGTGCATTGTTATACATATCCATAACTTGTACACGGTTTAGTCCGTCTATATGAAGTGTAAATCCGCCATTATTCCCTTTCGTAAACTCAAAATGTAACGGCAATAACCCTTTAGAAACTTGTAAACCATGAAACAGTTGTTCATGTTGTTTCAGCTGTACATACTCAACTCTAGAAAGTAAAGAGAGCATATCATTCCATGAAGCTGGCGGTACTAATATCAAACTTTCATCTTGTTTTGCATGTACTTCTAGCACATCCTCGTACATTTTTTCATTATGATGAATCTTAATAAGTTGCTGAATAATTGCGTCCGTCTCTTGTTTAAAACTATGTACATCTGGTGTATATGTAAATTCATTTGAACAATGAAAAGACTCTCTTTTCTCCACTTTAAAAAGAAAATCTCTAATATGATTTATAAAATATGATTTCGCAAGTTTCAACTGCATTCCAAGAAGAGCCCCACCATTTTTCATAGCTACCGGTGTACATATAAACTCAACATCTAATATTTCACGTGTATCAAAACGGTGTTGTTTACTTTTGGGTTTCAGTGGTTTGTCTGCAAACAACTGAAACATCCCGCTCGTTAATTGTTCATTTTCATTCTTAATCGTTTGCTGATTATAGTTTATATACAATAAGACAGCAGCAACATGTTGACAGTACGTTTGAAAAGACGCTAACGAAGGACAACTACATCTTGCAACAACATCACCTTTTTCAGCTTTTTCTACTGTAACATGAAAATCTTCGTTTCCTTTTACCGTCGCCTCGCAAATTTCTTTATTTACATCATAATGATTCACGATTACTTTATTTGCTTTATAATAAGCTTCGCCTCTTTTATATGAGGTTTCTCCGCATACTTCTTTAATAATTGATTTATTTAATGTAAAACTCATTGTTTTGACACTTCCTTAATGTAAAACCATTTTCTCTTACTTATCATTTTACATGCTCCACGAGAAAATATAAAATGTTGATTTAACAAAAAAAGATGCTTATTTATAAGCACCTTTTCACTCTATCTCCATCAACCGCTTCGCCTCAAAATACAACACTTGAATAAATTTCTTCGTATTAATTCGTATATGCCCAGAAGCTGCCACTTCATCCTTCGTCATTTCTGTCATACGTTTTCTAACTACAGTGAAATCAAAAAATTTCGGAGCATAGCTTTCAAACTTAGGATTTGAAAAGTCTGTTAATCCTAAAGATGCCAAATGATTTAACGACTGATAAATCGCTCTGCGCACTCTTTGTTCAGATGCTTTTTTTTCTTTATCAATATCCGTATCTACAGCTACATCTCCTAATTTTTTTATCGTAATATGATGAAAAATTTCTTTTAGCGCTGGAAATCCAAATTCAAATGTCTCCGCTTTTTCTTGTCCATTTAAATATTCCAGCATACTAAGTAAATCTTTACTTCCATTCTCTCCTGCAATTCCGAGCTCTGATAGTAAGAAGCGTCCTGAATCTGCTATCTTTTTTGCTTCTTGCACTGGTTCACTACGCATTTGCGGCTGCTCCCACTGAAACACATTGTTCAATGATTTTTGAATGTCATATATGGAACGCTCTAAACGAATCCGTTCCATTACTTTTCGTACGACAGATACAACTTCAATTTTGTTTAGTGGTTTCGTAATATAATATTCCACACCAAGTGTATACGCCTCACCAATGAGTTGTTTCGATTCAACTTGGGAAATCATAATAATTTTACCAGTGAAAGAAGACGCTATATGGCGAACTGTTTCAATCCCATCTCTCATCGGCATTAGTAAATCAATAAATAAAATGTCCACTTTTTTATAATTTAACTGTTCTGCTTCAATAAACGCTCCGTCTTCCGATTCTCCAATTACTTCCCCAAGATCGCCATCTTCAATAATTTGCGAAAGCATCGAACGGAAAACTTCATCATCATCTACGATATAATAAAACAACTCTATTCCCCTTCCCGCTTTAAACTGCACTCCGGTAAATAAACGACAAACTTACACCCTCTGCCAGTTTCTCTATCTTCTAACCTCACTTCTCCGCCAAGCTCTGTTACCATTTCGTGTATGTAAGAAAGGCCAATTCCTGTGGACGGTGTTCCCGTTTGATCGTACTTTGAAGTAAACCCGGGCTTAAATACTAATTTCTTATATTTTTGTGCAATACCGGGACCATCGTCAATTACTTCAAAGAATATATGGTCATCTCGTTTATATAGCTTAATCATAATGAGACCTCTATCCTCAATTGCTTCAACTGCATTTGCAACTAAGTTATTAAAAATCGATAAGGCTGTATACACATGATATTCTGCATGCGCACCTTCTATATGTTCCGAAAAACGTATATCTTTTCCCAACATTTCAGCGTACTTCTCATTTATCCTTACAATCATTTCCACAAGTTCATGTCCCTCTACATACTCAGCCACATTTTTATCTAATAACAGTTTCGATAATCCTGCAAAAATTCTTTGATTATCTTTTTTTATTTCATGTACTTCCCCCGCTATTTTCAATGCTGTTTTACCATTCGAATCATCGATTACTTGCAAGTTTCGATATAATTGATATGCTTCTTGTGTAATTAACTCCGCATTTTGTAACGTTTTTTTCAAATGAACAGATTCTACATATAAATTAGAAAGGTGCATTAACATATTTTCATTTTCTTTTCGCACTTGTGATTCTTTTAATTTCGTTTCATATAAGTTCATCATATTTAAAAAACCGAGTGCAAAGAAACTACGAAAAATAGCAATAATAATTAACTTATTTACTTCAGAAACCGTTATTGTTGTACCGAGCACTACCATATGATAAATCGCAAGTTCTGACATACTTGCGATAATTTCAATTGTAATTCCAAGGCACCCAATAACTATTGGCTTCTGATGAAACTTATTCACCCTACAAAGCGAAAAAAGACTTCCATAAATAAAATAATAGAAGAATACGGGATAGCGCAAATAAAATGATTCCGTCATATGAAATGAACCTTGCATGATCCAGTCAAGACATACACGGAATAAGACTACACATATACCGACAAGAATACCTGCAGCAGCTGCTGGTATTCTTCTTAAAAATAGTAATAAAAAGAAGAATAGCGGTGTCCCAAAGCTAACACGAAACGTGTCGTTAAAAGGGTGAAAATTCAGCTCTCCAGCAATCGGAACAACGATCATTAATATAATTAAAAGGGACATATCATTCTTCCATAATTGATTCCACTTCAAAGGTGCCACTTCCTATTCTTTTTTCAATAGTAAAAGTGAAAGCCCGCTTATAATTATAAACGGGCTTTATTTCTATATTCTAACCTTTTCTACCGCTTTTATTTGACGATACTCAGGCGTCCACATTGCTTCTTTCACCGCAATCTTGATATCGTTATCACTTAAGTTCTCTCTAGCAACACCTTCTGCAACTGCAACTTTCGCTACTTCAATTGCAACCATTTCGGAGATATTACGTAACTCTTCCACCTCTGGCAAGATAGGTGCTCCTGGCTGACTTGTATCTACCATGCTTGCAACTGCTTCTGCAGCTGCTGCGAACATTCCGTCCGTCATGACGCTAGCACGTACAACAATTGTTCCAAGTCCTAACCCTGGGAAAATAAGTGCGTTATTTGATTGCCCGATCACGTACGTTACACCGTTATACGTAACTGGTTCAAATGGACTTCCTGTTGCAACTAATGCTCTTCCTTCTGTCCACTCGATTAAATCTACTGGTTTTGCTTCAGCAAGTGGCGTCGGATTCGACATTGGTAAAATAATTGGTCGTTCTACGTGAGTGGCCATTTCTTTAATAATCTCTTCTTTAAACGCGCCAGCAACAGTCGATGTACCGATTAAAATTGTCGGTTTCACATGTTTCACAACTTCAGCAAGTCCAATTACATCATTTTCTTTCCACTCACTTACTTCCGCTTCTTTTCTTGCATATGGAATTTGGAAATCAAGAAGATCTCCCATATTATCTGTAACTAATCCGTTACGGTCAATACACCAGAAACGATTATGTGATTCTTCTTCTGATAAGCCAGCGCGGACCATTGCATCTCTTACTTGATCTGCGATACCGATTCCAGCTGTACCAGCGCCAAACACAACGACGCGGTGTTCACTCAGTGGTACGCCAGAAGCCTTCACTGCTGATAATACCGCAGCAAGTGAAACTGCACCTGTACCTTGAATATCATCATTAAACGTACATACGTCATGACGGTATTTATCTAAAATTTTTCGTGCATTTCGAGAACTGAAATCTTCCCAATGTAAAAGTGCTTTCGGGAATTGGTTATTTACCGCTTGAACAAATGTATCAATAAATTCATCGTAAGCTTCACCTGTTATACGTGGATGACGATTTCCAATATAAAATGGATTGTTTAATAGTTCCTCACGGTTTGTACCTACATCTAAAATTACTGGTAATACACGACTAGGATCGATTCCAACTGCGGCCGTATAAACAGCTAATTTCCCGATTGCGATGTTAATGCCACCAACGCCCCAGTCACCAATTCCTAATATACCTTCGCCATCTGTTACAACGACTAAATCAATGTTTTCAGCTGTTGCACCGATATTATTGAATGCTTCTTCAATACCTGATGGATCGTTAATTGATAAATAAACACCACGTGGTTTACGGTATTCATGACTGTATCTTTGAATTGCTACACCGACAGTTGGTGTATATACAATTGGTAACATTTCACGTAAATGATCTGTTAAAATGCGATAAAATAATACTTCATTTCGATCATGCAACGCTGTTAAGTATACATTCTTTAATAAATCATCTGGCTGAGAACAAAATTGTTCATACGCTCTGCGCGCTTGTTCATCTAACGTTAAAACTGCTGGCGGTAATAACCCTTTTAAACCTAACTCTTCTCTTTCTTCTTGCGTGAAAGCGACCCCTTTATTTAAAAGTGGTGTTGATAATACTTCTACTCCTCTTAATGCTGTTTCTAATGCACCATTAGAAGCCACTGTAAACTTACTCATAACATCCCTACCTCTATTCATATATAACATTTCTATATTGTAAACAAAAAAGAGGGGCTTGTCCCCCCTCTTCTTTTAATTTTTCTTTAAAAGAGTTGCTCCTGCAATCCCTGGATGAGTCATTTCAAATGGATCTAAAATTAACTCTAAGTCTTCTTGTGATAATACACCATTTTTCACACAAAGTTCTCGAACGGATTGACCTGTTGCAATTGCTTCTTTCGCAACGCGAGCTGCTGCTTCATAACCGATATGAGGGTTCACGGCTGTAATAATTCCTACACTCTTCTCAACGTACTCTTTTAAGCGATTTTCATTCGCTTCAATTCCTTTTAAGCAATTATCTGTAAAGGCACGGAAGCCGTTATTCATAATGCTAATAGATTGAAGTAAGTTGAAAACAAGTACTGGTTCCATAACGTTTAATTCTAATTGTCCCGCTTCTGAAGCAAGGCAAATTGTATGGTCGTTACCAATTACTTGGAACGCAATTTGATTAATTACTTCTGGCATAACAGGGTTTACTTTCCCTGGCATAATAGATGAACCTGGTTGACGAGCTGGCAGCATAATTTCTGCTAAACCAACACGTGGACCTGATGCCATTAAACGAAGGTCATTCGCAATTTTAGACATGTTCATCATACATACTTTTAGTGCTGCAGATACTTCAGTATAAGCATCCGTATTTTGCGTCGCATCTACTAAATCTTCAGCACCAACAAGTGGTAATTCACTAATTGTAGCTAAATGTTTTACAACTGCTTCAATGTACTCTGGATCTGCATTTAAGCCTGTACCTACTGCAGTTGCTCCCATGTTTACTTCATATAAATGTTGACGTGATTGCTGAATTCGTTTCATATCACGTTCAAGTACGCGAGCGTACGCTTTAAATTCTTGTCCAAGACGAATTGGCACAGCATCTTGTAAATGTGTACGACCCATTTTAATAACATGGTCGAACTGTTCTGCTTTTAATTCAAATACATCATGCATATAACCCATCGTTTGTAATAAGCCTTCTAATGCATTTAATGTTGCGATATGAATCGCTGTTGGGAATGCATCGTTTGTTGATTGTGCCATATTTACATGGCTATTTGGACTAATATAATGATAGTCTCCCTTTTCCATTCCTAATAATTCAAGGGCACGATTGGCAATGACTTCATTTGCATTCATATTCATTGAAGTTCCTGCACCGCCTTGGATTGGATCAACGATGAAATGATCATGCCATTTCCCATCAAGGATTTCTTGTGATGCTTCTGCGATCGCACCACCCTTTTTCAATTCCAATCTTCCTACATCTGCATTAGCAAGTGCTGCCGCTTTTTTTACAATTGCGAACGCCTTAATTAAGCCTTCATGAATTTTGTATCCTGTAATTGGGAAGTTTTCTACTGCACGCATTGTTTGCACGCCGTAGTACGCATAATTTGGCACTTCTTTTTCACCTAAAAAATCTTTTTCAATTCGTACTCCATTTTTAACTTCAGCTAATGTTGCCATGACTCTTCACTCCTTAACGATTTCTTATGCTGCTTTTGTTTGTTTGACTGTTTCTACATATTGTTTTGCTTTCTCATCATCGAATTCGCCTTCCCACTTCGACATAACAATGGCAGCTAATGCATTTCCTAATACATTGACAGCTGAGCGAATCATATCTAAAATGCGGTCAATTCCCGCAATTAATGCGATGCCTTCTAGAGGTAATCCCATTGATCCTAACGTTGCTAATACAACAACGAACGATGCACCTGGAACTCCCGCCATCCCCTTGGATGTTAACATGAGAACGAATAATAACGTTATTTGCTCCGTCAGTGACATGTGTACACCATACATTTGTGCAACAAACAATGCCGCTAACGCTTGATAAATAGCTGACCCAGTCAAGTTAAATGTATAACCTGTCGGAATTACGAAAGAGGCAACTGCCTTTGGACAACCGAACTCTTCCATCTTTCTCATTATATTAGGTAAAACAGCTTCTGAACTTGCTGTCGTAAATGAAAGAATAAGTTCTTCTTTTAAAATTTTTATTAATGTAAAAATGTTTACTCCAACCATTCGTGCATTAATACCTAATACAATCACAACGAATAGTATAACAGTTACGTATACAGCTAGCACTAGTTTTCCTAAAGGAAGTAGTGTGCCTACACCAAATTTTGCAACCGTAACAGCAATTAATGCAAATACACCGAATGGTGCAAACTTCATAACTTGATTTGTGACCCAAAACATCGCTTCGAGTACACCTTCAAAGAAATTAAAGACAGGCTTTCCTTTGTCTCCAATTGCCGCAACACCTAAACCGAATAATACTGAGAAGAATATAATCGGTAATAAGTCACCTTGTGCAATAGATTCAAATACGTTTTTCGGTACAATATGAACAATCGTTTCAGCAAAACCTTTCTTCTCTGTAGCATCTGCTGTTTGTTTATAAGAAGAAATATCACTTTGCTGCAAATTATTCATATCAACACCAGTACCTGGCTGGAATATATTCGCCGCAATTAATCCCATTAAAATAGCAATCGTCGTAATAATTTCGAAATAGAGAATTGTCTTTCCGCCTAGTTTCCCAAGCTTCTTCATATCTCCTACACCAGCTACCGCAACAATTAATGCTGAAATAACAATTGGTACTACAATCATTTTAATTAAGTGAATAAATATATCCCCAATTGGTGTGATATAAGAAATTGCCGTTTTATTGCCATAAAAGATTGCCCCTACTACAATCCCTAAAACAAGTGCGACAAAAATTTGTGTTGCCAATCCGAATTTTTTCATTTATGTTCATCCCCTTCATGCGAACGCTTTCATTTCATATTTATAAAAGCTACTCACACATCATATAAGCGAACCTACAAAATCATACAAAAACCTACAAGTTCGTCACAAAAAATTCAAATTTTTTTCTTACTATATTCATTGACACATATTCCATAAAAAGAAATAAAATATACTTGATAAAACATCAGATTATTTCGTATAATCTAAAAGATATATGTATTCAAACTAAAAGGATGAAAAGGAGTGGATGTTATGAAAAATCACGCGAAGAAATTCATTATATCTATTTCTTTTCTATTTCGTTTTCATAAAAAGGAACAAGGGCATTCGCCTTTGTTCCTTTTTTATTGCTATCTATAGGGGGAATTGTTATGAAGCCATATAAACGAGTCTTAATCAAATTAAGCGGCGGCGCACTTGCTGATCAATCTGGAAATAGCTTTAACTCCAAACGATTAGAACATATCGCAAACGAAATTTTATCTATCGTTGATTTAGGTATCGAAGTCTCCATCGTCATCGGAGGCGGTAACATATTCAGAGGTCATCTAGCTGAAGAATGGGGCATTGACCGTGTAGAGGCTGATAATATAGGGACGTTAGGAACGATAATTAACAGCTTAATGCTTCGCGGCGTTCTAACTAGCAAAACTGACAAAGAAGTACGCGTTATGACTTCCATCCCTTTTAATGCAGTAGCTGAGCCATATATTCGCCTACGCGCAGTCCACCATTTAGATAACGGATATATCATCATTTTCGGAGGCGGTAACGGGCAGCCATTCGTTACGACAGATTACCCAAGTGTACAAAGAGCCATTGAAATGAACAGTGACGCCATATTAGTTGCAAAACAAGGAGTAGATGGCGTCTTTACAAGTGATCCAAAACATAACAAATCAGCGAAAATGTATAAAAAACTAAACTATAACGATATTGTTAGGCAAAACATACAAGTAATGGATCAAGCGGCTTTACTGCTTGCCCGGGACTATAATTTACCAGCACACGTCTTTAACTTTGATGAGCCTGGTGTGATGAAAAGAATTTGTTTAGGTGAACATGTTGGGACGTTGATTAATGATGATGTTTCGATGTTGGTGCATGAAAAATAATATTTTTCATCGGAAGTTTTGTTCATCTCCACGAATTATTAGCCTTTTACAAGCAGTTGATCTCCCACCTCTCCTCTTTTCTTCAGCCGAATTTTGAGGTGGGAATCTTACTGCTCGTTAATGTAGGATAAATAGTCCCCTACTTTGTATAACAAGGGGACTTAAGTTTTTATCGTAAACTTATCAGAGATTCGAAAAATTCTATTCTTACACTATAATTAAAAACTCACCTAATTCGCTTAACTCTTTTTCTTATATTCGAACTTCTCTTAAGCATGAACTCCCACCAATAACCGCATTTAATTATTTTCAGAATTTATTTATGCGCTTTCTTCTGAATCCCACACTTCAATAAATTCAAAACCTTTTAAATCACTTTGTTCAATAATAACCTTCAACTCGTCCGAAATAAAAACAGCCGTAGGATGAATTTTTCCATTTATGTAAACCTTAAAAATCATTTCATTTTGAACAGTATCACTATCAAATGCGAATTTTTCGCATCCTATTATTAAACCTGAACTTAACTTTTCAAAGATTGTTTTATTAGTATCAAGTGCTTCCAATACCCTTAAAACATGCATAGCATAGTATTTTTCGTTTGTTTCTTTATGAATTAATGGTAAAAATTCAATATTATCTTCTACTATAGATTCTAAAACACCCTTGGCTTTTTCGCTAATTATTTGTACACCAGACTTTCCCCAAAATATAGGAGAATCACTTAACTTTCCTTCATCTGTTACCTCAATAAACTTAGGCGTCCATGAATCTGAAAAACTCACCATAGAATTAAAACTAGTTTTAAAATATTTTTTATCCTCTTCATAGTTCAATAATTGAAAGGTTTCATAATCATCAGTCGAGCTTTTTAATTGCCAAATTTTCATATACATTCTCCCTTACCATTTATTTACACTTTTGTCTGATGTAGTTACCTTACTTATCCCTTTATCACCAAAGAATCCTAATCCAACTTGTGTTAAAGCATAACTTCCCCACTTAGCACGACTTTCAGCGTCTCCATTTATTACATCATTAACAAACGAATCTGACAATGTATTCCACATAGCAGGTAAGGTTTCATCTAAATGAGCCATGTTCTCCCACGTTTCCCATTTACCAAGTGCCACAACACCATCTATTGTATCTTCAACAGCTTGACTCGTACCTTCTAAAATACCGTCTATAATTTTTTCGGATGTAGATTTTTCGGGAAGTTTCTTGCACACCGCTCCCTCTTCAATTGATCTCTCCTTTAAAAAATTATCAACTTGACGTTTTCTTTCATCAGCGATTTCTTGAATCGAAACAGTCCAATCCATATTTAATCCTTGTGTACTAAACGTACCAACTACCAATAATGAATTATAGAACAAGAAAGAACCTTCTATTTTTGAAGGTTCCTTCTCACTTCTCTACTTGTTGAATAAACAATATAGCTTCCTATTTACTATATTCTAAATTCCCAGTATCTCCGTTAAATCATCACAAATAAAAATCCACCAACCCTGCCAATTTCTCCTTACACCGCTCCCAAAATGATAACTTCTCAAAAAATTCTTTCTTCATTTCTTTCGAATCATGAAAATCTTGCGCTAATGCCTCGTTCACTTCTGATACGATACTTCCACCATGAATATACAAATTCATCTCATCATTTATATAGAAGCTACGTGCAGTTATGTTCGTTGTACCGATAACCGTTAATTCATTATCAATCAGCATTAACTTCCCATGAAACATCCCTTTTTTATAACCGTATACAGTAATCCCATTATTAACAGCTTGACGTATGTAAGGATATGCCGCCTCTTTAATGAGAGGAATATCTGGTTTATATGA
The DNA here is from genome assembly GCF_022663495.1 of Bacillus cereus group sp. BfR-BA-01383. Classification (NCBI taxonomy): domain Bacteria; kingdom Bacillati; phylum Bacillota; class Bacilli; order Caryophanales; family Bacillaceae; genus Bacillus; species Bacillus cereus group sp. BfR-BA-01383. The sequence continues at coordinate 116,841 of NZ_JAKUFP010000011.1, forward strand.
CCAAAGTATTTTTACTGTGACGCCACGTTTTTGCGCCGCAATTAAAGCATTCATTAGTTCTTTATTTTCCGCTATAAAATAAGGCGTTGTAATAACAATCAAATGCTTCGCTTGTTTTATTAACTCTATATATTTTCCAGCGACATGGTGTCCATTATAGCTAACCATTGTATGTAATGTGTTTCCTTTACTAGCCTTATTCGTACTTCTTTTTATCTCTTCTTTCGTATCTCTTTTCCAATCTAAAGCGAACTGTTCCTCTAAGTCCTTTGCTCCTTCTCCTCTTATCCGCACATGATAATCACGCCAATATCCAAAACGCTTATCTTTCCCTAAATATTCATCTCCCATATTAAATCCACCTGTATAACCAATTTCCCCATCAATCGATGTAATACGGCGATGATTGCGGTGATGCAAAGAATAAAATCCAAATGGCAGTTCCAGTTTTCTACTATATGTAAAATGAACACCACTTTTTCGCAATTCATTTTTCATCTTTCTTTCAAAAGACAAATCATTAATTAAATCAACTGATAAATATACGTTTACTCCTTCTTTCGCTTTCTCTTTTAATAAGTTTAAAAAAGTATGGCTACTTTTATCATCCGATAAAATATAAAAATAAGTGTAAATAGATTGCTTCGCTTCTCTTATATCAGTAAACAACTGTTTATAAAACGACTTTCCTTCTACATATAATTGAAAGTCACTATAATGAGGCGCATACTCTGTCGGCATATTTTTCCCGGCTTCCATTTTCCTACCGAGGGTGACATCTATATGCATCCAAATTAAAATAAAAACCAATATACCAACAACAATAGAAGTAACTCGCAATATTTTCTTTATCATTTTGACTTCCTTCCGCTCATATTACTTTCTACTCCGTAGTGTTTCATTTAAGTATATTTTCATACGAAATGTATTTCTTATTTTTATTGATATTAAACAGTTAAAGGAGAGTAGAATATGAAAAAAGGAAAAACTCCTATTGTTTTTATTCCAGGTCTTTTCGGTTCAATGAGTAATATTATTATTCCTGGTACCGGTAATTGGAACTTTGGGCTTTCCGCGTTTGTTTATGAACCATTCATTATGATGTTAGAAAGTATGGGCTATAAACGAAATAAAAACCTGTTTATCTGTTTTTATGATTGGCGTCAGCGTATTGTTTTTTCTACTCAAAAATATATATTACAAACGATCGCTTATGTTAAAGAATTTACAGGGTGCGACAAACTAAATTTAGTTTGTCATAGTATGGGCGGACTACTTGCACGTTCTTACGTTCAAAGTGAAGAATATGAAAATGATGTGGAGCAACTTATTATACTCTGTACACCAAACGCTGGATCTCCTCCCAATTATAGTTATTGGACTGGAGGTAGTCTCCCTGTTCATCCCTCTTCTAAAATAAATATTGTTTATTTTTATATGGAACAATACATTCATTACTTAAGCACCTTGTATAAAATGAATAAAGTTGAAGCGATACACCTTTACTTTCCAGGATTACAAGATGTTATTCCTTGTAAAGATTACGGAAATTATTTATTTATAAAACCCAGCTCTTCTATTACATTTCTTCCTTATAATAAGATGCAAACGAAAAACCCTTTCCTCGATACATTAAATGAAAATAGATTTATTATAGAGAAAAGAAATATTGAAACTACACTCATTGCAGGAGATGGAGTGGAAACAATTCAATATTTACAAGTCATCCCTTCACATTCAAAACTGAAATGGGCAGATGGAAAAGTCGTCGGTGATACACTAACAAGACACGGTGACGGTAACGCTGTATTGCATAGCGTTTTTCTTTTAGATGGCAATGCATATATTGTGCATGCTTCACATAATGAAGTGCTCTATAAAAGCATTCCTATATTACAAAAGATACTTTAAATTACGAATACAAAAAAGGTGTGGCATTGCGCCACACCTTTTCATTAAATGAAGTTCCTCGCATCATTATTTCTTCCAAATTTATAAATAGCAATTAAGAAGAATGCAATCGCAAAGGCGAATAAGATTAAAATGTTTAAATACAACTCTGAAAACGGAATGCCTTGCTGTAATTTCGAAATCGTGTCCATTAGCCAGCGTTGCGGTAAAAAATTAGCTATTTTTTGTACCGTTTTTGGCATGATATCATATGGGAAATAGCATCCCGCTAATAAACATGTCGGTACAATAACGACATTTTGCATCGCATTTGAAGCCGTTGAATTTTTCGCAAAAGACACAATGACTAAAGACAAACCAATTGCGATTAAAGCAAATATCATGAGTACACCAATCATCACTGTGAAAGGCATATTTATATTTGTATGAAAAACATACTTCATAAATAATACGGCAATTACAATCTGCACTGTTAGTATAATCATGTTCACCGCGACATTAGACAATATAAATTTCTTTCCATCTATCGGTGTCGATAATAATCTAAAATACGTTCTGTTCTCTTTTTCTTTTAAAATAATTCCAGATAAATTCGCTGCCGAAAATAGCATAAACATGATAAGATAACCAATCGTTTGATTTGTCATATCCTTATTTTTCGAAGTATCTTCAAGTGTCTCTGCTTTTACTTTAAATGAACTTTTTTGATAACCAACGTACATACTATCAAACGTACTTTGATCCGCCTCTGCCACTTTACTAATCGCAGCGATATTATCAACATAGTTATATAAATATGATTTTATAAATCCTGTTACTTGATCACCTTTAATCGATGAAACTTCAATATGACTCGGTTTCCCCGCTCGAACACTTTCGGAAAAACCAGACTGTAATGTAATAACACCATCAAGTTTTTTTGAAGTGAGTTTATCTTCCACTTCAGATTCCTTCACTTTACTTACATTGACATGATTTAACTCTTCTAAAAATTTCACTGTATCATTTGCGATAGGCTGATTTTCTTTATTTATAACCCCAATATTTAACGTTCCTTGCCCTACATTCCCATATATTGAAAAAGAAATGAGTGTTCCTATTATCGGCAAACTTACAATAAGTAATAATCCTTTTTTATTTTTTAAAAGTGCAGCTAATGTTTTTCGTATGAGCCATAAAATATCTTTCATATTACAGCCCCTCCCGTCTACGTAATGCGATAATCGCAATTAATAAAAAGATTGCTGAAATTCCAAGATTTAAAGAAATAACCGGCAGTGCCGCTCCTATGTCATTTGCATAAATAATTTTCATAATGGCTGTGTTGGCCCACGTTAATGGCGATAAATTCGTAACGACATTTTCTTCCACTACGAAATAAGCACCGCCAAAAATAGAAGCTAATTGCACAACAACCATAATAATTGCTCTAGATGCCTCACCTGTTTTTGTAATATATCCGATCCCTAAACCGAAGCTAATTGCTAGAAAGACTTCTGTTAGTAAAATAATAAATATGATTCCAAGATGGTCGCCCCAATTCGCTTGAAAAACAAATTTACTAAATATAACGACGAGTAATAGACAAAGTGCATTTGCTACAAGACTACCGAGCACTTTCCCAATGAAAATTTCAGCCTTACTTATAGGTGCTGCAATTAAACGATCTCCTGTTTTACGTACTCGTTCTCCTCGAATTAAAAAACTCGCCCCCATTGCAGCATACAATGCGATCATTGTCGTCATTACGACCGCATAGTAATCCATAGAACCTGGTTTTTTAGCAGCTTGTAAAGATGTTTCTTTAATATAATCATTATGATTTCCGTTTGAAATAACTGCGCTAACCTTACTCGGATCTACTTTCGCAACTTCGGCCGCTACGTTGTACTTATCAACAAATGTTGTAAGCATTCCTTCCACTATACTTCCTTCAATACTACTTCTATCGCTTCCATAAACTTTCACACTATCTTTATTTAATTCTACATAGGCAGCATATTTATTTTGCTTCACTTCTTCTTTCCCATCTATGCCCTCAGAAGCTTTTTTAAAATGAATACCTGATTTATCGACTTCTTTCGTAAATGCTTCAAACGATTGAGAAAACGTACTACTTGCTTCATCTTTGTATAGCACTTGTATATCCTTAATCGATTGACTATCGCTATTAAACGCGTTACTTAACGCTGTTCCTAACACAAGCATAAGCACAATCGGAAATGCTAACATAAAAACTAAAGTTCTTATGTCCCTGAAATCTCTTTTAATATGCATAACTGCAATATTGAAGATGTTCAATTGATGAACCTCCCTTTACCTTTTCTTCATTTCCCTTTATTTATCTCGTAAATTTCTTCCAGTCAACGTAAGGAATACAGTTTCTAAGTTCGGAGCCTGCTCCTCTAACGAACGAATTTCAATATCGTGATTAATACAATGTTGAATAATTTTATTTAAATTATTTAATCCTGCATCAGAATTCACTTTAATTACGTTCTCTTCGATTTGAACAGCTTTCACACCACTTATCTCTTTTAATTTTTCTACATCTAAGTTTTCTACTGACTTCACTTCGATCCAAATATCTTTCGTATCGGTAATAATCGCTTTTAACTGTTCTTTTGTGCCTTCTGCAATTACTTTACCGTGATCTACAATTGCTATTTTCGTACAAATCTCCTCTACCTCTTCCATGTAGTGACTCGTATAAATTATCGTACTCCCCATTTCATTTAGTTTTCGGACAGATTGGAGAATATAGTTTCTTGACTGCGGATCAATTCCAACTGTCGGCTCATCCATAATAATTAACTTTGGTCTATGGGCAATTGCACAAGCGATATTCAATCTTCTTTTCATTCCGCCAGAAAAGTTTTTCGGATAGCTTTTATGTTTATCACTTAGACCTACAAATTGAAGTGCTTCCTCTACTCTCGCCTTTAGTTCAGCCCCTCTTAATCCGTACAATCCAGCAAAGAATTTCACATTTTCATAGGCGGTTAGCTCTTCATATATTGCAATATCTTGCGGAACAATACCGATGTTCATTTTCGCAAATCGGTTATGTTTCTTTATATTTTTTCCTAGTATGCTAATTTCACCTTCATTACTTCTTAACAAGCCAGCAATCATATTAATTGTTGTACTCTTACCAGCACCATTTGATCCTAAAAAGCCAAATATTTCTCCTTCTTTAATAGATAAAGACATATTATCTACCGCGATGAAATCACCAAATTTTTTCGTTAAATTTTTAATTTCTAATGTGTTCATCATTTCACCCCTATTTCGGTTTCTCTACTGTTATTATAAACAAAAAGAATGAACCTGCTCAGTGCAGAACTTCATTCTTTTCACATGAGAATATTCACTTTTTTCATATGAGATGATTCATCCTCATCACACTTTCCTATATGGGTAACAACATCGTTACTGAAAAACCACTTGTCCCATCTACAATAATTTTCCCGTTTACAGATGCTGTTCTCTCCTCCATACCCATAATACCGAGACCTTTTTTAACAAGAACTGTACCTTTTCCATTATCCTTCACTTGTACTTTAACCATCTTGTTAAACACATGAATATCTATAGAAATAACTGTCGCATCAGCGTATTTCATTGCATTTGTCAACGCCTCCGTAACATTTTCACCGATAATCTTCCACTGAATCGGAGAAATCATATCTAAGTTCCCTTTATAGATAAAAGGAATGCTCACATCATGCTTACCTGCAAATTCCTCTATGAATAATTTCATACGATGAATGCCAATTTGCTCTGTTGGTGGCTTCATGTTTTTTAATGTAACCCGAATGCTTTCAATGCCATCTTTCGAAATGTGAATGGCATTTTGTAATAACTCCGCAGATTTTATTTTATCTATTTCCATTAATCTCTTTGCTGCTTCCATTTGGATAAGTGCCCCCGTCATCGAGTGACCGATTTTATCATGAATTTCTTGAGATAATCGATTTCTTTCTTCTAACTTAAACGTGTACTCTGATTGCCTTATGTACTCTTTATTTTCATTTAAACTTTTCGTAAGTCGTTGCATATCTTTTCGCATCTTATCATTTTGTGATTCAAGCTTTAATACTCGGGCGATATAACGATCTGCCATAGTTAAAATGAGAAAAGAAAATGCAACAATTAATCCATATGTCATTTGAATACTTTCATTTGTAAAAGTAATAGGGAGCATCATAATGAAAAAGAGCTGCCATTTCCCCTCTATATAATTTGATGTAATTTCGTATAAGTTCAAAGGTAAAAACAAAATAAAAAACGGATGCACCTTCCATGTAAATAAAATTACTACACCAATTGACACACAAATTAAAACCCTTTTGTATGTATCTTTTTTTAATATAGAGATCATTACGTTTACTGAAAGGTATATAAGCAGTGTAAATATAATCCATGGTAAGTTTGCAACATTTGCGTAAATATAACTACACACAATATATATAAATACAATTAATTTACTTATAGTTAACCAAAATTCCATATCATTAATCCACTTTCCCTGTTAAGTAATAAATCGCAATTTGCGTGCGATGTTCTAGTCCAGTTTTCCCTAAAACTGATGTAATATAATTTGCGATTGTTCCTTCCGATATGAAAAGTTGCTTCGAAATCTCTTTATTCGAAAAGCCTTTTGCAATTAATGCGATAATACTAAGCTCTCTTTCTGTGAAAAGGCTCTTATCTATTTTAGATTCCGCTTCTTTATTTTCAAGTAAATTACTTTTAATTTTATCAAGTACAACATCTTGCATAACAGTTTGACCGTTATATACTCCTTTTATTGCATCACGAATACGCTCCGGATCATTATTTTTTAATAAATAACCTTTCGCTCCGTTTTTTACTGCATCCAAAATATATTCATCATCATCAAACGTCGTTAAAATAAGCGGCTTTGTTTTCGTCTCTTCACAAATGAGCTTCGTTGCATCTACACCGTTCATGTTTGGCATACGCACATCTAAAAGTGCAATATCGACTTCATGTGTTTTACAATACGCTACAGCTTCTTTTCCATCATTTACAGTATCTACTACTTCGAACTCTTCATATGTATTTAAAATAATTTTCATACCTTCTCTAATAAAAGAATTATCATCCGCTATTAATATTTTAATTTTCATGTTTGTTAGTATGGACATCCCCTACTAACATTCACATCCTTTCTCCGCGTAACATTTCCTCTTTGCTCATTATATACTTCTCTCTACCATTTTTTCACACCTTTTTCATATAGCCCCTTCTCTAAAAATATATTATTCTTTTTTTACAACATGTGTAGGGTGACTGATCGTTTCTTACGTCTATATAATAGAATGCGTCAAAAAGGAGGGAGAGCACAATTGAAGAAAAACAATTAATCGAAAAAGCACAACAAGGAAGCGAACACGCTTTTCGAATCCTTGTACAAACATATCGTCATTATATTTTTCAAGTTATCTTTTCTATTTTAAGACATGAAGAAGATGCTAAAGATGTTACACAAGAAGTATTCGTAAAAATTCACGCCTCTCTCCCTAATTATCAATTTCGCGGATTAAAAACGTGGATGGCACGTATTGCTACCAATCACGCTATTGATTATAAGAGGAAAAAAGCTAGAGAAAACGAAGAACTTTCCTTATGTAAAGAAACTGAAGAAAATATAAAATCTCCTTATAATATTGAGGCTTTATTATTGACGAAAGAGCAAAAATTGCTCATTGCTCAAAAGCTAAGAGAACTACCCGAAAATTACCGTGACGTCGTTCTCGCACATTACTTAGAAGAAAAGAGCTATCAAGAAATTGCTTTGCAGGAAAACATCGAATTGAAAACAGTCGAAATGAAACTGTATCGGGCAAGAAAGTGGATTAAAAAGCATTGGAAGGAGGAAGAGTTTCTATGATGCATTATTCAAAAGAAGATTGGAGCAATTATACATTAGATTTTACAGCAAACAATGAACGTGAATCTATGGAAGAACATCTTTATGAATGTGATCATTGTTTAGCACTTTATATGGAAAGTATTGATGAACAAACTGAAAACCTTCCAATGATGAGTGATGATTCATTTACGAACGAAGTTATGACGCAAATTAATTTTGAAACGCTACAATCTAATGAAACTATGAAATCAAATCAACTAAAGCGCACGATTATTCATTACATAATTGCAACTGCGGCTACAATCATTTTTATGGTAAGTGGTCTATTCCATTATATTTTCACAGCGACATCTAATTTCGAGAAATCTTCGAAACATAATGAGACTTCCATCTCACAACAAATTGTAAACAAAACAGTACACACATCTAAAAAGGACGGAGGTTTAAAGCATGAATAAAAATCCCTTTTTAGCACTTGTATTAGGGCTAATCCCTGGGCTTGGACATTTATATTTAAAAAAGATAGGACGTTTTATTCTATATAGCGGAGGATCTTTATTTCTATTTACCTTTGCAGTATTTTGGACAACACAATTAGGAGAGCGCGAGATTACCTTTCTTTCCCTATTTTTACTAGCCGTGTTATGGGTAATCAACTTACTAGATTTAGTTATCACTATTATAAATCAATCGAAAAAACAAGCAGCGGGGCAATTTACAGAGCCCTCTAAAGAAAGCGAACGATTTTATATCATACTCCTATCAATCATCCCTGGACTTGGTCATTTCCAATTAGGGCTTATGCAACGCGGACTTACATTTTTAGTCGCTTGCGCAGGTCTAGGCAGTATGATTATATTTGTTACATTATTAACTAACCAAGGTAGTTTTCTTATATTCCTTGTTACGTTACCTGTTTTATGGATTTACAACTTCTTTGATGTTGTTCAACAACTCCAGAAAAAAGAACGTGGTGAGCAACTAGTTGATCGTACTATTTTTGAAGAATTTGAAGAACATCGAGAACAAGGAAAGAAAAGTAAAACATTCGCTTCCATTTTAGCAATGTTTCCTGGAGCAGGACATATGTATTTAGGCTTACAGCGCCGTGGTCTTCAGCTTATGGCAGCTTTTTTACTATCAATTTATTTACTCGACTTATTAAGACTTTCTGCGTTCTTATTTTTAGTACCAATCATTTGGTTTTATAGCTTTTTTGATGCGTTACAACAAACTGCAAAATACGGAAAAGAACGCGTACATGACGAACCTATTATCGATTATTTTATAAATCATCAAAGATGGATCGGTATCGGATTAATTGCATTAGGTGGTTATCAATTATTAGATCAAACACTCCTTCCTATTTTGGACGATTATTTTGCAACTATATTTAACATTCATCTTAGCGAACTATATTATCGCTATTTCCAAACATCTATTGTTGCACTCCTCTTAATTGGTGGCGGCTTTAAATTGTTACTTGGAAATAAAGAAAACAAAGGTGGGACAAAAGAATGAGGACTTGGCGTGTTGGAACATTCTCAATGGGCATTTCCATTATATTGTTAGGGTGCTTTTTACTATATTCAGTTGTAAAAGGAGTTCAAGTATTAGATACACTTACAGCGTGGTGGCCTGTTTTACTTATCATACTTGGCGCTGAAATTTTACTATACCTTCTACTTTCTAAGAAGGAACAATCTTTTATTAAATATGATATTTTTAGTATTTTCTTTATCGGAGTTTTAGGAAGCGTTGGAATTGCTTTTTACTGTTTATTATCAACTGGATTACTAGAAGAAGTTCGTTACGCCTTTAATACAACTAGACAAACGAACACGATTCCAGGAAGTAAACTTGATATTCCTGACTCCATCAATAAAATTGTCGTGGATGCAGGTACAGACAATTATCCTCTAACGATAGACGGAAGGAACTCAAATGAAGTTAGCCTTCTTGGAACATACGAAATGACGACAAAAGGAAATGAGAAACTGAATTTAAAACAAGAAGATTTTCTTTCAGTTCAAACAACTGGAGAAACGATGTATATAACATTAAAGTCATTACCGTTTCATCAAAAAATGTTTGGTCATGAACCACGAGTAAAACCGACGCTTGTACTCCCACAAACGAAACATGTAGAAATTCGTGCTTCTAATCGAGATCTTTCTCTTTATCCAGGTCAATTACAAAATAATTGGTTTATACAAGAAAGCTCAAATATATCTGTTCATTTGGCAAAAGACAGTGACGTATCTCTAACAGCAGTAACAAATCAAAAAGAAGCTATTGGAAATACACCTTGGGAACAAGTAGAAGATTTAACGAAAAAAGAAAACAATTCTTCAGAAGAAAATCCAGAATTAAACGAGCAAGAACATTGGTATAAAAATTCGATTAAAACTGGAAATGGAACGTACAAATTAAATATTGAGAAAGCTTATAATTTGAATATGAGTGTTATTGAAAAATAAGAAACCTTCCACAATTGTGGAAGGTTTTTCTTATATAATCGTTTTAATTCCTTCTAACACTAATCCAATCATAAATCCGCAAACAGCTCCGTTCACTCGGATCCACTGCAAATCTTTGCCGACGTTATTTTCAATCATTTCGATTAAGGTTTTATCATCTAACTTATCAAGGTTTTCTTGCACAAGCTTTCCGATTTTCGAATGATTCTTTTCAACAAGTGTGACAACTTGTTTTTGTAACCACTCTTCTATTTTTTGAACAGTCAATGCGTCTTCTTTTAGTTTATTCATTTGTGTTTTTAAAAATGGCACAACATATTTATCCGCAAACTCTTCATTTTTCACAAAAGTAACTGCTCTTTGTTGCACTTGCTCCAGCATCTCTTTTATTTTGTCGGTAGCATCCCAATTTGCAATCCATTTTTCTTTCCACTTTTCTAATTCTTGTAGTAAAGCTTCATTTTCTTTTACATTAATAATTTCTTGACGAATCTTCGCTAATATAAGTTGTCTTGTGCTATTATCCGCATCTTGTAAGCTGTTAATATTGCTAATGATAAACTTCTGCAAAATGCCTCCAATTTTATCTTCATCTACAATATTCATAAACGATTTCAAAGTAAACTGCAAGAATCCATCTACTTTTATATTTTCCATCGCCTTCATTCCTAAGCTTCCAAGCTGATAACGTGCTTCATCTTGCGCTGTCCAATCTTTCACCTTTACTAATATGTAATCAAGTGTCTTCTCATCATATTCTTGCACAACTAATTGATCAACAAGCACTTGTAATATGTTACTTGTATTAATTGTATGCAAATACGTTATTAATTCTTTTTCAATAATAACAGCTAGCTTCTCCGTATCTATTGCAACAATCGCTTTCTCCGCAATCGTTACAATCCCCTTTTTCACAGCATCAGACTGCAGTTCTCTCTCAGCAATTTGTAGCACCATTTGCGCTAACTGCATTTCTTTTACTTTATTCGTAATACTTTCTTTCGTCAGCCATTCATTTTCTAGCGTATTAATGAGCCCTTTCGTTACCCGTTTACGGTTTTTAGGTAACAAAGCTGTATGCGGGATTGGGATTCCCATCGGATGACGGAATAAAGCTGTAACCGCGAACCAATCCGCAAGTCCACCAACCAATCCGGCTTCAAATCCCCCTTGTATAATTTCCCCAGCTACCGTTCCTTGAAAAGGGATAGAAGCCGCAAAGCCTACTCCCATAACCCCAAGCGAAATACCCGCTATATATTTAGTCTGTAATGACATCGTATACACATCCTCTTATTATGTAAAATAAAGCTTTTTTATTATATTTAATCGATATTAGCAATCCTATATATATACTATAAAGAACTAGTGTGAAAATAACAAAGATTTTATAATAATACATATGCCATGTAAATAAAAAATGAGGCTACAATTAGCCTCATTTTTCTTATAATGTTAATTCTAAACCTTTCTTATAATACCCATTCATCACGTCTTTTGGAACCATACTACCACCCGTTCCCCACACAATATGAGTACCTTTCTTCACCTTCTCTGTTAACTGTTGCTGTTGTAAATACTCATCTTCTTTACATACTTTCACTGGCCCTATCATACCCGCTAGTGCAGAAGGCTCTAAATAAATATTTTCAGTATCAGCCAGTTCTTTTAATAATCTATATAACTCTTCATCACTTACTGTATAATTTCCACTCAAAAATGGTTCCATCGTTTTACCGACAAATCCAGATGGTCTTCCTACCGCAAGTCCATCTGCATCTGTTACATTATCAATACCTATATCTTGAACGGCAATTTTATCGTGAAGTCCTGTCATTAATCCGAGTAGCATACATGGTGAATGTGTCGGCTCTGCAAAGAAGCAGTGTACGTTGTCTTTATACAATAGCTTTAAGCCAAATGCTACTCCACCAGGTCCGCCCCCTACTCCGCACGGAAGGTAAACGAATAAAGGATGTTCTCCATCTACTACAATCTTTAACTCTTCTAATTGCTTTTTTAATCGCGATGCCGCTACTCCATATCCTAAAAATAAATCATGTGAGTTTTCATCATCTACAAAATAACAGCTAGGATCAGCATCTGCTTGTCTTCGTCCTTCTTCTACTGCTTTACTATAATCCGCTTCATATTCAATAACATTTACACCTTTACTTCTTAATAAATCTTTTTTCCATTGTTTTGCGTCTGCTGACATATGAACAGTCACATTAAAACCTAGTTTTGCACTCATAATCCCGATGCTTAGTCCTAAGTTTCCTGTCGAACCTACCGCAATAGAATATGTTGCAAAAAACTCTTTACATGTATCACTATCTAAAATGGAGTAATCATCTTCCTCTGTTAACATTCCATGCTGCAGAGCTAATTGTTCAGCATGTTTCAACACTTCATAAATACCGCCCCTAGCTTTAATTGATCCTGATATTGGAAGCCCACTATCACATTTTAATAGTAATTCTCCTAATATTGGCTGTCCGTAGTTTTTCTCTAAAGATTGTTTCATAGAAGGGATTTTCACTAAAGGCGATTCTATAATGCCGCTCGTTTCTTTCGTTTCAGGAAAAACTTTCGCAATATATGGTGCAAAACGCTTTAATCTCTCTTCCGCGTCTTTTACATTTTCTTCATTCAGCGGAGAACCTTTTATTGCTGATTCGTATTTTTCTATATTCGGGTTTACCCAAAATACTTCTTCCGTTGCAATAAGGTTATTTACTAATGGGAATCGTTCTTTTAATACCTCTATCTCCTTCATTCCTCTTCCTCCTCATATCCTTGTAGCTCGCCATACAATAAATTATAATTAAATTAATTTAAATATAGTTTAACATAAAATTCAGTTTCGGTTAATTTTAATTTAATTTATTTAAATATAATTTAATAATCATTAAGGAGAATGCGTTATGGAAAATATAGATATTGGAAAAAAGATTGAAAAACAAAGAAAAGAAAAAGGGTTAACTAGTAAAGAACTAGCAACGATGGCTGAAATCACACCATCTATGCTCAGTCAAATTGAACGTGGTTCTGCTAACCCTTCTATTCAAACATTAAAAGTACTCGCAAAAGCTCTTGATGTTCCAACATTTAGTTTTTTACTTGAAGAGACAAATACAGATGATTTAATCGTACGCTCTCATAAACGTAAGAAAATGATTATCGATAATTTATCATATGAAATGTTATCCCCCGATTTCACTGGGAGTTTAGCAACAGCAATTATGACGGTTCCTCCAAATACTTCTTCATCAGAAAATGTTCTAGAACATAAAGGAGAAGAATTAGCATTTGTATTGGACGGAACAATTACATTGTATTTAAATGAAGATGAGTACACATTAGAAACTGGTGATAGTGTAAAGATACCTGCTTATCTAAAACATAAATGGGTGAATCATTTTGAAAAAAATGCAATTGTTTTATTTTCTGTTACTCCGCCGATTTTTTAATATAAAAAATAGCCATGCGCGGACTCTCTCTCCATACATGGCTATTTTTCTTTTTTGATACTAACAAAATCCCTAAACTAATAACAAAAAAACTGAGTATTTGCTGTATTGAAAGACCAAATAGAACTGGATTTTGTTCACTAATAAGTGAAATAATGATATGAGCAAATCCTTCAACAATTAGAAAAACACTTATATTTTTTCCATTTCCTAACTCTTCATTTCTCATCCATAACAAGCCCACTATACAAAAGGCGAGTATAATTTCGTATACGAAGATAGGATGATATAAAAATTTAGATTCATAAATTTTCATCCCCCAAGGCAACGTCGTTGGTATACCCATGTTTTGATGAAATAGAAAATAAAAAACAATACTTACACATAGTCCAAAAGGCAATGCATCAAGTAAAATACGAAGCGAAAATTGCTCCTTTTTACTTTTCCAAACAATGTATATACTCGCCATTACGCATCCTATTATAATATGCTGCATACTTCCTACAGCTAATAATGCTTGCAATGGCGATCCAAAAGCCCATACTGGATTTAAAATTGCCGGTGCAAATTTCCATACGAATACGATAATAAGAAAGCCATTTGTTACTGCATCCATCATCTTTTCATATGATACATTTTGGCCCTTCATCTTTCGTTTCATCAGCATAAATCCAAATAGACTTCCAATTATAAGAGATACGGGTTGTAACCTCACGATCCACTCCATTACTATGAAATCCTCTCTTAATTCTCAATTAATTTCTTAAATTTCTCTTCTAATTGATCTGGAGGTAGTGCCCCTCGTACTTGGTCTACTATAATTCCATCTTTGTTAACAAAAAACGTCGTTGGTATCGAGAATACTTTATAATCTATTCCAGCTACTCCGTCCATATCTAATAAAACAGGAAACTTAAATCCATGACGCTCCGCAAATGCACTCGCTTCTTGTACTGGATCCCCGATTGTTGCATTTACCGCAAAAATTTCGACATCCTTTTTATATTTGTCATACAAATGAACTAAGTCAGGTGCCTCCATTTCACATGGGCCACACCACGATGCCCAAAAATTAATAATATACGGTTTTTCCTTCGCATCATTTAATGAATATAACTTTCCGTCTAACCCTTTTAATGTTATTTCAGGTGCTTTAAATCCTACTTGTGGTAATACTTCTTTTTCCTGCAATTCTGCTTGTTTCGCTTTTCTTTCCTTTTCTTCTTTCTTTGAATTATAAAAGTTAACTCCAGCCCAAATAAGTGCACCGGCCAGTATAATAGCAATTAGCTTCTTCACTTTTCTTCCCCCTATCTGCACTACAATAAGTAGTGTTAAATCATAAAAAAAAGAGGCTATATGCACTCTCCGACAATAAGTACAATCGACATACAAAATAGCCCTAACGTTACATATACTGAATTTGTATGTAGTGGTATATTCAGTTTAATAACTTCCTCATTCAACACTTGCTTAATTCGTAAATTAATTGCGGTTTTCGCAAACGACGCTGTAATACATTGATTTTCCATCGTCTTTATTTTAATTAACTTTAATAGTGCACTACCTAGCTCGAATGAAGATTTCATTTTTTGCATCGCATATTTATCAGCTGATAGCTCTTGATACACTTGATAACGTTGCAGCAGTCCTTTTAATATAGGAATATACATCATTCCTTCAGCTAACAATGTAAAGATAAATAACTTTAGTGGATCTCGATTTTTTTGATGATATTCCTCATGTAATACAATCGCATCAATTTCTTCCTCTGAAAATGCCCGACGCATCCCTTCTGAAATGACAATTTTAGGCCGAAATAATCCAATTGTAAATGCCGTAATCTGTAACGTTGATAATACGTACACTTGCTTTCCTTTTCTAGTAGTACACACGAGATTTCTTTTCAATTTTTTGCTATAAAAAAATTGTTTCCACATTCTTTTACTTATAATGATTACAGTAAATAACAGTAATCCGACTATCATTATACGAAGTATTGATAGTTCCCTCATATGCTTTTGTAATTCAAATAAACAAAATTTTGAAAGAAAAAATGCTTTATTTTGAAAAAGAAATGGGTATGTGACGTAGTATACTAACATACTAAAAAAAAGAACACTAATAGTCACTGCTAACAAAACGATTTTACGCATTTGCCACTTCATTTTTATCGGTCCTCTTTTTTTAGCTGACTTAATTTCTCTTCTAATTTTTTTATTAAAGATGGATCAGCTTGTTCTAACTCATCTATCATATGGTTCACAACAAGATCTCCAAATTCACCCATTAATTCCTGTGTCATTTTCTTCGTTTGATTAGATAAAAATGCTTCTTTCGTTTGTGCAGCATGATACATACCACTTCTTTTCACAATATGCTTTTCTAAATGTGCTTTCTCTACTAATCTGTTCATAACTGTCATTACAGTATTAAAATTCACTGGGGATTCTTCACTTAATTTCTGTTGCACATCTTTAATGGTAATACCTTGAGTGGCCCAAACAATTTCCATTATTTTCGCTTCAAGAGGTCCAAAAAAGTGATTTAACCCTTGCTCATTTAACTTGTAGTTTTGAGTAAACATCGTATGGCCCCTTTCACACTACAGATTGTAGTATAAAATATATAGAAGGTCAACAACTGATACTTAAATGAACCCTAATCTCCACATCTGTACCACGTTCGTTTCATCGTAAACCTAACTTCTCTCCAAATGTATCATAAAGATAATATTCTAATATTTGCACACTAAATTTCTCATTACGCCCAAGTGCAAATAATTCTCGATTTTTTGCTACGATAGTATCTAATGGAATAACCACATTATCCACTATTTTTGTAATTTCAATTATATTACTTTCTACGTTTACTTCTGTTTTAAATTCAATGTTTTCTAATACTATATGTGAACGTCTTCCTGATGCAAAAAAAGTAAAGTTAGGATTTTTAAAAATGCCAATTTCACTCTCTAACGGATATAAATATCGAAAAATTATATCTCTGTGTCCATCTTTTATTATTTTTTCATCTTTTTCATCATCTAAATATTCTTTCACCTTCGCCGCAAACTCAAATCGAAAATCCACTCTTTCACACTCCCTCTTTTCATTCTACGTCAATAAATATATTGGTATAATTTTACCATATCGTAATGCATTTTCCTAAAAAAAGTAAAAAACTTTTTTTGGAAAGTCCCTATTATTTCCCGCATTTATATATATATATAAACACTCTTTCAATATTAATTCGTACGTCATTATATTCATTTAAACATATTGTTTCCATACTTTAAAACAATATTATCCAGTATTATATATCAATAAACAGCTTATAATTCCTTTCTATCTACAACTACCGATACTCTATACTATTTCGATATATTATTTATCATATTTCCTCTTATTCATTCCGCATGTTAATTCATTAAATCACAGAAGGAATGTAACTCACCACTATCGAATTTTTACATAACAAATATTATTAGGTGGTGCTTTACTATGAAATTAGCTGTCATTGGTGGCGGTGATTTACAAGATCCAAATCACTTGCATATTAATGAACGACTTATAGCATTAACAAATAAACAATACCCAAAAGTATTATTCATTCCAACAGCTAGTCATGATGATGAAGGATATATAAAGCTATTTTTAGAAACATTTGAAAAGCAATTACATTGTGAGGTTCAAATTTTACGCACTATAACCGAAACACCTACTAAATATGAAATAGATGAAATGATTCATTCTGCGGATTTAATTTATCTTGGCGGTGGGAATTATGTTCACATGCTTGAACAATGGAAAGAACATGAATTAGATGAAAAGTTACTATTTGCTCTAAAACGCGGTACACTTATTGCAGGGTATAGTGCCGGTGCTATGTGCTGGTTCACATCTAGCATACGTTCAGACTATGGAGGTTCTGGCTATATAGAAAGTAGTGGATGGAGTATTGTTAACAAAAGATTTTGCCCCCATTACAATCAATTAAATAGAATGAATGCCTTCCATACGTTTTTACAAACTCATCAAGGTAATATAGAAGGCATTGCATTAGAGGATAATTGCGCTTTATATATTACAGAAGGTTCATTTGAAATTATCGGTAAGCCAGATACAGCTTGGGAGTTTTATATGAATAATGGAAAACTCATTAGACAACACTTTGACATAACTTTAAAAAGTTATTTATAAGCATTCATCAACAAAAAATGTCCCTAAGTCTATATGACTTAGGGACATTTTCATCTTTCAGCTCACTAATCGTGTAATTCGTTTCTTCTGCCATGAAAGCTTATAATATGCATACTGTAATATTAAGCTGACGATGAATGCGGCTGGATACCCAATCCAAATTCCTTCTATACCAAGGCTTGTGTGGTAAGAAAGGTAATATGCTACAGGTACTTCAACAAGCCAGATTGATACAACACTGATTACAGTTGGCCATAGTACTGTACCACTCGCTCGCATTGTCGCACTAATAATTTGTGCATGACCGAAAATTAAGTAACTCCATAATGTAATCATGATTAGGCTATGAGCAATTTCAATTGTATTTTGACTTGTTAAAAATAGTGCTAGAATGTCTCTTGAGAACAAGTAAATAAGAGATATCAATACACCGCCAATGATGTAATTCATAATAATTCCAGCCTTAACAACTTTCTGCAATCGATCAAATTGATTCGCACCAATTGATTGCGCCGCAAAAATGGAGACAGTAATACCTAGACTAACGGCTGGCATTTGTACATAACTTGCAACTTGGTTCACAACACCATAAGCAGCTGTTGCATCCGAGCCGTAACGATTTACAAACGCGATTACCGCAATTTCAGATAATGAAACTAATATCATATTAATACTCGCTGGAATACCAAGTCGTAACAATAGCTTTAATAACTCCAAATCCATTCGAAGATATTTTCTTACCGTTGTATCTAGTTGTAGTGGGTGATTTTTCTTCTTTAAATACACTAACATGACAATAAACGTAATAACTGTAGATATAACAGAAGCATAGGCTGCCCCATACACATCTAATTTCGGAGCTCCTAACCATCCAAAAATAAGAATTGGTAATAAGATCATATTTAGCGCTGTACTTACAATTAAAAAGTAAAATGGCGTTTTAGAATCTCCTGTACCTCTCATAAATGTTGTGTATGCGAAATATAAAAATAATATTGGCATAGATATAAATAAAATTCGTGCGTAATGTACACTTATTTCAATAATATTTTCTGGCGTTCCCATAAGGCGCATAATATCCATCGCAAAAATACTACCTATTATCGCTAACACAACTCCGATAATAAAAGTAAACGTCAGCGTCGTACCAACGATAGCTTTTAAACGTTCTTCATTTTTAGCACCAAACGCCTGACCAATTAAAATAGAACTACCAGAACCAATTCCAATTACAAATGAAACAAGTAGGAAAAATAATGGGAAGAATGCCGATATAGCCGCTAAATCATTTACACCAAGCCATCTTCCTACTACTACCATACCAAATAATTGTCCAACTGATTGTAGTACATTACTTAATAGTAACGGAACTAAAAACATGGACATCGATTTCCATATCGGTTTATTTTCCTTTTCTGACTGCTGTGATTCTACACCTTCTTCATTGTGATCTGTAGGTGGTTTCAAATTCCATTTCTCCTTTTATTAAAAATCCGTTTTGCAACCTCTATCTCTTTGTATGGTTGTTATAATTATGTCCTTCTATTCATTTCCTCTCCGCATTATTATAACTTCACCCAATATTGGCTTCCATCGGCTGTTCTATCTAAAAAACCATACTCGATTAAATATCTTCTTAAAGTTACAAAATCCGGATATACATTTTCTAAAACTGCGTTTACTTCTTTTTCAGTATACTTTTCATTACTATCAAACTTCTTCACTAAGTGACGCAATATAATTAATTTACGCTTTTGCTTTTTCGGAAATTTAGAAAGCGGCCCATCCAATCCTTCTGTAAAATGTATTTTTAAGACTTCATCATTTTCTTCCTCCGTAATATTGTATCGATCATCCACCATCGTAGCTGTTCTATGAATTGGTACAAATTTCGTTTGCACTTTCGATTTTTCTTCTGATAATTCCATTAATGCTAAAAATACTTTCGCTTGTTTCATTTTCTCTCGCAATGTAAATCGATGATTACGAATTGTAGATGTGCTTCCGCCATCCATCTCTTTTACAATTTCCTTATCATTCAGTCCCATATAGAAAAACTGAACCATTTTCTTTTGTAAATCCGTTAAACCTGTAAATTTCTTATCCATATTTAATAAATAATCAAACATAGATGTATGCTCATTGTGAATATGCAATTGCACAAACTTCTCCGCTTCATACAAAACTTGATTATCTTGATAAATAACTCCTTTAATAAACGTTTCTCCACAGGCTAAACAAATATATTCCTCTGCTTCTTCATCAAACACATACCCTTTCTTTAATTCCTCTACTGACGCATCCCAAAACTTCTCTGAAATATCACTCATACTAAACAATCCTCCAAAAGGTTTATTAATTTCACAAACAAATTATAATATCGTTTGTTATTACTCCATCATCTTAACATAACAAAATCAAACAATTCAATATTTCGTTTGCCTATTTTACAAACTTTTATAAAAACATCTATTTATACATGATAAAAAGGGCTTATCAAAACAAACAGCGAATATGTTTTAATAAACCACTTATTATTAGGATGTGAAATATGCTGTTCAATATTTAAGTGATAAAAACCTAATTCAACATGGAACCGGCATTCACACATTCCAAAACTTCAGCATTCAATTTTAACTATAAAAAAGGTGTTTCCATATGAGAAAACACCTTTTTACCTTTTATATATTTTATAAACAATATCTACTAAAACTTTACTCGCTTGTACAAATACATGTTTTCGATTTCCATCCTCAACGGATCTATTTGAACAACCACTAATCATCATCATACAACTAATTATGACTATTACTTTAATTCTTTTTCTGCAAGTCATTTTATGCCACTCCACTGTCGAAAAACTTCATTTAAATTTATCCCATCAAAAAAGTTTACACGAATAATGAACCGTAAAAATATGCAATGTTGCATATTTTTACGGTTCATTATTATATTGTGATTTAATTATTTTAATGATTGGTATAACGAGGTGACTGACTTGAAATTTAAAGCGAAAAAAAATCCATTCCATATCATTTTCATTTCATTATTTATAGTTGTTTTTTTCATTTCTCTATTCTTTCAAAATGAAAATTCCATTTTCTTTACTCTCATGATGCTGTTAAATATCGTGAATCTTTCTTCATTCTATTTCTCTCACTACAACATAACGGAATCATCTCTTATTATAAAACACGGGTTCATACTGCGTACTGAAATTTCATTTAAAGACATCCGTCACATTAAATACTCTGGCAAAAAACTTCGTTCCAAAAAGTGGACTAGGCAACAATTAGAAATTGCCTATAATTTATTTGATTCAGTGACCACTTTCGTACCACAAGAAGAAGAAAAATTCATTTCACTCTTAAAAGAGAACTGCCCACATATAAAAGTAATGAATACGTCTGCTAATAAATAATATATTTTGGAGCTTGCATTAGTGCAAGTGGAGGAAACATAAAAAGGAATTAAAAATGAATATCAAAAAAAAGCCAAGATTCTATACTAAGAACCTTGGCTTCTTCTATTATTCTTTCGGAGCAATCATTTTTTTCGGGTCTACAATTTCATCAAACTGCTCTTCCGTTAATAATCCAGATTGCAGTGCTGCCTCTTTTAACGTTAACCCATCTTTATGAGCATGCTTCGCAATTTTCGCTGCATTTTCATATCCAATATGCGGGTTTAACGCTGTTACAAGCATTAATGAACGGTTCACATTTTCTTTAATTACTTCTTCATCCGCTTCAATACCAACTGCACAATTATCATTAAATGAAACAATTGCATCCGCTAATAAGTGAGCTGATTGTAAGAAGTTATAAGCAATAACTGGTTTAAATACGTTTAGCTCAAAATTACCTTGGCTCGCAGCAAATCCAATTGTCGCGTCATTCCCCATAACTTGTGCTACAACCATTGTTAACGCTTCACTTTGCGTTGGATTTACTTTACCTGGCATAATAGAGCTTCCTGGCTCATTTGCCGGAATAATAATTTCTCCAAGACCACTACGTGGGCCACTTGCAAGCCAGCGCACATCGTTAGCAATCTTCATTAAATCAGCAGCTAATGCCTTTAATGCACCATGAGTATATACAACTTCATCATGGCTCGTTAATGCATGAAACTTATTTGGTGCAGACACAAATTGTTTACCTGTAAATTGACTAATTTCCTCTGCTACCATCTCACCAAATTTAGGATGCGCATTAATACCTGTTCCAACCGCAGTACCACCAATTGCTAACTCTTTCATATATGTATTGCTCTCTGCAATCATACGCTCTGTTTTTTCAAGCATACGGTGCCATCCACTAATTTCTTGCCCTAACGTTAAAGGTGTTGCATCTTGTAAATGTGTACGACCGATTTTTATAATATGTTCAAATGCAGTTACTTTTTCTGCTAATGTTTCTTTTAACTTTGTAATAGCTGGTAATACGTGATTTTCTACAGCAATTACACATGCTACATGAAGCGCTGTTGGAAATGTATCATTTGAACTTTGAGACATGTTCACATCATCATTCGGATGAATATGTACGTCAGATCCCTTCTCTTTCAAAATTTGATTACCACGGTTTGCGATTACTTCATTCACATTCATGTTCGATTGTGTACCACTACCCGTTTGCCATACGACAAGTGGAAAATGCTCATTCCAATTCCCTGCAATCACTTCATCAGCAGCTTCCGCAATTGCTTCTGCTTTTTCTTCTGATAACTTTCCTAATTTTTGATTGCTAAGCGCTGCACTCTTCTTTAAAATCGCAAATGCTTTTACAATTTCAAGCGGCATTTGCTCTGTTCCAATTGGGAAGTTTTCTTTACTACGCTGCGTCTGAGCTGCCCATAATTTATCAGCTGGAACTTTTATTTCTCCTAATGTATCTCTTTCAATTCTATACTCCATTTTTTCATCCCCTTGAAAATATAATACCTACATTTCTCATTTTAACAGACTTCTATCCAAATGATAAGAATTCTCACTCGTATATATAAAAAAAATACCTTCCGCCATCGCAGAAGGTATTTTTTTATGATGCTTGCTTTCCTTTTTCAGCGTCATCTACATACCAAATGAATTTGCCTGTATATCCGTAAATAACTGCCAAAATTAATGAAACGAAGCTTAACCACATAAACGGAACATATGAGAACGTTGCCACACCTAAAATACCAGCCATAAAAATACCATTATCCGACCACGGAACCATACCAGAAGTTAACGTTCCACCTACTTCTGAATTACGCGCTAATACACGGCGGTCTATTTTTAATTTATCATAGCTATCTTCCATAATCTTCGGTGTTAAAATAAGTGATACGTACATCGCACAACCGAATACATTAGCTAAAAATGCCACGATTAATGTAGACAATGTTACATTACCTGCAGAATTTAATTTCTTCTCAAATTTTGATACGATTACTTTTAGAACACCTAGCTTTTCAAGTAGTCCACCAAAACCTAAGCCGAAAATAATAACGGCCACTGAACCAAGCATACCGTTAATTCCACCACGATTTAATAACTTATCGACAAACTCAACGCCAGATTGAATTGAGAATCCGTTATATGCTGTTCCAATTGCCTCTCCAAAGTGCATTCCTTGGAACAGAGTTGCCCAAATTGCACCAATTAAAGCTCCCATAGCAATTGTTGGCATAGATGGTTTCTTCATCGCCAATAGCACAATAACGATTACAGCAGGAACAAGCATCCATATTTTAATATCAAAGTGTTTTAATAAAGATTCTTTTAAAAACTCTACTCTATTTAAATCTACATTATCCCCGCCATACATCCATCCAGCAACAGTAAACATAATGCCGGTAATAATATAAGCCGGAACGTCTAATACGAGCATAGCTCGAACGTGAGCAATAACATCTACTTTCGCCATAGAAGCTGCAAGAACTGTGCTATCAGAAAGTGGTGATAATTTGTCTCCAAAATAAGCTCCTGAAAGAACTGCACCCGCAACAAGCGGCAGTGGTAATCCAAGCCCTTCACCAATCGCCATCATAGCAATACCTGCTGTTCCTACTGTTCCCCAAGATGTTCCTGTCGCGATAGAAGTTATCGAACAAATAATTAACGTTGCCAATAAGAATATGCTAGGGTGAATGAATTCTAATCCGTAATAGATTAATGTTGGTACTACCCCACCAGCAATCCATGTTCCAATTAAAGCACCTACTGCAACTAAAATAAGTATTGCTTCTAATCCGTTAGAAATCCCTTTCGTAATTGCATCTTGCAATTCTTGATAACGAAATCCTAATCTTAATCCAAGCGCAATTACTAAAAACCATGAAATAAATAGCGCCAATTGAATTGGGAGATCAAAAATCGTTTGGAAGGAAAAAACAACAGCAAGAAATAGTAATAAAAGAATTATGATTTCTGGCATCGATGGTAATCTTACACTTTTCATTTCTTTCTCTCCTTACAAGTCGATAACATGACGTATGTCGTCTTACGTGTATGTAGTGTACAATTAGCGAAGACAAAACAAAATTTTCATATTATTTCGATTTATTTTTTCAGTATAATATATTCACAACCCTTTCTATTGTAAAAGTAGATGCTACTTTTCGCAATGGAAAATATAAAAAAATGTTGTATTTTTATTCTTTAAAAAGAACGATCAAATAATAATAACCTTTTTAATATTTTCCATAACAAAACCTCTTAGCATTATTCTCGCCTTATAAGTGACCCTTAATCTTTCCATATAAAAAAGCATACATCATTAAAATGATGCATGCTCCACTTTTATTTATACATATTTTGTATTTCTTCTTTATTTTTAAGTATCTCCGAAAACTTATCACTACTACCTTTTGGAAATAATACTCCGAGTCCATATGAATGCCCAAACTGAAAATGAGGGTGCTTTGCCTTAATCTCATCCCAAAACTTATACACACCGAAATCTCCACTTCTAACTTCAATATCATGGAACAGCACAATACCATCTTTCGCAACTTTTGGCAGCCACGTTTTATAATCATGAGATACCGCTTCATACGTATGATAACCATCAATATGCAAAAGATTTATCGTTTCATCTTGAAACTGATCTACAGCCTCATCAAAAGTTGATCGAATTAAATTACCTATATTAGGATAGCTGCTTTTTACCACTTTTTCTACAACCTGAAAAACACCTTCTCCATATGGACCTGTATGCCCATCTCCTGTCCAAGTATCTACAGCAAAACATTTTGTAGCTAGAGCACCATCTTTTACCCCCTGACAAAAGCTAAAAAAGGAAGCACCAAAATGTGTGCCTAACTCGACTAAAGTTTCTGGCTTTTCAAATCGTACTAAATCATATGCGAAATCTAAATGTCCACTCCACGCAGATTGCGCCCGAATAATATGACTATAGTTATCAAATTCAAATGATGGTTTATGAGTAACCCAGTTCATCACATATCTCCTTATACACATATTTTTAACAAACCAAATTACTCTTATCTTTATTTTTTTATCATTGTAATTATGATTCTATTTCATAAAAAGATGAAGGATTAATTCTTTTGAAACTCTATTAAAGACCAAGACTATCCCCTCGCTTTATTCATATTAAATCGTATGCCTGTCCAAATATTCCATACAACTACAACACAAATTTTATAGTCTATTTCTACTCTTAAATCGGAATTATTATGATTTACTATTGATTTTTTCTTTTCTATCAATTATTACAAAACGTAATCATTACGATTTAAAGGAGAGGAATTATTCTATGAAAAAAGTACCTATTACTGTATTAAGTGGATTTTTAGGCGCCGGTAAAACTACTTTACTACATCATATTTTGACGAATAATAACAACTTAAAAGTAGCTGTTATCGTTAATGATATGAGCGAA
Source organism: Bacillus cereus group sp. BfR-BA-01383 (assembly GCF_022663495.1). Taxonomy (NCBI): domain Bacteria; kingdom Bacillati; phylum Bacillota; class Bacilli; order Caryophanales; family Bacillaceae; genus Bacillus; species Bacillus cereus group sp. BfR-BA-01383. The sequence continues at coordinate 142,698 of NZ_JAKUFP010000011.1, forward strand.
GTAAACATCGATGCGTCTCTTATAAAAAAAGGGGGGTTTTCACGTATAGAAGAGAAATTAGTAGAAATTCAAAATGGCTGTATTTGCTGTACACTACGAGAGGATTTAATAATAGAGGTAAATCGTCTTGTAGAAAATGGTGATATTGACTATATTGTAATTGAGTCTTCAGGTATAAGTGAGCCTATTCCAGCTTTTACTTACACTTCATAATCAACAACAAAAAGGCTTCCGTAGAATGAAGCCTTTTTCACTTTGTAGTACTCTTATTTAACAGATTCGCTTTAATAATAAACACAATTGTACCTAAAACAACTAATATAGCATATACGATACCAACTACATCACCTATTTTTTCTAAGCCAAACGGTAATATTATTGTGGTAACTCCGACTATATAGGAAAACATCCCGGAAAGCTTCGCCAATTTATTTTTATCTCCAACAAACGTTTCTTCTTGATAACCTGCCAACAAAAACAATCGCTTTTTCACATGTATTTGATACCCTAAAAAAATGATAAGTAATCCAACAAATAAACAAACCAAAAATCCTTCTAGCATACTACCACCAACCCTTCTACAATATTTTACCATACATAAAATGATTCCTATGAAATAATAAAGCTGGTTACACAAATAATGTAACCAGCGCCTTCTTTAATAATCTATATGTTATGCCTGAACATCTGCATAATCTTCCATGTCTTCGTACTCTCTTTCCAATTCCTCTAAGGACAGCTCGTATAATTGTCGGTCGCGAATCTTAAATACCCCTGCTCCAATTAACTCATCAATTAAATGCCTCTTACGATTTTCAACAGCAAAACGGAGTTGACTACTCATCTTTTAAAAAACTCCTTTCTACGATCATTGAAAATGATAATCTTTATCAATTACCACTTTTGATTATAAAAGATGACTCTTTATAAGTAAAGTAATTTCATGAAATATTTACCTTACAAAGTATTTGTGGCCACATTATATATATGTATGCTGCGCGAAAAATGTTATGACACCTTTTCTTATCCTTTTTCTTTCATACTTTGCAAGTTGTCTCAATATGCTTAAATTCACCGTCAATTTCTACTTGAATGGTGACATGTTCTACATGAAACTCCCTCTTTAATACATCGGTAGTTTCTCTTAATACACTTTGTGTTTCATTTCCTTTAATAATAAGGTGACAAGTTAATACTTGAAAATCCGATGTGACAGACCATACGTGCAAATCATGAACTTCTTTTACAATCGGAATATTTAATAATGTATTTTTTACTTCTTCAACATTTATATGCTGCGGTGCACCTTCCATTAATATATGAACCGTATCACGTGTTACACGCCACCCACTTATAATGACTAAAATAGACACAAGAATACTAGCAATCGCATCTGCAACAGTCCATCCGAAAAATTTAATAAGTAACGCAGCAATAATCGCTCCGACTGAACCTAATAGATCGCCTAGTACATGTAAGAAAGCACTTCTTAAATTTAAATTCCCTTTCACATCTCCGCCCCTCATTAATATCCAAGCTGATGTAATATTAATGAGCAAACCAAGTACAGCAATAATGAGCATCCCATTACTAGCAATCTCAACTGGTTCTTTAAAACGACGAATTGCTTCAATAAAAATGTATATAGAAATGACAATAAGAACGACACCGTTACATAATGCCGCTAACATTTCGACTCGTTTATACCCGTATGTTTTGGCAGCCGTTGCTGTTTTCTCTCCAAGCTTGAACGCAAGTAAACTTAAAGCTAAGGATACTGCATCACTTAACATATGCCCCGCGTCAGATAATAGTGCTAGGCTATTTGTTACAAATCCGCCAATAACTTCAGCAATCATAAAGCTGGTCGTTAATAGGAAGGCAATTAGTAACGCCTTTTTATTTTTTGAATGACCGTGATCATGCGAATGTCCCATACTAATGCTCCTTTAAGTGCAATATCTGTATGTTAGTATGAAACAAGCTCCCCATCTTTATCCCGCATTAACGCCCGATTGGTAAAGGCTATTAATCAGTGGGGATGAACAAAACTCCCACTGATTAAAGTTTCAATTTATCCCACTTCTTCTGTATACACACTTCGCTACTTTTCAAACAAGTCCTTTTTCTCAACAAAAAATAAGACTACTTCTTTTTCAGCTTCATATTGTTTACTAATGAAAGAAATTTTAAGGAGGTTACTAAAATGAAACGTTTATTTCTCTGTATGGAGCGTGAACTTGTTGTAGTCAAAGAACAATACGGTCACTATGAAACAGCATATCACTTACAAAATATGCAACCTACTTGTATTGCAGTTGATCCATTTCAAAAGAATCGTGTATATTGTGGAACATTTGGACGTGGTTTATGGCTAAGCGACGACGGCGGGGATTCATGGAGACCAATTGGGGATTCTTATCGTTACTTTGATTTCCCTAAAGAAGATGGTATTTTACATTCTTCGATCACTTCCATAACAGTAAGCTCTAATGAACAAGTTAATGGATATGGCATCGTCTATGTAGGCACAGAACCAAGTGCTTTATTCCGTTCAGAAAATGGTGGTGAAACGTGGACTGAACTTAAAAATATGAAATCATTGTTATCTTCCTATACATGGGCTTTTCCTCCTAGACCTTTTACTCATCACGTACGCTGGATTACAGTTGATCCAAACAATTCAAGTACAATCCACGTTTCAATCGAAGCTGGTGCTGTTATTCAAAGTAATGATAGTGGACACACCTGGACTGATAAAAAATTCGGTGCCCCTATCGATGCCCATCAATTACTTATGCACCCTGATGCCCCAAATCGCCTTTATGCATCATGTGGTGACGGATTTATGGGCGGACCTGATCGTGCATATCTTGAAAGTTATAATAGTGGAAACAGCTGGACCTCATGTAGTGAAGGACTTGAACATCATTATTTATACAGCATGGCTATCGATCCAACTGATTGTAATACAATTCTCGTTTCTGCCGCACCGAGTGCTGATCTTGCTCATCACCGTATTCCTTATGAATCTTATATATATCGAAAAACGAAAGATACTCCTTTCGAGCAAGTACAGCAAGGATTACCTTCTGCAATTGGTACGGTCATTTCGATGTTTGCGACAAATCCACTTGAACCTAATACTTTCTACACTTTAAATAACAATGGTTTGTTTCAATCCAATGATAGCGGCGAATCGTGGGAGCAACTAAACATTCCTTGGAAAGATGAGTATAAAACACAGCATCCACATGCTTTACTTGTAACTAGTTCTTAACAAAAAGCGACTGCCTAATTATTTATTTTAGGCAGTCGCTTGTCTTTATTTCTTTAAATCAATGACAATATCATCTAGAACAATATCTTTACTCTTAGCTTCTTTTTTCGGCACTTCTATTTTCTTCTCTTTCCCATTCACATACTCTACTCCACCATGATTTTCAGGTGTATGAACTCGCAAGTGCACGTGAGGTGTGACAATAAGCTTTGTTGCATTTTCGTTCAACTTTTGGAAGGTAGCACTCCAACTACTTTTATGTGGCTCTGCTACTGTACTACTTCCGCCATTTCCTTCACCAGCATAATGATTTCCTAAATCATCTTTTATTTCTAATTCCACATCCGCACTATCCCATATACTTCTTAATGCCTTAGATTCTTCCTGATTGAAAAAAACGATAAATGACATCGGGGTTACTTCCATTTTGTCTATATTTACTTTTATGCCTTCTTTTTCGGAAGTCTCATTAACCTTTACTTCCTTACTATCCATTGCTTTTAAACTAAGTGCGAAGTTCCAGTTCCCCTTTACTGTATTACCTTCATAATCCAGCTCAATTGCTTCTATATCCCACCAAACATTTGCAACGTCTAACCTTTCACTACTATGACCACTCATTGTAGTCATACCTACGTACTTTTTCTCTCCAACTTTTGTTACTTGAGAACTACCTCCCCCACCATTAAAGCCCCTAACCTGCGGGCTTCCAAATAAGTACGGTTTCTCTCCTAAATCTTTATCACTCTCAATAGAATATGTGATTGTGACGGTTCTACCATCGAACACAGCATCATTAATTGTAACCTTAACCCCATTACTCTCCCTCGTCATATTCAACTCAGTCGAAAACTCTTTATAATTTTCATATAGCCCTGTTCTACCATTATCTAAAAATCGGAATATATCCCCTACTATTGGTAGTCCTCCAGCGTATGTAGGAAATCCGATACCAAGCATGGCAACTGATACTCCTACTAAAATAGATGCAGCAGCGACACCTTTTTTCCAAGTTTTCATCTTTTTCTTCGTACGTATCGATTGTTTTAAATTACGTTTCACTTTTTCTTTTTCAATTTCAGAAGCCTCAATTTCCTCAAGTTCTTTTTCATCTATATCAATATCATTTAATAGCTCATAAATGTCTTTCATATTGCACTACCTCCAAAACTAATATTCGTAGCATTTTGTTGTAGTTTCTTTTTTCCCCGGTACACACGATTATCTATTGCCGCCCTGGTTAATCCTAATTTCTCTCCTATTTCCTCTGTCTTCATGCCGAGGAGATATTTCATAATGAATACTTTTTGATCTAACGGTTCTAATTGATTAATAAGTTTCAATAATTCTTCCCTATCTTCCATAACGATTAATTCATCTTCTGCCGATTTTTCCGTACTTATATGAAATTCATCTGAAATGATTTCTACGTTTTTATTCGCTTTTCGGTAATAATCAATTGCCTTAAATTTTGCAATCGCTGCAATCCATTTTTTAAAGTCACTCGGCTCTCCATGAAACTTATTTGCGTTATTCCAAATGGAAAGAAAAATATCATTTATGCATTCCTCTATGAGTCCATCATTTTGAACTGGAAGAAGAACTTTATGCGTTATCCCCTTTATGAGCGGTAAGTATGTATCAACAACAAATTCTAGCGCATCTTCTTTTTGCCGCTGCAATCTTTTTATAAAATTTTTCTCATTTGATTTCATGTAGCGATTCCCCTTATTTTTTTGTAAAAGCTTTTACACCCTATATAACGTCCAGAAAAAAGTTTTCTCTCATCTTTTTTATTATTTTTTGTATGTAATGGAATACTTTTCCTCAGCTATTGTCTCATATAACTTTGCATTTGAAGAATATTTTCTCAAGTTTACATTTTAATTAATGTAGTACATTATTTATGCGATCATTCTTTAACTTAGTGTAAATTTTATTTCATTAATATATTTTTAATCATTTTAAATTAGGAGATGAAATGTGTATGTGTGGAATTACAGGTTGGTGATTATACCTATGCTCTTACTTATAATGGAGAAATTTATAATTTTCGCGAGCTTAGAGAGCAACTTCAAAAATGTGGTCATGCATTTGAAACGCATTCAGATACAGAAGTATTACTACATGCTTATTTAGAATGACAAGAAGGCTTTCCAGATAGCATGGCATATGAAGCATAATTAAACGAGCATAAAAAAGCCGTCTCCACATTGAAGTGAACCCGAATAGTGGTACATGAAAAAAACACCTCCTGAATTCGCATACTAAGTATGCAAATTCAATGGAGGTGTTTTTGGTTTG
>NZ_JAKUFP010000012.1:0-118919 GCF_022663495.1 Bacillus cereus group sp. BfR-BA-01383
AAAGGTGGATGTGACCCTCATGTGAACATAGAGTGAAAGAGAGAGGAAGTTTTAAATAAATGATAAAAGAAACAAAAAAATAAGACCATCATATGATGGTCAAGGGAAGGGGACAATTTATGTCAATTTAATTAGGGATGGAAGCTGCTTCTAGACACTGGGGAATGTCTTATAAATTAGGGAGGAACAGCTCCGATACGTATACTATAAAAGATAGATGTGACCCCCATGTGAACATAGAGTGAAAGATATGGGAATTTGAAAAATGATAGATATGAAGATATTGTTGTAAGAGTTGTAGAGTAAAGCGAGTTATAATAGAAAGTTTGCCGTTATAAGAGGAAATGAAGTCCGAATATAAATAAAAGTTGAAATCCATGAAAAAAAGGATTATGCTCAACTACGTTGGGCTCTTAAAAAGCCTTTATTTATGAGGAGAATAAGGGAGTTAGTGAATATGCAAGTAACCAAAAGACAAGGGTTATATAATCGTTTTATACGATTAAACCCGCCACAAATATTAGCATTAGGCTTTTTTTGTTTAATTGTGGTTGGAGGTTTGCTATTAAAGTTACCGTTTGCAACGAAAGTACATATTAGTTGGGTAGATGCTTTCTTTACAGCTACGTCGGCAGCGACTGTGACGGGTTTAGGTGTTGTAGATACTGCAAGTACGTTTACGATGTTTGGTGAAATTATTATTATGTTTTTAATTCAAACAGGTGGTCTCGGTCTTATGACAATTGCCATCTTAATTGTTTGGGTATTAGGTAAAAAAATTGGTTTACGTCACCGATTATTAATTGGAGAAGCTTTTAATCAAACAAATATCGGTGGTCTTGTAAAACTAGTGAAACGAGTTTTTATTTTTTCTATTTGTATTGAGCTTATTGGAGTGATCTTTTTATCCTTTCGCTTTATTCCAGAGTTCGGTTTTGGAAAAGGTTTATATTATAGTGTTTTCCATGTAATTGCATCCTATAATAATGCTGGCTTTGCTCTTTGGCCGGATAATTTAACAAGATATGTAGGAGATCCTATTATTAATATTGGAATTTGCTCTTTAATTGTAATAGGTGGACTCGGTTTTACCGTATTAATTGATATATGGTACAGTCGCAGTTTTCGAAAACTATCGCTTCATTCCAAAATTATGATTGTTGGAACGGTAGCGCTAAATGTTATAGCGATGATTGTGATTTTTGTATTGGAATATAATAATGTGAAAACGTTAGGGAATTTATCTTTAAATGAAAAATTATGGGCTTCTTTCTTCCAAGGCATTACACCACGGACAGCTGGTTTTAATACGGTTGACTATGGAGGTATGGAAGAATCAACTATATTATTTACGATGATTTTAATGTTTATTGGTGCAGGAAGTGTATCAACAGGTGGAGGGATTAAATTAACAACGTTTGTTATTTTAATTACATCTGTCCTTTCTTTCTTTAGAAAGAAAGAGGAAATTGTTTTATTTCAGCGTACAATTAAAATGTCGACAGTAACGAGAGCGTTAGCAATTGTCGTTGCCAGTCAAATACTCATTTTTACAGCGGTATTTGTATTAATGCTTACAGAAGACTTCAGTTTTATTCAGTTATTATTTGAGACAATTTCAGCGTTTGGTACAGTGGGATTAACAATGGGGATTACTGCGAAGCTATCAGCGTTCGGAAAATGTATCATTATGTTTGTTATGTTTTGTGGATTAATTGGACCATTAACATTTGTGTTTTCTTTAGCGCGCCCAGCAAAACAAAAAATTAAATATCCATCAGAAGATGTATTTACAGGATAAGGTATCCCGCATAAAGCGAGATACCTTTTTCTTTTTTTAAAAAAGGGAAAACAATAAGCCGATAAGTGCTACACGGAATAAAATCGCGACAAGTGCTGCAATACCACCGACAATCGCAGCGATACTACCAGTTACAGTAGCTCCGCGATTGTAAGCGTAAATTCCTAGTAACACAGACACAAGACCAAATAGTGTTGGGAATGTGAAGAGTGATAATATTGCTAAAGCAAGAGCAATAAATCCAGCAGTCGATCCAGCAGCAGATGATCTTACATCATTTTTATCATCGAAATCAATGTGCTGTGGTGCGACCTCAGCTGCGTATTCTTCTTTATAGTCACTATCTATTCTATCTCTTTTTTTATACTCATCAAATTTCTCAGTCAAAGTCATGACTCCTTTCATAACAAGGTTCAAGAGTAGTATGTGTTTCTTTACCGTTTTTATCCGAACTTGTATAGGGAGTAATACCCAATTAAAAAGAAAAAATTGTTTTTTCTAAATAGGAAAACTTAGTATGACTTCCTCTATTTTGGAAAGTATAAAAAGGAATAATGAAGAAAGGGTGTAGTACATAATGGAACATCCAATTGAAAATTTAATGAAAACAGCAATGACAAATTTAAAAGAGATGGTAGATGTAAATACGATTGTTGGAAGTCCAGTTTCAACAGCTGACGGAAAGGTAGTATTAACAGTATCTCAAGTGGCTTTTGGTTTTGGAGCTGGTGGAAGTGACTTTAAAGGGGATTTCACTACTGAAAAACATAATGGCGGACAAGGCCAGCATAAAGAGAACAAGCAAAGCCATCCATTTGGAGGCGGAAGTGGTGCTGGGGTTTCCATTAGTCCAGTGGCTTTTTTAGTAGTTGGTTCTAATGGTGTACAAGTCTTGCACCTTAACAGTAGTACACATTTAATTGAAAAAGCTTTAAACGCTGTACCAAGCACTGTAGATAAATTTGTGAACGGTCGCTAAAGGTGAACTTGCATTTTTTAGGAATTGTGATATATTAGAAAAAGTGCGCTTAAGGACGATTGAAATAATTGAAATGTAAATATATATGATGTGCGAAATAAGGGAGAGGAATTTATGATTAATATCAAAAATTTGGTAGTCGGCTTATTTATGCTAGTAAGCGGCTTTGTTGTATATGTAATAAAAGAAAAAGCCCCATTCTAAAACAGACAAACCGTTACTGTCTGTTTTTAATTTACAAAAAAAGTTGACAAGTTATTGTATTGGTGTTAGAATTTTAATTCGTGTCTCGGTTACAGCTAGTGTAAAGTAAATAACTCTTATGAATATAATACGAAAAGTTTGCGAAAGATCGGGTAATCTTATCAACAACTTTTGTGAACAAACCCTATAAATTGTATTTGTAAGCTTTATATGTATACTAGTGAATCAAGGAGCGGTCAGTGGAACCGTAATGATGAGAGAGAGGTAGGGCTTTCATCCAGTATATGTTACTTTCCCGTTAGGTGAATATAAAAAAGAGGACTCCTTTTCAAAAGGAGTCCTCTTTCATTTTTTAAGTACGGCTTTCAACTTGTTGACAAATTTCATCCGTTGTTAAACCATGTGCTTTAATTACAGATCCTTTTATCGATGCATCTGCAATGCCCATCATATTAGAATCTTGCCCGGTTACAACGCAACAATCGCACCCATGTGCATCATTTTCAGAGTTAAGTGAAACGACTTCATGTCCTTGTTGCTGAAGAGCTTGTTGAACATCAGTTAAAGAGTTCTCAACGCCGATTTTAGCCATAATTCTCACCTCCTGCCATCTAGTTGCTAGTATGCTCAAGTACATAGCATATATTTATGAAAAGATGGTAGGAAGAGAATATTTGTTTAGTCGTTATATACACCCGTAAGCATTTGACTAACGAATTGATCATTTAATGTATCTTGTGCTGAACTGTTATTAGATTGAATATCAATTGAAGCTGTATAGTTGTTATGTTTCCTGCTATTTGGTTCTACTTCAACGTAATTATCGAATTTACAAAATCCTTTCGTATCCATCAGATCAAATAGTTGCAGCATTTCTACTACCTCTTGTCTCGTTCCTTTAATTTGTACACACGCCATATTTATTTCCTCCTTCATTTTGACAAATTGTTTTTTAAAAATAGGATTATGATTCTGAAATGAAAAATATGAATGTTATTTTTAGACAGCGTTAATTTTTTTATTTTCCCCCTTTTTCAGCAAAAGTCGTTATATATTCCCGAATTTGTAAAATCGGACGTCCGTTTATTGAATACAATAGATTCGTATCAATTGACGAAATTCCTTCTTTTAAACAAATATTTTTTTTAGTAGAAATTGGCGAAAAAAATTTTTTGACTTTTTGTAAACGTTAACAATGTTGTTAAATCAATATAATTAAAGATGTACGTACGATTAAAAATTAAAAATTTTCTAAAAATTCACTTGATTTATTTGGAAAGGAGAGTAAACTAGGAAACAATAAAAAAATCATAGAACATAGGGGGCGCTTTCCAGTGAACGAGCAATGGATTTTCTTAAATGGAGAATTTGTTCCAAAAGACGAAGCAAAAGTTTCAGTATATGATCATGGCTATTTATATGGCGATGGTGTATTTGAAGGGATTAGGGTTTATAGCGGTAATGTTTTCCGTTTGAGGGAGCATCTTGTCCGGTTATATGAATCAGCGAAATCTATTATGTTAGAAATTCCATATTCGTTAGATGAAGTAACAAATATTGTTGTTGAGACGATTCGACAAAATAAATTATCTAATGGATATATTCGCCTTGTTGTATCAAGAGGCGCAGGGAATCTTGGCTTAGATCCTGATTCTTGTAAGAAACCGAATGTAGTAGTAATCGCAGAACAACTATCTTTATTCCCACAAGAATATTATGAAAAAGGAATTCCGATTATAACAGTCGCAACGCGTCGTAATCGTCCGGATGTTTTGTCGCCTCAAGTAAAATCTTTAAATTACTTAAATAATATTTTAGTTCGCATTGAGGCGAAATTAGCTGGCGTACAAGAAGCACTTATGTTAAATGATCAAGGATACGTAGCTGAAGGATCTGGAGATAACGTATTTATTGTAAAAGGAAATAAGTTAATTACACCGCCTAGTTCTGCTGGAGCGTTAGAAGGTATTACGCGAAACGCAATTTTAGAAATAGGTGAAAAACTTGGGTATGACGTAAGAGAAGAGTTATTTACAAGACATGATGTATATGTAGCTGATGAAGTGTTTTTAACAGGAACAGCTGCTGAAGTCATTGCTGTTACGACAGTAGATGGTAGAACGATTGGTTTAGGAAAAACAGGTCCAAATACGAATCGTCTATTAGAAGAATTCCGTAAATTAGTTGTAGAAGATGGTGAGAAAATTTACGAAGAAAATAAAGTTGGATAATAATCCTTTATGACATGATAAAGCGTTGATAGGGAGTAGTAGTTGATTGTGAAGCCTCACAGAGAGTCGGTGGTTGCTGAAAACCGATGGTTCACGTCGACGAACATCGCCCTTGAGTGCTAAGCTGAAGCGTTTGTCTAGGCTTAGACGGTAGCTCCGTTATTAGCTAGACTCATTTATGGGTCACTGAGGCAAGAGTATTCTTGCGAAGAAGGGTGGTACCGCGAAATCTTTCGTCCCTTCAGCACATAGCTGGAGTGTGGACGTAGGATTTTTTTTATTTATAAAAGTTTTTAAAAGGGGGCTTATAAGAATAATGTCTTCAAAAACGGAAGAGAAACTGGCAACTGGTGCACAGCTATTGTTAGAAGCGCTAGAAAAGGAAGGAGTAGAAGTGATTTTCGGTTATCCAGGAGGTGCGGTTTTACCTTTATATGATGCACTTTATGACTGTGAAATTCCGCATATTTTAACAAGGCATGAGCAAGGTGCGATTCACGCCGCTGAAGGGTATGCCAGAATTACTGGGAATCCAGGAGTTGTAATTGCAACAAGCGGTCCTGGTGCTACAAATGTTATTACTGGTCTAGCTGACGCGATGATCGATTCATTGCCACTTGTTGTATTTACAGGGCAAGTAGCAACAACGTTAATTGGGAGTGATGCTTTCCAAGAAGCTGATATTATGGGGCTTACGATGCCGGTGACAAAACATAATTATCAAGTGCGAAAAGCATCGGATTTCCCCCGAATTATTAAAGAAGCATTTCATATCGCTAGAACAGGAAGACCGGGTCCAGTCGTAATTGACCTTCCGAAAGATATGGTAGTAGAGCAAGGTGAGCGATGTAGTGATGTACAAATGGATTTACCAGGATACCAGCCTAATTACGAACCGAATCTACTACAAATAAACAAATTATTACAAGCGATTGCGACTTCAAAAAAGCCGTTAATTTTAGCTGGAGCGGGTGTATTGCATGCAAAAGCATCAAAAAAATTAACAAGCTTTGCTCGTAAATATGAAATTCCTGTTGTGCATACATTACTTGGCCTTGGTGGTTTTCCACCAGATGATAAATTATTTCTTGGGATGGGGGGAATGCACGGTTCTTATACAGCCAATATGGCGTTATATGAATGCGACTTACTGATTAATATAGGTGCGAGATTTGACGATCGTCTTACTGGGAATCTAGCTTATTTTGCTAAAGGGGCGACTGTCGCACATATCGATATCGATCCAGCAGAAATCGGGAAAAATGTGCCGACTGAAATTCCTATTGTTGCAAGTGCTAAGCGAGCGTTGGAAGTATTACTTCAATCAGAAGGGAAGAAAGAAAATCATCATGAATGGCTCTCTTTATTAAAGAGTAGAAAAGAAAAGTATCCATTAACTTATAAACGAAATTCTGAAAGTATTAAACCTCAATACGCGATTGATATGCTATATGAAATCACGAAAGGAGAAGCAATTGTAACAACAGACGTTGGGCAACATCAAATGTGGGCAGCACAATACTATCCGCTGAAAAATCCAGATAAATGGGTAACTTCTGGAGGATTAGGGACGATGGGGTTTGGATTTCCGGCAGCAATTGGTGCACAAATTGCAAAGCCAGATGAACTAGTCATTGCAATTGTCGGTGACGCTGGATTTCAAATGACATTGCAAGAATTAAGTGTATTAAAAGAACATTCTTTACCTGTTAAAGTATTTATTTTAAATAATGAAGCTTTAGGGATGGTAAGGCAATGGCAAGACGAATTTTATAATCAAAGATATTCACATTCTTTATTGTCGTGTCAACCAGATTTCGTCGCTCTTGCGAATGCGTATGGTATAAAAGGTGTTCGTATTGATGATCCACTTCTTGCAAAGAAGCAATTGAAGCATGCGATTGAATTACAAGAACCAGTCTTAATTGATTGCCGTGTACTTCAATCTGAGAAAGTTATGCCGATGGTTGCGCCAGGGAAAGGTGTTCACCAAATGGAGGGAGTGGAAAAAAGGTGAAGAGAATTGTTACAGCGACAGTTCGTAATCAGAGCGGTGTGTTAAATAGAATTACAGGTGTTATGACCCGAAGGCATTTTAATATTGAAAGTATTTCAGTGGGGCATACGGAATCATCGGATATTTCACGGATGACGATAGTTGTGCATGTGGAAAGTGAACAGCAAGTTGAGCAGTTAATTAAACAACTTCATAAGCAAATCGATGTTCTGAAAGTATCAGATATTACAGAAGAAGCAATGATTGCTAGAGAACTTGCTCTTATTAAAGTAGCAACTTCTGTAGCAAGGGCGGAATTATATAGTTTAATTGAACCGTTTCGAGCCGCTGTAATAGATGTTGGGAAGGATTCCATAGTTGTGCAAGTAACAGGTACGCAGGATAAAGTGGAAGCGTTAATTGAACTACTTCGACCATACGGTTTGAAAGAAATTGCGAGAACAGGTGTAACAGCATTTACACGTAGTATGAAAAAGCAAGATAAGCAAGTTATGTTAATTCAATAATCATTTAAATATAGGGGGAAAAGAAAATGGCAAAAGTTTATTATGAAAAAGACGTAACGGTAAATGTATTAAAGGAAAAGAAAGTAGCAATCATCGGATATGGCTCGCAAGGTCATGCGCATGCACAAAACTTACGTGATAACGGATTTGATGTAGTAGTAGGGTTAAGGAAAGGGAAGTCTTGGGATAAAGCGAAAGAAGATGGCTTTTCTGTATATACAGTAGCAGAAGCAGCAAAAAAAGCAGATGTAGTAATGATTCTACTACCTGATGAACTACAGCCGGAAGTATATGAAGCGGAAATTGCACCAAATTTACAGGCAGGAAATTCTCTCGTGTTCGCACATGGGTTTAATGTTCACTTTGATCAAGTAAAACCACCGGCGAATGTAGATGTATTTCTAGTAGCGCCAAAAGGCCCGGGGCATCTAGTGCGCCGTACGTTTAGTGAGGGAGGTGCTGTTCCGGCATTATTTGCAGTATATCAAGATGCAACAGGAATTGCGAACGAAAAAGCACTTTCTTATGCCGACGGAATTGGAGCGACGAGAGCTGGTGTATTAGAAACGACGTTTAAAGAAGAAACAGAAACAGATTTATTTGGAGAGCAAGCTGTACTTTGCGGCGGAGTGACTGCGCTTGTAAAAGCAGGGTTTGAAACGTTAGTTGATGCAGGATATCAACCTGAACTTGCATATTTTGAATGTTTACATGAACTAAAACTAATTGTTGACCTTATGTATGAAGGTGGACTTGAAAATATGAGATATTCAGTTTCGGATACAGCGCAGTGGGGAGACTTCGTATCAGGACCACGTGTTGTTACTGAAGATACGAAGAAAGCGATGGGTGAAGTACTAGCGGAAATTCAAGATGGTACATTTGCAAGAGGATGGATTGCGGAGCATAAAGCAGGAAGACCAAATTTCCAGGCGACAAATGAGAAAGAAAATGAACATGAAATCGAAGTAGTTGGACGTAAATTACGTGAAATGATGCCTTTCGTACAACCGCGAGTAAAGGTAGGTATTAAATAATATGAAGCAGATTTTGTTCATGGATACGACGCTTCGTGATGGCGAACAATCACCAGGAGTTAATTTAAATGAACAAGAGAAATTACAGATTGCAAGGCAACTAGAGAGACTTGGTATTAATGTAATGGAGGCGGGATTCGCAGCAGCTTCTGAAGGTGATTTTCAATCGGTAAAACGTATCGCAAATACCATTCAAAATGCTACGGTTATGAGTTTAGCTAGGGCGAAAGAAAGTGATATTCGAAGAGCCTATGAAGCTGTGAAAGGTGCTGTATCTCCTCGTCTACACGTATTTTTAGCTACGAGTGACATTCATATGAAATATAAGCTTTGTATGTCAAAAGAAGATGTGTTAGATAGTATTCATCGCTCGGTTACGCTCGGAAAATCATTATTTCCGACAGTACAATTTTCTGCAGAAGATGCGACAAGAACATCAAGAGCATTTTTAGCTGAAGCAGTAGAAGTAGCGATTCGCGCAGGAGCGAATGTAATTAATATTCCGGATACAGTTGGATATACGAACCCAGAAGAATACTATTCTCTATTTAAATACTTACAAGAATCTGTTCCTTCGTATGAAAAAGCAATTTTCTCTTGTCACTGTCACGATGATCTTGGGATGGCAGTAGCAAATTCATTAGCTGCGGTTGAAGGCGGAGCACTGCAAGTAGAAGGAACAATTAATGGAATTGGAGAAAGAGCGGGGAATGCAGCTCTAGAAGAGGTTGCAGTTGCTCTTCATATTAGGAAAGATTTCTATAAAGCGGAGTCTTCTATGACACTAAAAGAGATTAAATCGACAAGTACGTTAGTAAGTCGTTTAACAGGTATGGTTGTACCGAAAAATAAAGCAATCGTTGGAGCAAATGCTTTTGCTCATGAATCAGGTATTCATCAAGATGGTGTTTTAAAGGAAGTAACGACATATGAAATTATTGAACCGTCACTTATAGGAGAATCTCAAAACTTATTTGTACTTGGTAAACATTCTGGGCGTCATGCGTTTACGGAAAAAATGAAAGAGCTTGGTTATGAGTTTACAAAAGAAGAACGGGATGTGGTGTTTGAGGCATTTAAAAAATTGGCAGATCGTAAAAAGGAAATTACAGAAGAAGATTTACGGGCACTTATGCTTGGTGAAGCAGCATTTGCAGCGCAGCAATATAACATTACGCAATTGCAAGTACATTTCGTATCCAATAGTACACAATGCGCGACAGTCGTTCTGGAAGATGGGGAAGGAAATGTATACGAAGATGCAGCAACTGGTTCTGGAAGTATTGAGGCAATATACAATGCAATCCAAAGAATTTTAGGGTTAGAATGTGAATTGGCAGATTATCGCATACAATCTATTACACAAGGTCAAGACGCACTTGCTCACGTTCATGTTGAATTGAAAGAAGGAACTCATCAAGTATCAGGTTTTGGTGTTGCGCAAGACGTATTGGAAGCATCGGCGAGAGCTTATGTCCATGCAGCAGGGAAATTGAAATCTTTTATATCACTTGTAAAGTAAGTGTGTGATAGGTGAGGGAAACTTTCCTCACCTATCACATTAAAGTTCTGGAAATTCAGTTAAAAAGGAGTGTTTACATTGGAAAAACGTATCGTTTGTTTAGCTGGTGATGGTGTTGGCCCGGAAATTATGGAAAGTGCGAAGGCAGTATTGCATATGGTAGAGAGGCTATATGGACATCATTTTCATTTGCAAGATGAGTGCTTTGGCGGGGCTGCTATTGATTTGACCGGTCAGCCATTACCACAGCGAACGCTTGCCGCCTGTTTAGCGAGTGATGCGGTTTTACTTGGCGCAGTTGGTGGACCAAGGTGGGATCATGCAAAAGAAAGGCCAGAGAAAGGGTTATTAGCTTTAAGAAAAGGGCTTGGTGTATTTGCGAATGTTCGCCCTGTAACAGTAGAAAGCGCAACTGCGCATTTATCGCCATTAAAAAACGCTGATAAAATTGATTTCGTTGTTGTTCGTGAATTAACAGGCGGTATTTATTTTTCTTATCCGAAAGAACGAACGGACGAAGTAGCAACAGATACACTTACGTATCATCGTCATGAAATTGAACGTATCGTTTCTTATGCTTTTCAATTAGCGAGTAAGAGAGAGAAAAAAGTAACGTCTATTGATAAGGCGAATGTTTTAGAATCTGGTAAATTATGGAGAACTGTTACGGAAGAAGTAGCTCTTCGTTATCCTCATGTTGAATTAGAGCATATTTTAGTAGATGCAGCTGCTATGGAGTTAATTCGGAACCCAAGGAGATTTGACGTTATCGTAACAGAGAATTTATTTGGTGATATTTTAAGTGATGAGGCTTCTGTATTGGCTGGATCATTAGGAATGCTTCCATCAGCAAGTCACGCTGAAAATGGCCCTTCGTTATACGAGCCTATTCACGGATCAGCACCGGACATTGCTGGGAAAAATAAAGCGAATCCAATTGCGATGATGCGTTCTGTTGCAATGATGCTTGGGCAATCATTTGGATTAACGAGAGAAGGATATGCGATCGAAGAGGCAATTTCTGCAGTTCTTAAATCAGGAAAATGTACAGCAGATATCGGTGGAAATGAAACGACAACTTCATTTACGAAGGCAGTTATGCAAGAGATGGAAGAGCAAGCGCTAGTAGGGAGAGGACGATAATGGGAAAAAGATTACTAGATAAGCTTTGGGAGAGACATGTAGTTGCGACAAACGAAAATGGATTGGATTTATTATATATCGATCTTCATCTCGTTCATGAAGTAACGTCACCGCAAGCCTTTGAAGGCTTGCGGCTGGCAAATCGAACGGTCCGGAGACCTGATTTAACATTTGCAACAATGGATCATAATATTCCAACGAAAGATGTTTGGAATATTACTGATCGCATTGCAAAGCAACAATTAGATACACTTCGTGAAAACTGCAAACAATTTCAGGTGCCATTAGCAGATATTGGTGATGAAGAGCAAGGGATTGTTCATGTTATCGGGCCAGAATTAGGACTTACACAACCGGGAAAAACGATTGTCTGTGGTGATAGTCATACAGCAACGCATGGTGCTTTCGGCGCGCTAGCATTTGGTATTGGTACGAGTGAAGTGGAGCATGTATTAGCAACTCAAACATTGTGGCAACGAAAACCGAAAGCGATGGGCATTGAGTTAAAAGGAAAATTACAGAAAGGTGTTTATGCAAAAGATATTATTTTGTATCTCCTTTCAAAGTACGGTGTAGCAGTTGGAACTGGATATGTAATGGAATTTTACGGAGAGACGATTCATGCTATGGAGATGGAAGAAAGGATGACGCTTTGCAATATGGCAATTGAAGGGGGAGCAAAAGCGGGTATTATCGCACCAGATGAAAAAACATTTTCTTATGTAAAAGGGCGTAAATATGCACCGAAAGACTATGAATCTATTAAGAAAAAATGGTCGGAACTTTATACAGATTCAGATGCAGTTTATGATTTACATATTTCGATGGATGTTACGGATTTAGCACCGTACGTTACTTGGGGAACAAATCCGGGTATGGGTGTTCGTATTGATGAAAAGTTGCCAGAAAAGCATGATGCAAATGATGAAAGAGCATTTTCGTATATGGGATTAAGCCCTGGACAAAGTACGTATGAAATTCCAGTTAAGCATGTCTTTATTGGATCTTGCACAAATTCTCGATTATCCGATTTAGAAATTGCCGCATCTGTTGTGAAAGGGAGAAAGGTAAAAGACGGTGTGCGAGCACTTGTTGTGCCTGGGTCTAAAAGAGTAAGAGAAGCCGCGATGCAAAAAGGATTGCATCACATATTTGAAGAAGCTGGATTTGAATGGAGAGAGCCCGGATGTTCAATGTGTCTTGGAATGAATCCGGATCAAGTGCCTGAAGGAGAACATTGTGCATCTACTTCAAATCGAAATTTTGAAGGAAGACAAGGAAAAGGCGCACGAACGCATTTAGTTAGCCCAGCAATGGCGGCAGCGGCTGCGTTATATGGTCATTTTGTTGATATTAGAAAGGAGAGTTATGATGGAGCCATTTCGTATTCATAAAGGTACTACCGTAGTACTTATGAATGATAACATTGATACAGATCAAATTATTCCGAAGCAATACTTAAAGAGAATTGAAAGGACGGGATTTGGAAAATATTTATTTGATGAGTGGCGTTATGATAATGAGCGGCATGAAAAGCCTAATTTTCCGCTTAATGCACCAGAAAGAAAAGGTGCGAGTATATTAATTACGGGTGATAATTTTGGGTGTGGTTCTTCCAGAGAACATGCTCCGTGGGCGCTTGCTGATTACGGTTTCCGTGTTATTATCGCTGGTGGATTTGCTGATATTTTTTATATGAATTGTATGAAGAATGGCATGTTACCGATTGTAATGGATAAAGATATGCGCGAACAACTTACTAAGACGGACGCGAGAGATCAAATAGAAGTTGATTTAGAGAATGAAGTAATTACTACGAACACACACAGATTCCATTTTACGATCGAGAAAATGTGGAAAGAAAAATTAGTAAATGGTCTAGATGAAATCAGCATTACAATGCAATATGGACAAGAAATTGAAGAGTATGAAAGAAAAGTAGCTGCATATTAAGAAATAACGGAATATTGAAAATCTATTTACATTCAGAATTAACTGTTATATACTATGTGAAAATCAGAGGAGAAAGGGAGTAAGTATTATGAATACAATACAATCTATTAAAATGCTTACACAATTACATCATCATACATGAAACCCTTGAACCTAACGTGAAAACGTGTAGGCACAAGGGTTATTCCCGTTGTACCTACACTCTACTAAAGAGCCTTGTAGGTATTTTTTCTACAAGGCTCTTTTTATTTTCGGTTTAGGTGAATGAAATAGGCATACATTAGAGAGGGAAGGGTGTGTGAAGAGAAATGACAAAGTGGAAGCGTGCAAATCCGAATGGAACGAGGGATTACTTATTTGAAGAATGTACGTTAATTGAAGAAGTGGAACAAAAATTAAGACGGACTTTTTTAGATAGAGGTTATGAAGAAATAAGGACACCCACAATTGAATTTTACGATGTTTTTGCATTTCAAAACAGACCGATAGATGAAGAGAAGATATATAAATTTTTCGATGAAAAAGGGCGGATTATCGTTTTACGCCCAGATATGACAATTCCTTTAGCAAGAGTAATTGGAACGCAGAGATGGGACACTCCTCTTAAAGTGACGTATAGCGGAAATGTATTTAGGGCGAATGAGTCTCTTTCTGGAAAATATAATGAAATGGTACAAAGTGGGATTGAAATTATCGGGATTGATAATGTAAGAGCGGAAATTGAGTGTGTCATAAGTGTAATGCAAGCACTTCAAAAATTGAAGGTACAATCTTTTACAATTGAGATTGGGCAAGTACAGTTATATAAATGTATTGTAAAAAAACTCTCCATTCATGATGAAGAAGAGAGTGTGCTTAGGGCATATATTGAGAGTAAAAATTATGCCGGTCTCTCAAATTTTATCGAAGAAAAAAAGTTAGATCGAAGTGATGAAACAGTAAGATTACTTGAGAGATTGCCAAGGTTATTCGGGAGTTTAGATGTGATTGAGGAAGCAGAAAAACTCGCCTCAAGTAATGAAATGAAGATGGCTATTGCAAGAGTGAAAGAAATATATGAAACAATTGAACAGTTAGGATATGGCTCGTACATATCAATTGATTTAGGTATGGTTCAACATTTGGATTATTATACAGGAGTTATTTTCAAAGGGTATATATATGAAATTGGAGAAGAAATTATTAGTGGCGGAAGATACGATGAGTTAATTGGAAATTTTGGGGAAATGATGCCAGCGGTCGGACTCGCGGTGCAAGTAAATCAAATTGTTAAGGCACTTCAAGAGCAACAAGAACCATATAAACGAAAGAGAATAGATATTATGATTCATTATGAGTTAAATAGATTAGCAGAAGCGGAAAGATTACGAAATTTACTTCAAAAGGACGGGAAAAAAGTAGAGCTATCTTTGTTCTCTAATTTAAACGATACTTTTCAATTCGCAAAAAAGAATAAAATAATGACAGTCGTTGAGACGAAGAGTGATTCACTAGTGGAATATGTATGGAGAGAGAAATGGATCATCCAGAAAGAAGGGGAGGCTTCATGCGTAACGTTCAAATTGCGTTAACGAAAGGAAGATTAGAAAAGCATGTGATTCCACTGTTTGAGAAAATTGGAATTGATTGTTCAGAGCTTAAAGATAAAGGAAGAAAACTTGTGTTTAAAAGTAAAAACACAAATATTTCATTTATTTTAGTGAAAGCGGTAGATGTTGCTACTTATGTAGAACATGGTGTAGCTGATATTGGGGTCGTTGGAAAAGATATTTTAATGGAATGTGAGAAAGATATATATGAGATGGTGGATTTAGGAGTAGGTGTATGTAAGTTTTGTGTTGCTTCTATTCCTACGTACAATCCGAAGAGTTACCGGAAGAAACGAATTGCTACGAAATACCCGCACATCACTTCTACTTATTTTCATGATAAAGGAGAGGATGTAGAAATTATAAAAATAGAAGGATCCGTAGAGATTGCGCCACTTCTAGGATTGGCAGATGCGATTGTGGATATTGTCGAAACTGGAAAAACATTACAGGAGAATGGATTAATTGTATTTGAGGAAATGTGCTCTATATCAGCTCGAATGATTGTAAATAAAGCCGCTTTAAAAACTAAAAAAGACGAAATATTCAGTATTATAAATATGATGGAGCAAGAAATTTTGTCAGGGAAGTAGGAGGCTTAAAATGGAGATAGTTTATGAAGATTTCAAAGAGGCGTTATCCAAAATAAAACTGCTACGAGAAAGCGCTAATATAATAGAAGAAACTGTTCAAAGAAATGTTAGAGAAATTGTTCAAAATGTAAGAGAGAGTAAGGATGAGGCTTTATCTTTGTACACAAAAAAGTTTGATGGTGTGGAGATTACAAATTTTTGTGTAAGTGAGGAAGAAATAGAACAAGCAAGTATGTTTGTAGAGCCTTCTTTTTTAGAAGCGTTACAAGAGGCGAAGAAAAACATTATCTCGTATCACGAAAAGCAAAAAAGGCAATCTATGTTTGAGTGCGAGAGTGAAGGGGTAATTAGAGGACAGCTCATTCAGCCGTTAGAAAATGTAGGTGTGTATGTGCCAGGCGGGACGGCTTCTTATCCTTCATCAGTATTAATGAATGTATTGCCAGCAAAACTCGCAGGAGTGAAAAAAATTGTAATGGTAACACCGCCGAGAAAAGGAGGAATTGATCCGCATATTTTAGCTGCCGCAAACCTTGCGGGGGTAGATGAAATTTATATGGTTGGTGGTGCGCAAGCAATTGCTGCTTTAGCATATGGAACGGAAACGATTCCTAAAGTAGATAAAATAGTTGGACCTGGGAACTTGTATGTCGCTCTAGCAAAGCGAGAAGTATACGGAATAGTAAATATTGATATGATTGCTGGACCGTCAGAAATTGTAGTTATCGCAGATGAAACAGGAAATGCCAAGTATATTGCTGCTGATTTATTATCACAGGCAGAGCATGATGAAAGAGCGACTGCTATTTGTATTACAACGAATGTACAGCTTGCTAAAGAAATAGAAAGAGAAATAGAAAAACAGTTAGAGACATTACCACGCAGTGAAATCGCTCGAGAATCTATAAAAAGAAATGGGGCAATTTGTATTGTTCCTTCTTTAGAAGAGGCGTTTCAATTATCGAATGAAATCGCTCCAGAACATTTAGAGTTACACATAAAAGAGCCGATGAATGCGTTAGCTTATGTAAAGCATGCAGGTTCCATTTTTCTTGGTCCATATGCACCTGAACCGCTCGGTGATTATTTGGCAGGACCGAATCACGTATTACCGACAAGTGGAACGGCAAGATTTTTCTCTCCGTTGTCAGTCGATGATTTTGTGAAAAAATCAAGCTTCGTTTCTTATACGAAAGAAGCGTTAAAAAGTGTACAGCATCATATTGTAGAACTTGCAAATAAAGAGGGTTTACATGCGCACGCGAGAGCGATCCAAATTAGATTTGAGGAGGAAGAATAATGAGGCAGTCGAGTCAAGTACGTGAGACGACAGAAACAAAAATTAAATTAAGTTTGCATCTTGATGAGAGTACGAATGTTTCTGTTCAAACGGGAGTTGGTTTCTTTGATCATATGCTAACTTTATTTGCAAGGCATGGAAGATTTGGTTTGCAAGTTGAAGCTGAAGGGGATGTGTTTGTCGACGCTCATCATACAGTTGAAGATGTAGGAATTGTACTCGGAAATTGTTTGAAAGAAGCATTGCAAAATAAAGAGGGGATTAATAGGTACGGATCTGCATATGTACCGATGGATGAGTCCTTAGGTTTTGTCGCAATTGATATAAGTGGTCGCTCATATTGTGTGTTTCAAGGAGAATTAACAAATCCGAAGCTCGGAGATTTTGACACAGAATTAACGGAAGAGTTTTTTAGAGCAGTTGCTCATGCTGCAAATATTACGTTACATGCTCGCATTTTATACGGAAGTAATACACATCACAAAATTGAAGCTTTATTTAAAGCATTTGGTCGAGCGCTTAGAGAGGCAGTTGAAAAAAATGCCAACATTACTGGGGTAAATTCAACGAAGGGGATGTTGTAATTGATTGCCATTATAGATTATGGAATGGGAAATATTCGTAGTGTAGAACAAGCATTAAAATATGTTGGAGCAGAGTACATCGTAACAGATGATACAGAAGAAATATTAAGAAGTGATGGAGTGATTTTACCAGGAGTAGGTGCATTTCCGAAAGCGATGGACGTTCTAGAAGAAAAAGATTTAGCATGTGTGTTAAAAGAAGTTGGGGGTTCAGGGAAACCGCTTCTGGGTATTTGCTTAGGCATGCAACTTTTATTTGAAAAAAGTGAGGAATTAAAAGACTGTAACGGATTAAATTTATTGCCAGGTGTCGTTCGAAAGTTAAAAGTTCCTTATAAAATCCCGCATATGGGGTGGAATGAATTAACGAAAGAAAGAGAAATTCCGCTTTGGAATGGGATAGAAGACGGTTCCTTCGTATATTATGTTCACTCTTATTATGCAGATTGTCCGAATGAAATTTTGTGCGGGGCAAGTGATTATGGAGTGCGAGTACCTGGTTTTGTAGCAAAAGGAAATATATTCGGCGCACAGTTTCATCCAGAAAAAAGTGGCGAAATTGGCATGCGAATATTTAAAAATTTTAAAGGGGTGGTAGAAGCATGGAGATCTTCTCAGCTATCGATTTAAAAGAAGGGCGATGCGTGAGACTTTATCAGGGAGAGTTTAGTAAAGAAACGGTGATGAATGAAGATCCGGTTGCGCAAGCGATCATATTTGAAAAGCTAGGAGCGAAAATACTACACATTGTTGATTTAGACGGTGCAATTGCTGGGGAGTCATTAAATTTGCCTGTCATTGAAAACATTTGCAGGGCGGTACGTATTCCCGTGCAAGTTGGAGGGGGAGTTCGGTCACTTGCAGCAGTAGAGAAGTTATTATTAGTCGGTGTAGAAAAAGTGATTTTAGGAACAGCTGCCCTTTATGATAAGTCATTTTTAGAAGAAGCAATTCGTCTATATAAAGAGAAAATCATTGTTGGAATTGACGCGAAAAATGGTTTCGTAGCAACGAGAGGCTGGCTTGATGTGTCTGAAATTTCTTACATTCATTTAGCGAAGCAAATGGAAAGTTTAGGTGTTCAAACGATTGTATTTACAGATATCTCGAAAGACGGGACACTTACAGGGCCAAATTTTGAGCAATTAGAGTTACTACAAAAAAGTGTTGGCATTCGTGTAATTGCATCTGGAGGGGTGGCATCTATTCAAGATGTAAAAAAATTAAATGATATGAATATATATGGCGTCATAATTGGAAAGGCACTTTACGAGAAAACGATTGATTTAGAAGAAGTGTTACAGGTAACAAAGCTATGTTAGCGAAACGAATTATTCCATGTCTAGATGTAAAAGCAGGGCGGGTAGTAAAGGGTGTAAATTTTATAGGGTTACAAGACGTCGGCGATCCTGTTGAAATAGCAGCTGTATATAATGATGCGGGAGCAGATGAAATTGTATTTTTAGATATTACTGCGACGCATGAAGGACGAAAAACGATAATAGCTGTTGTAGAACAAACAGCCTCAAAAGTATTTATTCCTCTCACAGTTGGCGGGGGGATTTCAAATGTTAAAGATATGTACAATTTACTAAGAGCTGGAGCTGATAAAGTTTCAATAAACTCAGCGGCAGTGAGAAATCCGCAGTTAATCAAAGAAGGAGCGGAACACTTTGGATCGCAATGTATTGTTGTGGCAATTGATGCTAGAAAAGTAGCAGAAGATAAATGGAATGTATACGTCAACGGCGGAAGAGTTGATACGGGAATGGATGCAATTGTATGGGCGAAGCGCGTTGTTAAGCTCGGAGCAGGAGAAATTTTGTTAACGAGTATGGATGCAGATGGAACCAAAAATGGATACGATCTTCGTTTAACAGAAGCAATTTCAAAAAGCGTTTCCGTCCCAGTCATTGCATCAGGGGGATGTGGTCATGCGGATCATATTATAGAAGTATTTCAAAAGACAACAGTTGACGCAGCATTAGCAGCATCAATCTTTCACTATGGTGAAGCGACTGTACAGGATGTAAAGAGGAAATTAAGAGAAGCAAACGTTGAGGTGCGATTATGAAACCTAACTTTTCAAAAGGATTGATACCAGCTGTTGTTATCGAGGAAGATACGAAAGAAGTTTTAATGTTAGCTTATATGAATGAAGAAGCGTATGAAAAGACGCTAGAAACGAAAAAAACGTGGTTTTATTCCCGTTCGAGACAATCGTTATGGAATAAGGGAGAAACATCCGGAAACGTCCAATATGTTCAATCCTTGTATTTAGACTGTGATCAAGATTCAATCGTTGTTGTCGTAAAGCAAGTTGGGCCTGCTTGCCATACGGGAGAAAAAACGTGTTTTCACTACAAAATTATATAGGGGGATACATATGGAAAATGTTTTTAAGTTATTGTATGAAACAATTGAAGAACGAAAGGAAAATCCACTTCCTGAATCATATACAAATTATTTATTTTCAAAAGGAGAAGATAAAATTTTAAAGAAAATTGGTGAGGAGTGTACTGAAGTAATCATTGCTTCTAAAAATAACGATAAAGAAGAACTAGTAAAAGAAATGGTCGATGTGTTGTATCACTGTTTTGTTTTATTAGCTGAAAAAAATATTGCACTGGAAGATGTCATGCGAGAAGTGAAAGAAAGAAATGGAAAGCTTTCGAGAGTAGGAGATCGAAAAGAAATAGATACATTATAAGGGGGAATACATATGAAAGTGGATTATCACCTTCATTTAGAAGAAGGACCTTATTCAATAGGGTGGCTTGCTAAAATAAATGAGGCTCTGGAATGTTATGAGCCGCTTCAAGAAGAAAGGCATT
Source organism: Bacillus cereus group sp. BfR-BA-01383 (assembly GCF_022663495.1). Taxonomy (NCBI): domain Bacteria; kingdom Bacillati; phylum Bacillota; class Bacilli; order Caryophanales; family Bacillaceae; genus Bacillus; species Bacillus cereus group sp. BfR-BA-01383. The sequence goes on from NZ_JAKUFP010000012.1 coordinate 20,294, forward strand.
CTATCGATTGGCTTATGAAAACACAAGAGCGTTTGCAAAGACGTGTGAAGGAAGGGCCGTTTACAGCAAAATGGATCGATTTATATTTAGAAGAAGCGTTGCGAAAAGGTATAAAAGAAGTTGGCATTGTTGATCATTTCTATCGTTTTCATGAGGCGAAAGGATATTATGAAAAATATGTAGATATTAGTGATTCAAAGCTTGGTCGTTTACAGAAGGAATGGTTAGACCAAGTAAGAGTAGTTTCACTATATGATTTTACAAAGGCAATTGAAGAGGCGAAAGAACGATGGAGTAAACGGGGGATAACACTAAAACTGGGAATTGAAGCGGATTATTTCATCGGTGGTGAAAATGAGTTAAAAGAATTATTAGCATTAGGAAACTTTGATTATGTAATTGGTTCTGTTCATTTTTTAAACGGTTGGGGATTTGATAATCCAGATACGAAAGAATATTTTGAGGAGCATGACTTACATGCGCTATATGATACTTTTTTCAAAACAGTTGAGAGTGCAGTTCGCTCCGAGTTATTTGATATTATAGCTCATCTTGATAACATAAAAGTATTTAATTACCGGTTGGATGAGAATGAACAGCTTTCTTATTATAAAGAAATTGCGCGTGCGTTAGTAGAAACGAATACCGCAACAGAAGTAAATGCAGGATTGTACTATCGCTATCCTGTTCGTGAAATGTGTCCAAGTCCACTATATTTACAAGTGTTAGCTAAATATGGAGTTCCAATTACGATTTCTTCGGATGCTCATTATCCGAATGATCTAGGGAAATACGTAAAAGAAAATGTGCAAACATTACGGACTCACGGTATTACTCAAATCGCAACATTTTCTAAACGAGTAAGAGTAATGAGACAACTTGAAGAAGAAGTAACAATTTCAAAATAAAACACGATTTTTTGATGAAAACCACCCTTTTTGTTCAAAATAAGAAAGAATGAAAAGGAGGGTGAAAAATGGTGAAACAACAAAATAAACAAAACGTACAAGCGACAGATCAAGCTTATACTTCTGAAACGAATCAAACAGCTAACTCAGTTATCGAGGAACAAATTAGCGATACAGTTGCAGAAGGAACAATTGATGCGAAGCTTGGAAAAGAATCGCAAGAGAAAGCGTAAGAAGAGAGGAGAGATGAATCTCCTCTTTTCTTATGTGAAAAAATGACGATTTTCAAAACTATAATCAAATTCCTTGGTTTTTATATGTGGATTTCTTACAATGAAATATAAGAGATATCTTATTTTGCATAGAAGAGGTGTTAGTAGTGGCGAAAATATTAGTTGCAGGGAAAATTCCAGAAATCGGATTAGAACTATTAAAGGATCATGATGTAGAAATGTACGATAAAGAGGAGTTAATTTCTTCAGATGAATTAACAGAGCGTGTAAAAGATAAAGATGCATTGTTAAGCTTACTTTCTACAAAGGTGCCGAAAGAAGTTATTGATGCAGCACCTCATTTAAAGATTGTTGCAAACTACGGTGCTGGTTACGATAATATTGATTTCACGTATGCAGGAGAAAAAGGAATTGCAGTATCGAATACACCGAAAGTATCAACTGAAGCGACAGCAGAATTAACATTTGCACTTCTTTTAGCAGCGGCACGTAGAATTCCTGAAGGGGATACATTATGTCGTACAACTGGATTTAACGGATGGGCACCATTATTTTTCTTGGGCCGCGAAGTGCACGGTAAGACAATTGGAATTATTGGCCTTGGAGAAATTGGGAAGGCAGTTGCAAAGCGTGCGAAAGCATTTGGAATGGATGTTTTATATACAGGACCAAATCGTAAGCCTGAAGCGGAAAGTGAACTGGGCGCAACATATGTGACATTGGAAGAATTATTACAAACAGCAGATTTTATTACAATTAACTGTGCTTATAATCCGAAATTACATCATATGATCGATGAAGAACAGTTTAAAATGATGAAGAAAACAGCATATATTGTAAATGCTTCACGTGGACCAATTATGAATGAAGCGGCACTCGCTCATGCATTAAAAACGAATGAAATTGAGGGCGCAGCTCTTGATGTGTTTGAATTTGAACCGAAAATTACAGAAGAGCTAAAGGGATTAAAGAATGTTGTGCTCGCTCCTCATGTAGGAAATGCAACATTTGAAACTCGTGATGCGATGGCTGAAATGGCTGTAAGAAATATTTTAGCTGTATTAAATGGTGAAGAACCAGTAACACCTGTAAATCAAAAAGTATTAGTTACAAAATAAAAAGAAACCTTCCAATTTCGGAAGGTTTCTTTTTATTTTTCTTTATTTTCTTTTTTAGATGGTCTTTGTCTAAGAAATTGAGATAGCATATACAAAATATATAGTGGAATGGCAATGAATAAGAAAACAGAAAAATTACCAAAACCTGTTTGGTACATTGTGATAATGCTTCCAACTAAAAATAGTGTAATAATGATGCTATATCGTGGAATCGGTACATCTTTTAAACTTGGGATACGAATGCGGCTCACCATTAAAAATGCGAACGTTACAAATACTGTAATAAGAACGATTTTTGGAATGGTATCTGAAAATAATGTTAGGAAAGCGACAAGCCCTCCTGCTGCAGTAATCGGAACTCCAGTGAAATACTTCATTGAAGTAGAAGATGGTGTTACATTAAATCGTGCTAAACGATATGCTCCGAAAAGGGGGAATAATCCCGCTATGTATAGTCCGATGATTCCGTAGTTGGAGAAAGATGTGTAATACATTAAAACAGCAGGTGCTGCGCCAAATGTTACAACATCTGCGAGTGAATCAAGCTCTTTTCCCATTTGTGAATCAACGCGTAATAAACGAGCAACACGCCCATCAAGACTATCTAACATCATCCCGATAAGTACTAAAATAGCAGCTGATTTATAATATCCTAAAGATGCATAGCCGATTGATAAAAATCCGCTATATAAATTTCCGAGCGTAAATAAGTTTGGAATAGCTGCTCTATACAAAATCTGATCCCTTGCTTTCTTTAATGAATTCTTAATTAGTGTATGAAAGTTTACTCATTTTATCATACCATAAATTTATTCCTCATACGAAAGAAATTCCCAATTTGTGAAAGATTTCATAGAGGAACAATTTGAAAGATAAGTAAAAAAAGGAAGCAACTTTTCTAAAGTTGCTTCCTACACTATTCAAATTTCGTTGTCATCGTTCCAGTTTTATATCGATTGTTAGGATCGAATCGTAATAAATCTCCATAAATTAGTTTGTCAGAGAATTTTAATTCTGTTTTTGCTTTTTCAATATATGGCTGACAAAGTGTTAAATCAGTTTCTTCGCCCGTACTTCTTTTATAGCACATATTTTTTGTATAAACATAATTTTCCGAAACAAAACTACCATCGCGCATTACCATAAGTGGATCTTTTTCTTTTATAAATAAGTCAGTTCCAAATTCAACTGATTGATTCGTTTTAATACCAAGTAAATGAAGCAGCGTTGGTTTAATATCAATTTGTCCTGATACTTTAGAGATAACTTTTCCTTCTTGACCAGGTACATGAATAATGAGAGGGACGCGTTGTAATTGCATAGCATCAAACGGTGTAATAGCGTCTTTCCCAAGGAACTGAGCCATAGCTGCGTTATGGTTTTCGGAAATGCCGTAATGATCACCATAAATGACAATAACAGAATTGTCGTACAGTCCTTCTGCCTTTAATTGATTAATAAATGATTTAAGAGCTTCATCCGTGTAACGAACTGTTGGGAAGTAGCGGTTTACAACATCACTTTCCGAATTAAACTCATCAACATATTGATCTTCTGGATTTAGAAGAAACGGAAAATGGTTTGTTAAAGTAATAAATTTTGTATAGAACGGTTGTGGTAAAGATTTTAACTTTGGAATAGATTGTTCAAAGAACTCTTTATCTTTTAATCCCCAACCGACAGACATTTGTTCTGTGCCTACGTAGTCACTTAAATTAAAGTAACGATCATATCCAAGCGCAGGATACATTACATCACGATTCCAAAACGCTTTATCGTTTGAATGGAAGATAGCAGAAGAATATCCGTATTTCTTTAATTGTTCTGGTGTGGCTGTATATTCATTTGTTGCATGAGTAAAGAACACAGAACCACGATCTAACGGATAAAGTGAGTTTTCCACGATAAATTCAGCATCAGAAGTTTTACCTTGTCCAGTTTGATGATAGAAGTTATCGAAATAAAAACTATCTTTAATAAATTCGTTTAAAAACGGAGTGATTTCTTTCCCATTTATTTTTTTATTAATAACAAAATTTTGTGTAGATTCCATTGAAATTAAAATTACATTTTTTCCTTTTGCAGCTCCAAATAAGTTTTTATCAACTTGCTTATTTTTTGCGTCAGTATAGTTTTTAATTTCAGAGAATCCGTCCCCACTTGCAAATACACGTTCAGCTGAAGATTTAGATTGAAGTGTAATATCAAATAGATGATATGTGTATAAACCTAAATTTTTCACGACAGTTTGACGATCGAAAGAACGTGAGAACATTTGTGGCTTATAAATAACTGAAACAACAATTTGTAGTGCTAATAACGCTGTTACACCACTAAAGAAGGTGCGCTTCTCAGATCGTGAAAGTGGTGTTTTGTCACAAAATGCCGGGAATTTACGTGATATAAATATTAAAATAATTGCATCCGCAAATAAAAGTAATGTTTTATACGTAAAGAGTTCTTTAATACTCGTTCCTAAATCAGCCATATTATTTGTTTGGAATAAAACGGGGAACGTAACGAAATCATCATAAAACCCGTAAAACATTGCATTTCCAAATAAAATAAATGACAGAACAAAACTAATTCCAATAATAATCCGGTTTCGGTGCTTAGATGCAAGTAAGGCTAAACCGAAAAATAAAAGTAACGAAGCTAGTGGATTAATAAAAAGCATAAATTCTTCAAAGAAGTTATCAATTCTAATATCGAATGCTAGCTTGTACACAATATATGTTTTAATCCATAATAAAACGACTGCAACGAGTGCAAATCGTAATTTTGGAAACAGATGTTGTAGCATAATATACTCCTCTCCTAAAAGCATGACAGTTCTTGTGAACCCCTTTGAATAGGTCCTCACTTTATATATACGAACAGTCCTTTATTATTATGATTATTATACTATGAGTATCATTATACGAAAATAAAAGCGGGTTGTGGGCTTTTTTTGCAACAATTGAGTAGAAAAAGCGAAGTGGGAGACAATAAAATGGAATTTCTATGTGCGATTATTATCATTCGTTAAACATAGAAAGTATCGCGTAATGGTACGGAGGTTATGATGCGAAAATTATTATATCTTATAGTATGCATTAGTTTTGTGCTTTTTGTTTCACCGAGTGTATCAGTAGCACAATATGATGCACCGCTCATGGAAGATGCTCTTTATTCTGTGTTATTTCCAAAAATAAATGAAGCGATTGAGAAACAATATGGAAAATTAAAACCGTTTGATTGTTCTAAAATTATTAGTTTAAAAAAACTTTATAGCGGTACATATTTATTTCAAGCAGTAATTGAAATAACGAAATATGAATCAGGAATAGGTGGTAAAGTACTTCCTCCGTTTGAGAAGATAAGTATGACATTTAACAATGAAGAAGGAGAATGGACTATTACAAAAATATCTGTAAAGCGCTTACCAAATGATACGAAACTAAACTGTAAAAAACCAATATAAAAAATTGTTTGACAAATAAAATGGTCCTTTGGTATTGTTAATAGCAACAATTAGATGTTTGAAAATTAAATAGACTTACCTCATCTACTCTCAAAGGTAGAGGCCGCGATAGGAAAGAGTAAACTATGGGAGATTTAGTGGAATCTGTGATCATAGGTTGAAAGGGACTATTGCCGAAATATAAGAATGACCACCTTATTCATATATTGGGACTACATTGAATAAATGTAGTACTGTCATAAGATTTATTTTATGGAGAGCTATTTGGAGATGTTGATGCGGTTTCTTATTTTGAGAAGATAACAACTCGTTTATTTTTTCAATATATATTTTTCCTAATAAGAAACGCGTGTGAACATTGTTCCGCGCGTTTTTTGTCTATCTAAAAGCGTGCTGCAATGAATAGAAGATTGGGGTTATGAGTTTTAGAGGAAATAAGGGAGGAATTCAAATGTATTTACACGGCACAAGCCGAATCAATGGGCAAGGACACTTAGAAATTGGAGGGTGCGATACGACGCAGCTAGCAAAACAATACGGAACACCACTTTATGTGTACGATGAAGAGTCTATTCGTAGGAAATGTCGTGCGTTTCATCGTGCTTTTAAAGAAAGTGGTTTCTCTTATCAAGTAGCATATGCTAGCAAGGCGTTCTTGTGCATGGAGATGTGCCGAGTAGCTCGTGAAGAAAATATGTCTTTAGATGTTGTTTCTGGAGGAGAATTATATACTGCGCTTCAAGCAGGATTTCCGGCATCGCGCATTCATTTTCACGGAAATAATAAAACAGAAGAAGAAATGATTATGGCTCTTCAGGCGAATATTGGTTGTTTTGTAGTAGATAATTTCTTAGAATTAGAAATTTTGCATGACTTAGCAGTGCAACATGGAAAATTTGTGAACATACTAATCCGTGTAACGCCAGGAGTAGAGGCACATACACACGAATATATAACAACAGGTCAAGAGGATTCGAAATTTGGATTTGGTGTTTCAAATGGTCAAGCGATGCAAGCAATTGAGCTTGCTTTGCAAAAATCAAATTATAATGTGCTAGGAATTCACTCGCACATCGGATCACAAATATTTGAAACGGCTGGATTTGTTCGAGCAATTGAAGTTCTTCGCCAATTTTTAGAAGAAGTGAGAGAGCAAACAAATTATGTAGTAAAAGTGTTGAATGTGGGCGGAGGATTCGGAATACGCTACACAGATTCGGATACGCCATTAACACTTGAGACATATGTGCGAGCTGTAACAAGTGCAGTGAGAGAACAATTTACAGTATGTAACTATCCATTGCCAGAAATATGGGTTGAACCAGGACGTAGTATTGTAGGTGATGCTGGAACGACACTTTATACAGTCGGAGCGGTGAAAGATATTCCTGGCATAAGAAAATATGTTTCAGTAGATGGTGGAATGACGGATAATTTAAGACCTGCCTTATATAACGCTCGTTATGAAGCAATGTTAGCGAATCGAGGGAATGATGCGAATGAGGAACTCGTTTCGGTTGCTGGGAAATGCTGTGAGAGTGGAGATATGCTGATTTGGGATATTCATCTACCGAAAGTCGCTTCTTCTGATTTACTAGCAATTTCTTGCACGGGGGCATATGGGTATTCAATGGCGAATAATTATAATCGTATTCGGAGACCAGCTGTCGTCTTTGCAAAAGGTGGGACATCACAAATTGTTGTAGAGCGTGAAACATATGAAAATATTATCGGGAACGATCGCATACGTATTAAAGAGCTGGTGTGAATGAGAAAGAAGGAGTTGTCTAGTAAAGGCAACTCCTTTTAAAAAAGAAAAATAATTAAATATATCGGAAAACTAGGATTGAAAAAAATCTGAATTGTGATAAAATACAAATACAAAGCTTATCAAGAGAAGCGGAGGGAACTGGCCCGACGAAGCTCGGCAACCTGCTTATAGAAAGCAAGGTGCTAAATCCAGCAAAATGGAATCCATTTTGAAAGATAAGGTAAAATATATTACCGAACAGTCTTTTCGAAATGGGAAAGATTTTTTTTATGAATAAAAGGGGGGCTGTTCGCGTGAGCGTACGGGAGCATTTTGATGAAGTGTCTGAGAAGATTCAAGCGATGCTTGCTGATATGAAATATGGTTCAATTACAATTGTTGTGCAAGATGGAAAAGTAATTCAATTAGAGAAAAGTGAAAAAGTACGTTTAAAGTAAAAAGCGCTGACTAGAAAAACTAGAGGCGGTTTTAATCTATTTTATTAGATTAAAACCGTCTTTTTGCTTTTACAGGGGGAAAAAACATGTTGACGTATGAAACGTGGGAAGAAAATAGCGTTTCATTTTCAGAAGAAGATGAAACGAAAGGCGCGTTATCAGTATTAAGTTGGGCTTATAAAGAATATAAAGGTGAAATCGTATACGCATGTAGCTTTGGAGTGGAGGGTATGGTGTTACTACATCTTATAAACCAAGTAAATCCATCTGCTAAAGTTGTATTTTTGGATACAAATGTTCATTTTCAAGAAACGTATGAATTAATTCAAAAGGTGAAGGAACGATTTCCTTCATTAAATATTATAGAAAAACAGCCAGAAATTACACTTGAAGAACAGGCGAAGCTTCATGGAGAAAAATTGTGGGAAAGTAATCCGAACCTTTGCTGTAAGATTAGAAAAATTTTACCGTTAGAAAAATCACTAGCACATGAAAAAGCTTGGATATCAGGATTAAGAAGGGAACAATCAGAAACTCGCAAACATACAAACTTTATAAATCAAGATCATCGTTTTCAATCTATTAAAATTTGTCCGCTCATTCATTGGACTTGGAAAGAAGTTTGGCGATATGTATACAAACACAGTTTGCCATATAATCCACTGCATGATGTTGGGTATCCAAGTATTGGGTGTGAGAAGTGTACGTTACCTGTAGATGGTGGCGATTCAAGAGATGGTAGATGGGCTGGCAAAGTGAAAACAGAATGTGGTCTTCATTATCAATAAGATAAATTGAAAAATAAAGCTAAGAGAGGATATAGAAAATGAGTACAAGAAACGAATTAGTAAACCGTATAGATGAGACATACGACGTATCACAAATTGAAAAAGAAATTAAATTAGACAAAATTGCGTTAAGTGATTTAGAGCTGTTAGCGACAGGTGGATATAGCCCACTTACAGGGTTTTTAGGAAAGAATGATTATGATTCGGTCGTAGAAACCCTTCGTTTAGCAAATGGGAGCATATGGAGTATACCAATTACATTGCCGATAACAGAAGATGTAGCAGAGAGGCTGGAAGTTGGAGAGGAAGTAAAGCTTGTTAACGATGGAAATATATATGGTGTCATTCAAATCGAAGATATTTTTGTACCGGATAAAGAAAAAGAAGCGTTACTCGTATACAAAACGACGGATGAGGCTCATCCAGGAGTGAAAAAATTATATGAGCGACCGAACGTTTACGTTGGAGGGGCTATTACTCTTATAAAGCGCCTTGAAAATAATCAATTTCCGTCTTATCACTTAGATCCAATTGAAACGAGGGAAGAATTTAAAAAACGTGGCTGGAAAACAGTAGTGGGATTCCAAACAAGAAACCCAGTGCATCGAGCTCATGAATACATTCAAAAGTCGGCTCTTGAAATTGTAGATGGTCTCTTTTTAAATCCGCTCGTTGGCGAAACGAAATCAGATGATATTCCAGCTGATGTAAGGATGGAAAGTTATGAAGTATTACTGCAAAATTATTATCCGGCAAATCGCGTTTTTTTAGGGGTATTTCCCGCAGCAATGCGCTATGCCGGGCCACGTGAAGCGATATTTCATGCGCTAGTAAGAAAAAATTTCGGTTGTACACATTTTATTGTAGGACGTGATCATGCTGGGGTAGGAGACTATTACGGAACGTATGAAGCACAAGACATCTTTACGAATTTTACAGTAGAAGAGTTAGGGATTACACCGCTATTCTTTGAACATAGTTTTTACTGCACGAAATGTGAAGCTATGGCTTCAACGAAAACATGTCCGCACGGAAAAGAGGATCATGTCATTTTATCGGGTACGAAAGTAAGAGAGATGTTAAGAAATGGTGAGATTCCGCCAAGTACATTTAGTCGTAAAGAAGTAGTAGATGTGTTAATTAAAGGGTTAATAAAAGAAGTAGTAACAGAATAGGGAGAGAATGAGATGGATACGAATATTACTTGGCATACAGCTTCTATTTCAAAAGATGAGAGAAGAGTGAAGAATGGGCATCATAGTTTTGTAGTTTGGTTTACTGGTTTATCGGCTTCAGGTAAATCTACCGTAGCGAATGTGGTCGCTCGGAAACTATTTGAAAAGAATATCGGAAACTATGTATTAGATGGGGATAACATTCGCCACGGTTTAAATAAAGACTTAGGTTTTTCAGAAAGTGATCGCATGGAAAATATAAGGCGTATTGGCGAAGTGTCGAAGCTATTTGTAGATCAAGGAACTGTTGTCCTTACGGCGTTCATTTCGCCATTTCGAGTAGATCGAAAACAAGTTAGAGATCTATTAGCTGCAGATGAATTTATAGAAGTGTTTGTGAAATGTCCAATTGAAGAGTGTGAAAAACGTGATCCAAAAGGGCTATACAAAAAAGCAAGGCAAGGTGATATTAAAGAATTTACTGGTGTTGATTCACCGTATGAAGAGCCGAAACAAGCAGAATTAATTGTAGAAACGCACAAGTATTCTATTGAAGAATGTGCAGAACAAATCGTGAAGTACCTACAAGAGCGTAGTTTTATATAGGGGGATTTAAAAATGAGTTATGAAAAAGTATGGGCTAACAATGAAAAATTAAATCAGACTGAGAAAAATAAATTACAAAAAGATGGATTAGAAATTTTTAATGATATTCCTTACTATGCGGAGAATGGATTTGAATCTATTCCGAAAGAGGAGTGGGATTCCTTTAAGTGGGCGGGATTGTATTTACAACGTCCGAAAGAAGCTGGATATTTTATGATGCGTGTTAATATTCCTTCTGGGATTATTACAAATGCACAGGCAGAAGTTCTTGCTTCTATCGCTGAGGACTATGGACGTGATGTAATCGATATTACGACAAGGCAGGCGATTCAGTTTCATTGGTTAGAAATTGGGCAAATTCCAGATATTTTTAAAAGATTAGCGAGGGTTGGATTATCTTCAGCAGGGGCGTGTGGTGATATTACACGTAATATTACAGGGAATCCGCTTGCTGGAATTGATGCAAATGAACTGTTTGATACAACGCATATTGTGAAAGAGGTATATGACTACTTTCAACATAATGAAGAGTTTTCTAACTTACCACGTAAATTTAAAATGTCCATTAGTTCTAACATTTACAATTCTGCAAATGCAGAGATTAACTGTGTTGCATTTACACCTGCTACGAAAGAAATAGATGGTGAGAAAAAAGTTGGTTTTCATATAAAAGTAGGCGGAGGCTTATCAGCTCGTCCGTACTTAGCGGAAGAATTAGATGTATTCGTTTTACCAGAAGAAGTGAAGGCAGTATCGATTGCAATTGCTACTATATTCCGTGATTTTGGATATCGTGAAAAACGCCACTTAGCACGTTTGAAATTTCTTGTTGCTGACTGGGGCGCTGAGAAATTTAAAGAGAAACTACTAGAGTATACAGGACCTTTACAAAGTAAAGGAGAAAGTGCACTCAAAGGATGGAATGCAGGATACTTTTATGGCGTCCAAGATCAAAAACAAGAAGGATTAAAATATGTAGGTTTTAATGTACCGGTAGGGCGTTTACATGCAGAAGAAATGTTTGAGATTGCTAGAATTGCAAAGCAATATGGAAACGGGCAAATTCGTACTTGTAACTCACAAAACTTCATTATTCCGAATGTTCCGCCAGAAAACGTAGCAGGGTTAATTAGTGAACCGTTGTTTGAAGCGATATCTGCAAGTCCGAAATCATTTATTGGTCATGCGGTTTCATGTACTGGTATTGAATATTGTAATCTTGCACTAGTAGAAACGAAAGAAAGATTACGAAAGATTGCAGAATACTTAGATACACAAATTGCACTCGATGTTCCAGTTCGAATTCATATGGTAGGGTGCCCGAATTCATGTGGTCAACGTCAAATTGCTGACATTGGATTACAAGGGGTGAAGATGAAAACGAAGGAAAAAGGAATTGTTGAGGCTTTTGAAATATATGTAGGTGGCACATTACTGGATGGAGGAGCGTACAATCAAAAGTTGAAAGGGAAAATAGATGGTGAAGATTTACCAGATGTGCTCGCATCATTTATAAACTATTTCAAAGAGAATAAGTTACCAGCTGAAACGTTTTTTGATTTTGTTGAACGTATCGGTGTAGATACACTGCAAATAGTGTTGAATAACGTGTTAGATGAAGTTATAGCGTCTTAGGAGGGATAGTATGGATTTATATCGATTTGAAGCGGCATTAGCAAATACTATTGTTCCAATTGTTGTCGTTGCTCAAAGTGAAGAACAGGCGTTTAAGCTTGCGGAGATTGAGCTCGAAAAACATTTTTTACCGTTGCCAGAAGTAAAAGAGATTTCCTTGTTTGAAAAAAAGAAGATTCGAAAAGGTGCGGCCTTTGTTATTCATGAGTAAGGAACATTGAAATATGAAGTAATGTAAACTTCCATTCATACTATAAGGATGGAAGTTTCACTTTAATAGTAGAAATGAGGCGAGATGATGGGAAAAGTATATATCGTTGGAGCGGGTCCTGGTGATCCAGAGTTAATCACTGTTAAAGGATTGAAATGTATTGAGAAAGCGGATGTTATTTTATACGACCGTCTCGTGAATAAAGAGTTGCTCTCGTACGCAAAGCCTGAAGCGGATTTAATTTATTGCGGGAAGCTCCCGAATTATCACACGATGAAGCAAGATACGATTAACACATTTCTTGTTAAATATGCGAAAAAAGGAAAAGTTGTAACAAGGCTTAAGGGCGGAGATCCATTTGTATTTGGAAGAGGTGGAGAAGAAGCTGAAGCGCTAGCAAAGCAAGGTGTACCATTTGAAATCGTCCCAGGTATTTCGGCTGGAATAGCTGCACCTGCTTATGCTGGAATTCCAGTAACGCACCGTGAGGCAAGTGCGAGTTTTGCTATTGTGACAGGGCATAGGAAAGAAGATGCTGAAGAGGAAGTGAAGTGGGAGAATTTAGCGAAAGGTGTAGAGACTTTAGCTATATATATGGGGGTTAGTAATTTACCCTACATAAGTGAACAACTTATGAAGCATGGAAAAGATAAAAGTACACCCGCTGCTATTATTGAGCGAGGAACGACGTCTATGCAACGCACAGTTGTCGGGACATTAGGGACAATTGTAGATGTTGCGAAAAGAGAACAAATTCAAAATCCGAGCATGATTGTAATTGGAGAAGTTGTCCGTTTTAGAGAAAAAATCCATTGGTTTGAGAAACAAACGGAAAATGCCTATCCAGTAAGCGGAGTGCTGTAAAATGAAGGCTGTTTTATATATATGTCACGGAAGTCGTTTGAGGGCAGCGAAAGAAGAAGCAATCCAATTTATTACGTCATGTATGAGCCGTATAGGGGCAACGATTCAAGAAATTTGTTTTTTAGAGCTAGCGAGTCCTTCTATTGAAGAAGGATTTCGTACATGTGTGAAGCGTGGTGCGACAGAGGTTATCGCTATTCCTGTTTTTTTATTAGCGGCAGGACATGTAAAGAAAGATATTCCGCTTGAATTACAAAAGTTAAATGAGCAATATCCGAATGTCAAGGTAGTGTACGGTAACCCATTTGGTGTATCAGAAGTACTTGTAAAGGCTGTATATAATGGAAGTGACATTAAAGATTATGAAGAGGATGTTACACTTTTGCTTGTTGCAAGAGGGAGTAGTGACCCGGAAACTTTACGAGACATAAAGTGGATTTCTTCTTTATTTCAAAGAGAAAAGAAAATTAAAAAAGTGGAAGTTTGTTATTTAGCGGCAGCGGAGCCGAAGTTTGAGGTAAAGTTAAAAGAAGTTGTAGAACGAAAAGAAGAGAATATAGTTGTGTTACCTTACTTATTATTTACAGGCTTACTCATGAAACATGTTGAGAAAGAAGTGCGTCAATATGAGTCGGAAGAGATAAAAATAAGTCCATATTTAGGAAAGAATGCAGCGTTTCGAGAGATGTTAATTCAGAAAACAGAGGGAATATTGAAGGGAGATCAATATGTATCCACTTACAGTGCGAGTTGATAAGAAACGTGTTGTTGTCATTGGTGGAGGAAAAGTAGCAGGGTTTAAAATTATTCTTTTACTAAAACAAGGTGCGGATATAGTTGTGGTAAGTACAGAATTAGATGCGAATTTAGTGAAACTTGTAGAAGAAAAGCAAATTCGTTGGTATCAAAGAGAGTATGAAAAAAGTGATATCAAAGATGCTTTTTTAGTAGTTGCAGCGACTAGCGATTCGGTACTAAATGAACAAATTGCTGAAGATGCCTCGGTAAATCAATTGGTAAATGTTATTACGAATCCGGAAAGTGGAAATGTTCATTTTCCGGCGGCAATTCATCGTGGACTACTTAATGTAGCTGTTTCTACTGGAGGAGCAAGTCCGAAGCTTGCGAAAAAAATTCGTGATGATATCGCAAATAAATATGACGAGACGTATGAATCGTATCTTGATTTTTTATATGAAGTAAGAATGAAAGTGAAAGAATTACAACTAGAGAAACGGCAGAAAAATATAGCATTACAAGAAGTGTTAAAATCGATATATGTTCAAGATGAACTAAAAAGAGAACTCTTTTTACAGGAATTAGAGAAAAAAGTTCATATAGGATAGTAAGTAAATTGTACTTTACAAGTATAAAAATATAATTTATAATCACAAGTAACTTCAATAGATGAAATCGATGAGCAAGAAGAGTACGTATATTTGAGGCGTTCAGAGAGCTGGGGTAAGGTGTGAGCCCGGTACGATAAAATATACAGAATGGGCTTGCGAGAGGTATGCTGAACAGAATAGTAGGCAACCCGGGTTCCGCCGTTAAAAGGATAGAGTATCGGATTTTTCCTGTACTTGAACAAGTGGGATTTATTGATCCAATTGAGGTGGTACCACGGTATTTATATTACATATATCGTCCTCTACATGCATATTTGCGTGTAGGGGACTTTTTTATTTTCTAAAGGAGGTGTGCGAGTATGAAATGAAAGTGTATAATTAGTAAAAGTTTAAATATTCAGAAAAGGAGAAATTATAATGAAAGAAACACAGCAATGGACGTCGAAAATAGGCTTTGTACTCGCAGCAGCGGGAGCCGCAGTAGGTCTTGGGGCAATATGGAAGTTTCCATATGTTGCAGGTAATGGCGGGGGAGGCGCATTCTTCCTTGTATTCTTACTATTAACTGTATTTATTGGTATGCCTCTTCTTATAGCTGAATTTGTTATCGGACGTAGTACCCAAAAAGAGGCGGTTACAGCTTATAAAGTATTAGTACCAAATAGCAAGTTATATCCTTGGATTGGTCGTATGGGGGTTGTTACTTGTTTTAGTGTACTATCTTTTTATAGTGTTGTAGGTGGATGGATTTTACTTTATTTATACTATAGTGTCACAGGTAGTTTCTGGAACGGAGTAGTCGATTATGGACAATTGTTTGCTGAAACAATTTCAAATCCAGTAAATGCGATTGGAGCGCAATTCATCTTTATGCTTTGTACCATTTTTGTTGTTAGTAAAGGTGTGGAAAAAGGAATAGAAAAAGCAAGTAAGTATATGATGCCGCTATTATTCATTTTATTTATTGCTATCATTATTCGTGCTTTAACACTTGATGGTGCTATGGCTGGGGTAGAGTTCTTCTTAAAACCAGATTTTTCAAAGCTTACAGCAGATACGATTTTATATGCGATGGGACAATCCTTCTTCTCACTAACGGTAGGTGCCTCGGTAATGGTAACGTATAGTTCGTATTTAAAGAAAGAAGAGCATTTAGCGAAATCAGCAACATCTATTGTAAGTTTAACTGTGTTTATTACAGTACTTGCAGGATTAGCGATTTTCCCAGCGATTTTCGCATTAGGAGTTAAACCGACAGAAGGACCAGGGCTACTGTTTATCATTCTTCCTGCTGTCTTTGCGAAAATTCCATTTGGACAATTTTTCTTCATTATGTTTTTAGTGTTATTTTTCTTTGCGACTTTAACATCTGCGATTTCAATGCTTGAAATTGTAGTAGCATCTGTTGCGAAAGATAATGAGAAGAAGCGTCCGTCAGCTTCGTTATTAATTGGTATTCTTATTTTTGCAGTTGGAATTCCATCAGCGTTATCGTTTGGAATTATGAGTGATGTGAAAATATTTGGTAAGACATTCTTTGATTTCGTCGATTTTTCGGTAAGTAATGTATTAATGCCGTTAGGAGTACTAGCTATTTCGCTATTTGTACCAAATAAAATGAGTAAAGAGCTATTAATGAAAGAATTAGAAGTTACGGAAACGAAAGGGAAAACATTATTTAACATTTGGTTCTTCTTACTTCGTTATGTTATTCCGATAACTGTAATTATCGTATTTTTAAATGCGATAGGCGTATTTAAAATGTTTGCATAATAAAAAGACGGAGAAATCTCCGTCTTTTTATTATGTTGTAGAAGTATTTAATAAGCGATTATATGCTTTATAAGCTGTGACAACTGCGATAAATGATCCAATTAAAAATAACGCTGAGCCACCGAATGTGAATAACCGGCCGATGTATGTTTCTCTAGCTTCTTCTATTTCTTCTTGTAATTGTGTATTCATATTTATCACCCCGCAAAATATAGGCATTTAGTTATAGTTTATGTAAAATGCCTACAAAGTGTGAAATGGCAGTAAAAAACTCGGTATGCACCGAGTTTTTTTATAATCCAATATAAGGAGATGGATCGACAGCGTTTGTCTTACCGACATTCCATTCACCAAGGTGAAGCTCGAAGTGTAAATGTTGTCCATAAGACTGACCAGTATTCCCCATAAATCCAAGTTGATCGCCTTGTTTTACAGTTTGTCCATTCGATACAGAACGGCTATTCATATGAGCATATACTGTCGTATATGTTTTTCCATTTATACGGTGTGATAAATACACAACGTTTCCGTAACTAGATGATAATTCTGAGCGAATAACAACGCCATCTGCAGCGGCGATAATGGGAACCGTTCCTGACGCAGCAATATCGATTCCTTTATGGTTATCTAAAGAACGTGTACCAAATCCTGAAGTTTTCGATCCGGCTGCTGGTTTAATAAATCCACCTATATTCGTATCGTGTGGTGTTGGAGCAGCTTGAGCAGGTGTAGCAGCTTGTTTGCGTGCTTCTTCTGCCTTACGAGCTGCTTCAGCTTTCCGAGCATCTTCTGCACGTTTTTCTTCTTCAATTGCTTTTTGAACAGCTTGACGCTG
Organism: Bacillus cereus group sp. BfR-BA-01383; assembly: GCF_022663495.1. Lineage (NCBI taxonomy): Bacteria > Bacillati > Bacillota > Bacilli > Caryophanales > Bacillaceae > Bacillus > Bacillus cereus group sp. BfR-BA-01383. The sequence continues at coordinate 37,460 of NZ_JAKUFP010000012.1, forward strand.
ATTTTCTAAAATACCTTTTGACTCTTCTAATCCTTCAATCTCTGAATCTACTTTTGCTACTTTTGTATGTAGATCGCTAATAAAAGTTTGTTGCTGCTGTTGGTTATTTTGTAATTCTTGCTGTTTTTGTACTAATTTTTGCTCAGATTCTTTCAGTTGTTGCTCTTTTTTCTCAACAGCTTCTTTTTCTGTCGTTACAGCATCTTGATCAGTTGTTTGTTTTTTCACAATATCTGTATCGTTGTTTAATATTAAACTTACGGAGTACATATTATCAACAAGATCAGCAATGTTTGTAGAAGTTGTTAATACCTCTGTAATCATATTTGTACGAGGTTTTTCTTGCATAGATTGTAACCGTTGTTTAATAATTTCCTGACGCGTATCTATGTTTGTTTGTAATTGCTCTATATGTTTCTTTTTGTCAGCAATTACTTGTTGTGTTTTGGTAATTTCTTTTTTGGTATCATTTAATTCAGCTTCGTTTTTATTAATAGAAGTAGTTAATTCGTCGATTTTCTTTTGTAATTCTTGAATTTCTTTTTCTATTTGTTCTTTCTCAGCTGATTTATTTTGTAAGTCATTTTGTTTGCCATCTAATTCTGATTGTATATTAGATAATTTATCTTGATTTGTTTCAGCGTATACAGGTGAAAGTAATGGAGAAACAAAAATCGTTCCTGCTGCTAAAACACTAAATGCTGCAAATCTCTTTTTCATTGTTGTCTGGCTCCTTTCCCTATGAATGTTATATATCATAAGAAGAAGGGTGTCTATCGTTGTAATCATAATGTAAAGAAAATTTTATAAAATTGCTAAGTTTTGTCGGAATTTAGTATTTTTTCGTATTGTTCGTCATAAAATTAAAATGCTTGAATGTATAAAAAAGGTGTAGATTTCTATTTGTTTTTTTAGAAAAACATGGAAAATGATGGAGTTTTTGGAGGGGGAAACATCACTTTAAAAACCTATAAATCACTAGTGAGGAATCGATCTCATGTGAGGTTTTCTGACATGAGGTTTGTTTTTGTCAAGAAAATTATTTGCGTTCGGGCAAAGTTATTTTGTTGTCAGATTTTAATTTTTGATTTATGATTTTTAACAGGGACAAAATGTAGTGAATTGTCGAATAATATGTAATACTCTTAATTTCTTAGTTTTATAGATATAGATAGAATGAGAGATAGATAGAGTGACACATCGAGGGGGGTTACAACAAGTATGAAAAGAATAGGACTTGCATGGCAAATTTTAATAGGACTTGTGCTTGGTATTGCAGTTGGTGCGATTTTCTTTGACAATCCAGCAGTTGCGAAGTACTTACAACCAATTGGTGATATTTTCATCCGATTAATTAAAATGATCGTTGTACCGATTGTTGTAGCAAGTATTGTTGTTGGGGTTGCTGGTGTTGGTGATATTAAAAAGTTAGGTCGATTAGGCGGAAAAACAATTCTTTACTTCGAGATTATTACAACGATTGCGATTGTTGTTGGTCTATTGGTAGCGAATATTTTCCAGCCAGGAACCGGCGTCGATATGGATAAATTAACAAAAACGGATATTTCTAAATATGCAGAAACAACAGAGCAAGTACAAAGTCATTCGTTTGCGGATACATTTGTAAATATTGTTCCTACGAACATTATGAAATCATTAGCTGAAGGTGATATGCTTGCTATTATCTTCTTCTCTGTACTATTTGGTTTAGGTGTAGCAGCGATTGGTGAGCGTGGTAAACCAGTTCTGCAATTTTTCCAAGGTGTAGCAGACGCCATGTTTTACGTTACGAACCAAGTTATGAAATTTGCACCATTTGGTGTATTCGCATTAATTGGTGTTACAGTTTCTACATTTGGCCTTTCTTCATTAATTCCATTAGGGAAATTACTCATTGTAGTATACGGAGCAATGATCTTCTTCGTTGTGGTCGTGTTAGGACTTACAGCGAAAATATTTGGAATTAACATTTTCCAATTCTTTAAGATTTTAAAAGACGAGCTGATCTTAGCGTATTCTACAGCAAGTTCAGAAACAGTTTTACCGAAAATCATGGAGAAAATGGAAAAATTCGGTTGCCCGAAAGCAATTACATCTTTCGTTATTCCGACAGGTTATTCATTTAACTTAGATGGATCAACTTTATATCAAGCAATTGCAGCAATTTTCTTAGCGCAAATGTACGGTATTGATTTGTCCATTACGGAACAGATTACATTATTACTTGTATTAATGGTTACATCAAAAGGTATCGCGGGTGTACCGGGCGTATCATTCGTTGTACTATTAGCGACACTTGGTACAGTAGGTATCCCAGCTGAAGGTTTAGCATTCATCGCTGGTATTGACCGTATTTTAGATATGGCTCGTACAGCGGTTAACGTTGTAGGTAACTCTTTAGCAGCTGTAGTTATGTCTAAGTGGGAAGGTCAATATGACGCTGAAAAAGGACAAGCTTATTTAAAAGAGATATCTGAAAAGGGTCAAGCGGCTTAATTATAATATGAACAAGCTCTCACATAATATGTGGGGGCTTTTCTATATATAGAAGAGGAGCGGACGTAATGAAACGTAAATATGGTGACGGTTCTTCGTGGAAGCGACTAATAGAGAAGAATTATATAGTCAAGCAAGTTGAAGCAGGTATGTTAGGGGTATTGGATATAAAAAAAGTGAGAGAGCCTAGTTATAAAGAATACAATGGTAAAGAACTTTGTATTGCAGATGATGGGTATACATGGATGCAATATTTTATAACGGGGAAGAACTTTGCGATAACAGCTATGCTAGATGATAGAAAAAAATTAGTGCAATATTATATTGACGTAACGAAACAATATGAAATAGACGAACGAGGTTTACCTTATTTTGATGATTTATATTTAGATGTAGTAGTGTTACCAAACGGTGAAATATATATATTGGATGAAGATGAGTTAGAGGATGCATATAAGATGGGTGATGTTACAAAGGAAGAATATGAATTAGCTTGGCATACAACAAAATGGATAATAGCGGCAATAAAAAAGAGAGAATTTTATTGGATTTCAATTTTAGAGAAAGAAATTGAAAAGTTGAAATGATTGCTGTATTCGTGTTTTTGTATAATTACCAAAAAAATCTATACAAAAAATAATTGACTTTTTTTTTGTAAGCAAGTAAAGTTAGGGAAGAAATTATTATTAAAAAATAAATACGAAACCTTCTTATAAAGAGAGGCGGAGGGACTGGCCCTACGATGCCTCGGCAGCGGACTCGATTTCAGAGTGCTGTGCCAAATCCAGCAAGCATGTGCTTGAAAGATGAGAAGAGTGTTTCTTATAGATGTATAAGACCTCTTCTCGTTGGAAGAGGTCTTTTGTTATTCATTAGAAAAAAGGTTGAAACTAGGGAGAGATGGTACTTTGAAAGAAACGAGAGGAAATGGTTTAGCTTTATTACCGCTTGGAATATTTTTGGCACTATTTATTGGTTCTGGAATTATTACAGGTGATTTCTATAAATTGCCGATACTTGTAGCGATTTCAATTGCTGTAGGAATCGCTTTAGCGATGAATCGTAAAGAAAGCTTTAATGTGAAAGTAGAACGATTTGCTAAAGGGGCAGGAAACCCTGATATTATGATTATGGTTCTGATTTTTGTACTCGCAGGGGCGTTCTCTGAAACAGCAAAAGGGATGGGCGGAGTCGATTCAACTGTTAACTTAGCGTTATCTATTTTGCCGCAAGGATTTATCGTTGCTGGGATTTTTATTATCGGGGCGTTTATTTCATTAGCGATGGGAACTTCAATGGGAACAATTGCGGCGTTAGCACCGATTGCTGTAGGTATTAGTGGGCAAACTGATATCTCAATTGCATTAACAATGGCGACGGTTGTTGGCGGAGCGATGTTTGGTGATAATCTATCGTTTATTTCTGACACAACAATTGCAGCGGTTCGTTCACAAGGAACGGAAATGAAAGATAAATTTAAAACGAACTTTTTAATTGTATTACCAGCGGCTATTATTACAATTGTACTATTAGTAATACTTACTATAGGAAGTGACACAGAAATTAAAGCCCATACATTCGATTGGATAAAGATTTTACCGTATGCAGGAGTACTTATTACAGCACTGCTTGGTTGGAATGTACTCATTGTATTAACTGGTGGAACTGTATTATCTGGTGTAATCGGTCTTATAGATGGAAGTTATACGTTAGAGAGTTTCTTTAAAAGTGTAACGACTGGAATGGGCGGTATGATGGAGTTGGTGCTACTTGCTATTTTAATTGGTGGTATGGTTGAATTGATCCAATATAATGGCGGTATTCAATATTTAATGAATCTTTTAACGCGTAATATTCGTTCGAAAAAGGGAGCGGAGTTTGGTATTGCCGGATTAGTGAGCATGACGAATATGTGTACAGCAAACAATACAATTTCGATCATTTTTACAGGTCCACTTGCGAAAAATATTGCGGATCAATATGAAATTGATCCCCGTAAATCAGCGAGTGTATTAGATCTTTTCTCATGTTGTGTGCAAGGGTTAATCCCGTATGGTGCTCAAATGTTAACTGCGGCAGGATTTGCAGCGTTATCTCCGATTGAATTGTTGCCATATGCATTTTATCCAATTTTAGTTGGAGTATGTGGAATCATTTCTATATTAATTGGTTTCCCGAGGTTTTCTAAAGTAGGAGAAAAGAAAGAGTATCATAAAATAGCATAATTAAATTGAATTTTATTAGTAGTAACAGAAGCCAAGCCGTACAGAGAACATTCTCTGTACGGCTTTTTATGTGCGATAAAAGAGTAAATCACCTGTGTTTTTACAAAAGGCTGAATTCAACTCAGTCTTAAGTCTGAGGCGAAAACGGTTCTTAAGCTCGTTATGGAAAAATGAAAAAATAGTTAAGATAAGAGTATCAAATCGAAGGGAGGCGAGCACAAGATGAAACAATTTCTAGCGTTTATCGCGGCCGGTATTTTGGCTTTAATTGCTCTTGGTAGTCTTGCTGGTATTGTAGGATTCGCAATTGGAGCAGGAGTTGTGTACTGGAGCTATAAATCATTTGTGCGAGCTAAATCATTCTTTGGAAAGTTAGCTTGGGGTATTGTTGGTTTAATCGGTTTGTCCATTGCACTTTCTCATTCCCCAGCATTAATCGGTATCGCAGCACTAGTAGTTTTATACTACGGATACCGTGAGTGGAAAAAAGAAAAAAATGTAGTTGTTGATTCTGCTCCAGAAAGTTCTAAACCATATAGCAACTTTGAAGATGAGTGGAACAAGTTAATGAAAAACTAATATAAAATAAATCAAATTATAAAGTAGAAGAGAGGAAGATTATAATGAAACAATCTTTATTCGGACGTGTACGCGATGCAATTTTAGCTGATTTTCATAATGTGTTAGATGAGAAAGAAAGAAAAAATCCAATTGCTATGTTAAACCAATATTTACGCGATAGTGAGCGTGAAATAACAAAAATTGAGAAGTTAATTCAGCGTCATAAAACATTAAAATCTAACTTCGCTCGTGAGCTTGAGCAAGCACGTTATTTCGTTAATAAAAGATCAAAGCAAGCTATCATCGCACAAGAAGCAGGCGAACTACAATTGCATGAACGTGCATTAGAAGAAGTAGCGTATTATGAAGGGCAAGTAACTCGCTTAGAAGAAATGTATGCTGGTGTTGTAGAGCAAATTGATGAGTTAGAGCGTCGTCTTTCAGAAATGAAAAATAAATTAAAAGAAATGAACGCAAAGCGTATGGAATTAATGGCACGTGAAAATATGGCGCATGCAAACCGTCGTATGAATACTGCTATGCATAAAATGGATGAAAATAATCCGTTCTTACGATTCGAAGAAATTGAAGATCATATTCGTGATTTAGAGCTTCGTATAAATGAAGAGCATGAGCGTGATACATTTGATATGAAAATTGCAAAACTAGAGCGTGAGATGAAAGAGAAAAATGAAGTATCGTTAACGAAAGAGTTAACAAAATAATTGTAGTATATAATAAAACAGGCGTATGATATAGTGATAGAAGAAAAGGTGTTGGAAAGCAATGCCTTTTCTTCTATGTATATGTAATTAGAAGGGGGGAGCTGAAATGAAGAAGCAATTTTCAAAAACACAATTAATGGGGATGCTCCTCATCATATTTGGATTCGGTCTTTTTCTTGATATGGTACTTGGACATTTTGAACCAGGTGGTCTAATTTTTGCATTTATTATGATTATGTTTGGTAGGCATTATCGGAAGAAGAATCGTTATGTAAGGGGAAATGTATTTTTATTTGTTGGTGGTATAGTATTTTTATTCTTCTTATTTTCATCAGCAGCCTTTGTACTCGTAGTATTTGCTTGTCTAGCTTTAATTGGTTATCAACTTATTCAGCAAGGGCATCAGCAAAAAACGATGAAAGTTGAAATTAAAGAAAAAGGATATATAGATGAAGAGAAGCAAATATATCGTACAGAACCATATTTAAAAAATATGTTTGTAGGTAATGTCCGGATGATGGATCATATTTATGAACTTGAGGATATAAATGTTCAATATGGTACTTGTGATGTTGAAATTGATTTAACGAATGCGATGATTCCAGAAGGAGAAACCGTAATTGTTATCCGAGGTGTTGTTGGTAATATTCGGTTATATGTTCCGTATGATTTGGAACTGTCTTTAAATCACTCTGTTATTGTTGGGCGGGTGCTTCTGCCAGGACACGAAGAAACAGGATTTAACCGTAATGTTACGTTTAGAACAGAACAGTATAAAGAAGCTCCTCGCCGTATAAAAATTATTTCTTCGCTTGTCGTAGGCGATACGGAAGTGAGGAAAGTATAATGAAAAAACAAAAGAATATTTCCTGGATGTATATTCGTTATTCCATGTTGTCCTCTGTGAGTATCGCACTTATTTGTATAATTGTATATGTATGGAAAAGCGAGCAACAAGTTTATGATTTATTATGGAAAGAATCCATTGCTTCTGTTCCAATTGGCTTGTTTATTATGAGTACTAGTCTTCTTATCGGAGGAATTGTAGGGTATGCAATCGGTTATTATATAGAGCAGCGTATACAAGGGTTAAATACGTTTCTATTTGAAGTAGAGCGAGGAAATTTTCCAAGTGATGTTTCGTTTACTGCGGATGATGAATTTCATGAAGTGGAACGAAAAGTAATCAGCCTTGCTCGTCGATTAGAGGAGCAAGCTGGGCTATTTCAAAAAGTAACGAATGAACGAGCTCATTGGAATGAAGAGATGAGACAAGAAGCGATTTCTCAAGAAAGGCATCGATTAGCAAGGGAACTGCATGATTCAGTAAGTCAGCAGCTTTTTGCAATGTCGATGATGATGTCAGCTATTAATGAACAAGTAGCTGAAATTCCAGACACGACGAAAAAACAGTTACAGCTTGTTGAGAATATGGTTGTAAATGCACAATCAGAAATGAGAGCACTACTTCTTCATTTACGTCCTGTACAATTGGAAGGTAAAAAACTGACAGAAGGTATAGAAGAATTATTAACGGAACTATCGAGAAAACAACATATGAAAATTGAATGGCTAATTGAGCCAATTGAATTAAAAAAAGGTGTAGAAGATCATTTATTCCGTATTGTACAAGAAGCGCTATCAAATACGTTACGACATGCGAAGGCAAAGAAAACGGAAGTGCGTCTTCGTAAAATTGATCAATATGCGATTTTAAAAATTATAGATGATGGCGTTGGATTTGAAGTAGGAGTTAATAAGGCGGGTTCATATGGCTTACGATCCATGCAAGAGCGTGTTCATGAGATTGGTGGGACACTAAAAGTGCTTAGTTTTCCAAATAAAGGAACGCAAATTGAAGTGAAAGTACCGACTATGATTGAGAGAGGGGGAGAAGTATGATCAAAGTATTACTTGTTGATGATCATGAAATGGTTCGCATGGGTGTATCGGCGTATTTATCGACACAGCCAGATATTGAAGTAGTGGGAGAAGCTGAAAATGGAAGAAAAGGTTCAGAATTAGCACTGCAATTAAGACCGGATATTATTTTAATGGACCTTGTTATGGATGAAATGGATGGGGTTGAAGCAACGAGGGCTATTATTCAAGAGTGGCCAGAAGCAAAAGTTGTTGTTGTAACGAGTTTTTTAGATGATGAAACCTTGTATCCTGTTATTGAAGCTGGAGCGACAAGTTATTTATTAAAAACATCAAGAGCAAGTGATATTGCGGACGCTGTGCGAGCTACGTATGATGGCGAGACAGTATTAGAGCCTAAAGTTACTGGTAAAATGATGTCTCGTATGCGCCAAAAGAAGGAACAACCTTTGCATGAAGAGTTAACAGAAAGAGAGTATGAAATTTTGTTATTAATTGCAGAGGGGAAAAGCAATCAAGAAGTTGCAGATGAACTATTTATCGCTCTTAAAACAGTGAAAACACATGTAAGTAATATATTAAATAAGTTAAATGTGAGTGATCGAACGCAGGCAGTCATTTATGCCTTTAGACATCAATTGACGAAATGATAAAGGGCTTTGGCTATTACTATTGCCAAAGCTTTTTATTGACGATTAATAATGTAAGCGATATCACCTAGGTGTTAACAGTACATACAATATTTGGAATGGATAAATCGAAAAAATTAGGGGATTACGTGAACGCATTACAAGCGCTTTGTGAGCAATATAATGTTGAAACAGATCGAATTGCTATTGTTGAAGCGACAGAAGAATACTATTTATTTTTAGTAAAGCAAGAAGAGTGCTATGATGTCGTCAAAGTAGAAACAGTAGATACAAATATTGATTATTATACGAAAGCGTATAAAATAAGCAGTTTTAATCATAGTGCTTATCAAATGTAAAAAAACTCCCAAAAGGGAGTTTTTTATGATACTTTTTCTTCATGAGAGTCAGTTATTAGTGGGACTTTTTTTGCACCGCTTAGCTTAGCTATAGTAAAGCCGATAAGAGCTCCGGCTAATGCTGGCACTAGCCAGCCGATTCCTTCATTATACAATGGAATAAATTCAAAATAAGACGTGATGAATGAAACAGGAATGTTTCCTTGCTTTAACCCGTCAAATACGCTCACAGCTGCTGCTCCAATTAAAGCACCTACATAAACAGAGCGATATCCGCCGAAATATTTATGAAGTAGCGATAGTAGCACGAGTACAATGGCTATTGGATATACAACAAGTAAAATAGGAAGAGAGATTGCAATAAGTTTTGTTAAACCTAAGTTGGCAACTAGTAGTCCTAAAAAGCAAATGATACTTGCAAACGTTTTGTATGAAAATTTTGTCAATAATGTTGAGAAATATTGACTGCATGCAGATACAAGTCCAACGCATGTCGTTAAGCAAGCGAGTGTAACGATAAGTGATAGTAGAAGTAGACCATATGGACCGAGTAATTGCTGTACGATAACAGTAAGCAGCTGTCCACCATTTGTTGCGTATCCGAGAGAGACGCTAGTCGCACCGAGCCAGCCAAGTGCACCATATACAAGTACGAGTCCAGTAGCGGCAATTAGCCCTGCTTTTGCTGTTGCGATGGCAATGGATTTGCGATCATTCACACCTTTAGAACGAATAGCATTTACAACGATAATGCCAAATGCAAGTGCTGAAATGGTATCCATCGTTAAGTATCCTTCCATAAAACCTTTGAAGAGTGGAGAAGTTTGATACTCTTGCATTGCTGGTCCTGATTGCCCGAGTGGTGTAAATACACTTTTAACAAATAATAAGAAAATAGAGAGTAATAAAATAGGTGTTAATATATTTCCGATACGGTCGACGAGCTTAGAAGGATTTAAACTAAGCCAAAATACGATAGCAAAGAAGATGACTGTGTATAAAAATAGCGCTAGGCTGCTAGAACGAATCGTTTCAGGCAAGAAAGAACTAATTCCCATTTCATAAGCGACGTTAGCGACGCGCGGAATGCCCATAGATGGACCGATTGCAATGTATACAACTACAGTAAAGAAGATTCCGAATAATGGGTGAACATGACTTGCAAGTTGTTGCATGCCATTCCCTGATAAAGAAATAGCAATAACAGTTAATAATGGTAAGCCGACTCCTGTTAGTAAAAATCCAATCATTGCCGGCCAAAAGTTTTCACCTGCATTTTGTCCAAGCATGGGAGGGAAAATTAAATTACCTGCCCCAAAAAATAAAGAAAATAGCATAAGACCTGTGGAAAAAATATGTTTTTTTGATACAGTGTTCATTGTTTTTTCCTCCTTTTTTAAATTCATTTGTAAGAACACAAAAAACTCGCCCCTAAAGAAAGGGACGAGTTATATTTACCCGCGATACCACCCTAATTTATACATGTAGAAATAAATCTATATGTATACGGCTTTGCAACGTACAACATGATACGTGGTCCTTGTAACGGAGGCCGGCCGGTAAGAACTTACTATAACATTCGGTTCTACTTCTCGGAGATGATTTTCGGTTACGCGCTGAACGTTGGCTTTCAGTAAATCGCCAACTCTCTGGGGAACAGTTCTATAACGTACTCGTTCTCGTCAATGAATTTTATTAAAGTATTCTGACAATATTTTTGCATGATTCCTTTAGAAAGTCAATATGTTTTTTGAATAGAACGATTGAATATTGAAATATAGTCGATAATATAAACCTTTTGAGGGGAATAGATTTTTAATATTGTTTTGTGAAAATTGTGGAGAAAATTGATAATTATAGGAGTGAAGAAGGTATTGATTGAATTTATAGAGAATAATACAACAATCCACTTGCTGGAAAGAACAAACCAAAAGAGGTGACTGAAATGCTTGCGATGGGAGTATTATTTGGCATTATTGCTATAATTGGTTTTATGTGGTTATATTATTCGCGTTCGTTTAAACAAGCAGAAGTTTTACTCTTTCAAAAAGGTAGTTTGTTGACAAATCAGTCTAGATATTTAGTATGTCCGAAGTGTGGAAGTGCACAGGCCAGAAGTGGAGGATATCAAGAGTGTTGCAAAACTAGATTATGAAAGAAGGGAGCCTCACATTATTTTGTGAGGCTTCCTTCCTTACAATTTCATAGCACTCCAAATTGTCCAACGATCTCTTTCGATAATAGGAGAGGTGTTTTGTAATGCTGTTTGAATATGCTGGAGAAGTTGAGAAAGTTCATGATCTGTTAACTCGTATAGAATGGATCTTCCGGTTCGAGGAGATAAGTCTTGTAGCAAGGCTTCTACAGAATCATGTATTTTCCGTACTTCCCATTGTGTTTGAGTAGGGAACACGTGAAGGGAATGGTCTTGTAATTCTTGCTGTATAGTAGCAGTTTTTGGTCTTCTTTTTGATTCGGTTTCAATAAGTTTTGGAAATGACGAGAAAAAATATCCACGAATGTGTTCAGGACTTCCTGGAATTGTACAATCTTCAATGGTTCGATCTTGTAAAATAAGTACACCGTTTTTCTTTAATATGCGAGAAGCTTCACGTAGAAATGTAGGAATGTCTTGTAAATGATGAATAACTGCGCGCGAAATAACAAGGTCAAATGTTTCATTAGGATATGGGATATTATGCGCATCACCGTGAATGAATGAAATATTTGGAAAGCCGTTACAATTTTCTTTTGCAGCTTGTAATATTTCTTTTGAAAAATCAAGCCCAATAACACTTTTGGCACCCATAAAAGCAAGTTCTTTCGTATAAATTCCCCCGCCACAGTCTATATCAATTACTTGCTTGTTTTGTATATCTACAATGTTGTTTATCATTTTGTTCCATGAAATATGTGCATTACGAGTTGCATACGTATACTTATTATTTGCATCATGAAAATTAATAGACATTGTAAAATCCTCCCTTCAGTGAATAGTATAGCGTATTATTTATCATGCAACGTTTTTGTTTTCTGTATGAGTATTATAAGAAATTCTTATTGGAAAAGGAGAATTGAGTTGAAAGGAAAATACGTCATGTTTTTATTGGTGGTTTTACTCGCGGCGTGTGGCCAAGCTGAACCAAAGAAAGAACCCAAAAAAGAAACAAAACAAGTAGAGGAGACGGTGAATGAAGTGAAAGAAACTGTAGAGATAACCGTTATACAAAAAAAACATAAAGAGAAACAGTTAAAAGACTCAGAAGCTAAGTTAGTAATAGATATTATAAATAAAGCAGAAAAACAAGAAGTAACAGGTAGTTTTGGTGAACCGGAATATGAAATACAAATTAGTAGAGATGGGAAAAAAGAAACATATTATGCATGGTTAAGAGGGGAAGATCGACGAGGATGGGTGCAATATAAGGATGACATGTATATGCTGAATGAAAAAGATACGGAAAAACTTCTGGAGGTGTTCCCAAAAAATCCAGAACAAAAAGAAGATGAGGTGCAGGTAGGTCCTTTAACGGAAGTAACAAAAAAAGATTTGCAGATTACTGCGTTTCATATTAAAGCAGGTGATCAAAAAGTGAATTATACGGTACGTTATACGATTTCACAATCACTATACAACAAGTTAGTGAAGGAACAAGAATATTATTTGCAACTCATTTTCCCGGAAAAAGTTCAAAAAATAATTGGAGCAAAAGAGAGTGAAATCATTTCAGCTGAAAAAGTCAAGGAAGGGTATAAGCAGTACGAATTGAATGTTACTGTACCGATAAAAGATGCTTCATTGTCACAATTAAAAGCATTAGAAACATATTATGAAAATTACGATTTAAAAATATTAAATAGTAAAAAAGAAAAAATAGGTGTTTTTCAAAATGTAATTCAAATTGTTAAAGAATACGGTGAAAAAATGAATTTACAAAGATAAAGTCAAACTTTAATGAGTGGGTGTTCATCTCCCTATTGATTATTAGCCCTCACCAATTAGCAGCCGGGTAAATGTGAATCGTAATGTCTATATGGCCTTTCCTAGGAAATGATAATAGAGAGGGAAAGAATACCCTCTCTATTATTTTACTTTTGCAGATGGCTCATTCATGGATTTTCGTGTAATAAGAAATGAAATCATAAGAGCGGAAAGAATGATAAGAGCAATCAATAAGTGATTTGGCAACCAATCTAATAACAATACGTAACTAACTGTATAAAAAATAAGAGTTGAAGCTAGAAACGATAGAGCGCCTATCATAAGAGATTGTAATTTCATTTGTATATACCTCCTTTCATTTATATTTTCGGCTAAAAATGGATGATATAAACATTATTTCTAAGAAAAGAAAAAAATATGTCATAATAGGGAAAAGAGTAAGCTTTGATGAGTGAATATATCTCGTTAAAGAGAGGTAAAGGGGAGGACTATGAAAAATAATAAAAAAGGATTATGGGGAATTATTGTTACAATAGGGTTATTTTTACTGTCTAAGTTAAAGTGGGCATTTGCAATTTTTAAATTAGCAAAATTCTCAACAGTATTTAGTATGTTCTTATCGCTGGGGGCATACGCGGTTATATATGGATGGAAATTTGGGGTAGCGCTCGTTTATTTGTTGTTTGTTCATGAAATGGGTCATTTATGGGCTGCGAAAAGAAAAGGGATACCAACATCGCCAGCGATCTTTATTCCATTTATGGGAGCTCTTATTGGCATGAAAGAAATGCCGAAAAATGCAAAAGATGAAGCTTATATCGCCTTTATGGGGCCTCTTTTCGGTTTACTTTCATTTTTACCGGCTATGCCATTATATATAATAACGAAAGAGCCATTTTGGGCGCTTATTATTTTGCTTGGAAGTATGATCAATTTCTTTAACTTAATTCCAGTTTCGCCGTTAGATGGTGGCCGAATTATTTCAGTTGTAAGTACTAAAATTTGGGGAGCAGGGCTTGTTTTACTGCTCGGTTATTCCATTTACTTTAAAAGTATTTTGGGAGGATTTATTGTTATTATCGGCTGTATGGAACTATATAGAGTAATAAAGAGAGATGAGCCGATTAAGGAATTAGGATATAGAGTTGATGAAATGAAAGAATATGTTGCTAAGCTTGAAGGGGAATTAAAAGAAACTGGTGCGGTGCATCGAACTATATATATGATGCATCATGAGATGAATGTATTGAGACAAAGAGAGCGTGAGAAAGAATTAAAAACAGGAGAACTTCAAAAAATCGAAGTGTTAGAGTACCTTTTACCAAAGTTTGAACCGCTTGATTACGTCCCGTATGAAGATGAAAAAGAAACGCATACAATTCATGTACGAGAAGCGTTTGAAATGTCAGAAAGAAAATTAAATGAATGGGATACAGAAAAGAGACAACAAGAAAACTATTATAAAGTCGATACGAAAACGAAGTGGACAGTATTTGCGTGTTATATCGGATTAATGGCTATACTGGGTTATACAGCTTATGAAGGGTATATTGTTTTACAAGAACATTTACCACGGAGAAGTTTGTAGAAAAATAGTGTCGAAATGACAAGAAGGATTTAAACAGGAATTACATTTCTACGAGAGAATGTTACAAGTGTAACAGTACATTGTAATATTCATAGTAGAAAAGGAGTTCTGTATATGAAGAAATTGCTAAATGTGTTTGGTGTTATTATCGTGATGATAATTGCGAGTTATAGTCTTATGAAAATATTATTACATTATGCGAATAAGCCCGCTGGGGTAAGTACAATAGCTCAAATAGAAGATGTGCAAGAAGAGACAAAAGTGCTTGATTTTATTCGTATGACACATGAAAGTTATAATAATTTTTTAAATTATGGTAAAGCAGAGAATTATACAGACGGGGACTGGAATCAATTTAAGCAATGGTTTCAACAACAAGAATCATCTTTAAAAAATATACATACAGAAATAAAGAATGAAAAAATAAAACGTGATGTAAATAGAAGTTATGAAATTGTAAAAAAAGGTGTGGAACTTCAAAATATTGAGTATGTAGTGTATGCTCATCGTGTATATCATGACTTGGATATTATCGTAAATAAATATAGGGGCGAGACGAACATATGGGGGTATACAGAGTTTGGAGATGGGAAAGATATAAAAGTAATTGAACAAGCTATACAAGAAAAACAATAAGCTAACTAGAATTCTAGTTAGCTTATTTTCTTTTGTAAGTGCATTGTTCATATATTTTTCACAAAAACACCATGTTAATAGTGATTAAAATCACAATATGTATTATACAATTCAGTTAAACTAAAAACAGTTAAAGAAACAGAGGAGTGGGATACAATGTTAAGTGCAAAAACAATTGAAATCGTAAAGTCAACAGTACCGTTATTACAAGAAAAAGGCGTTGAAATTACAACAAGATTTTATCAAATTTTATTTTCAGAACATCCGGAGTTATTGAATATTTTCAACCATACGAATCAGAAAAAAGGAAGACAACAACAAGCGTTAGCAAATGCTGTTTATGCAGCTGCGATGTACATTGATAATTTAGAAGCTATTATTCCAGTTGTAAAACAAATCGGTCATAAGCATAGAAGTTTAGGTATTAAAGCAGAGCATTATCCAATAGTAGGTACATGCTTACTACGAGCGATTAAAGAGGTCGCAGGCGCACCAGACGAAGTTTTAAATGCATGGGGAGAAGCATATGGTGTTATCGCTGATGCATTCATTAGCATTGAAGCGGATATGTATGAAGAAGCTGCACATAAAGAAGGTGGATGGAAAGATTTCCGCAACTTTGTGATTGTTAAGAAGGTGAAGGAAAGCGACGTTATTACATCATTTTATTTAAAACCTGAAGATGGCGGGAAAGTTTCTTCATTCATCCCAGGACAATATGTAACGATTCAAATAAATATTAAAGGTGAAACATATACACATAATCGTCAATATAGCTTATCTGACGCTCCAGGAAAAGAATATTATCGTATTAGTGTAAAGAAAGAAAAAGGCGTAGATACACCAGATGGTAAAGTATCTAATTACTTACATGATCATGTAGGGGAAGGAGATGTCTTACCAGTAAGTGCACCAGCGGGAGATTTCGTATTAAATATGGATTCGACATTACCTGTTGTACTAATTAGTGGTGGAGTAGGTATTACACCGATGATGAGCATGCTAAATACGTTAATTGAACAAGACTCAAAACGTAATGTATGTTTTGTACATGCGGCGATAAATAGTAATACACATGCGATGAAAGAACACGTTAAGGCAGTAGACAATGAATACGCACAAGTAAAAGCATATACTTGCTACTCTTCACCGACTGAAAAAGATTTAGAAATGAAGAATTTTGATAAAGAAGGATTTATTGAAGGCGAATGGTTACAATCTATTATTCCGACAACTGCAGCAGAATTTTATTTCTGTGGTCCGGTGCCATTTATGAAGCATATAAATGCTGTATTAACTGATTTAGGTGTGAAACAAGAGCACATTCATTATGAATTTTTCGGTCCAGCAACAAGCTTACAATAGATTAACGTTGAACAAGCAAAAAACGAGGTATTATTTTACCTCGTTTTTTGCTTGTTCTCTTAATAAGCGATTTACTGTTTCACGGCGTACACCTATCAGTTGACCAATTTCACTTTGCGTTAATATTTCATAAATAGGGATATCACCTAAATATAAGGTGAACCACTCTTGTAAACGATGAAGTCGTTCTTTCGGAGATACGGTTGTTAATTGATCAATACGTTGTTGCATCATTCTTAATTTTGATTGCAATTGCATAGCGATGTTGGCATATGCTTCAGGATTTGCTTGAAGTTTATCGTACCATTCGCTACTCATAATAGGCTCTACTTCTGTTTTTATTAAAGCGATAGCTGTACCGTGATATTCTTTCGGTGAAATTAAAGAATGGTGAGGTATCGTTTCGCCTGGAACGATAATGTTAAATAAAAATGGTGTTCCATCTTCTTGTAGCCTCACCACTTTTAATAAACCTGTTTTAATAAAATATAAAGGACCGTCTTCACCTTGACGGAATAGTACATCTCCTTTGTGTAGAATCAATGTTAGCCCCCCATTTAAACATTTCTATTTCTACTATTGTAGCTTATATGTATAAAGACAATATGCTATTTAAATAGCAATTTCATTGACGAAATGTATGCTATTACAGTAGTATACTATTTAGTGTGTAATAGTACTAGCAATGAATACGCTGTAGGGGGTTTAGTATATTGTTAGATGCGATGAATATGACGGATATGAGAATTCCGGCGAATGCTACCGTTCATATAGAAGAGATGAAAGGTGGAGTTGTTCTATCCGTTGAAATAGACGGCCAAATTATTTATACAATGGCCTATGATGAAGAAACAGATAGTTATGCTGAATTATATGATCGAAACGATAAGAGGGCGTGCCAAGTACATGAAGACTTTATGGGATGGTCACTTCTTCACTAAAAAGATGTCAATATGACATCTTTTTTTATTGAATCGATAGATTATACAACGAAATGAAATATATGGATAAGATTTGTAATAAATGATTTTGCATTGTTAACACTTTGTAACTGCAGGTGAGCCATTTTTTCGTTATCATTAAGATAACAGTCGTAGCTATAGGAGTGGTCAACTTGAGGAACGTACATATTTCAAATTTTATGCTATTAGGTGTTTGTCTCATCTTACTTGTTCTCCTTGGAACGTTTTTATATTCATGTGTATAAGAAAAAACGCATTCTAGAAAGAACGCGTTATAAAAATGAAGTAATGATTAATCTAGTCCCAAGAATAATTAATGTGATACGTAATAAATTAATTACGGCATTACCGCTTAATTTTGTGTTAATATAAGCCCCGATCTTTCCGCCAATCCATGCACCAGGAATAAGAATTAATGCATAGGTCCAGCTAACATTTCCAAGGGAGATGTGAGTTGCAGAACTTACAATTGCTGATAAAAATACGATAAACATCGAAGTTGCTACTGCAATGTGTGCTGGGAATGCAAAAAGAAGCATCATTGCTGGAACAAGTAAGGCACCGCCACCAATTCCAAATAAACCAGATATAAATCCGACTATAAAGGCGATAAAGATAGCGAGAAGCGGTGGAAATTGATAGTTTACAGTATTTCCTTCGTTATCTGTAAAAGAACGCTTAATTACAGTCATATTTGATAAGGAAAGAGGTTTTAATTTGTCTCGTAACATAAGAAGAATGGAGACGAAAATAAGGAAAACCCCAAAATATAAAGAAAATGTATCTTGGTTTAAAAATTTGTTTGCCCATGATCCGATAATACCACCAGGGCCACTCCCGATAAATAAAATAAGTCCACTTTTGTAATCTACTCGTTTATGCTTCATGTAAGTAAGGGTGGAAGACAGTCCTGTAAAAACGACTGTTATCATAGAAGTTCCTACTGCGAGCTGTGGGGATAAACTGTGTAAGCCAATTAATAACGGAACGATAATAATTCCGCCCCCGAGTCCAACTAGGCTCCCGACTGTCCCGGCGATTAGTCCGATGAAAAGTAACATGATGTATTCCAAAATTGCCAACTCCTCTAAATAACTTATCCACCAATTATTATACACGCTTTTCAATAAGAAATAGGGCTGTTCACAAAAAAGTCGTCTTCCTAGAAAAATAAGGAAGACGACTTTTAATTAAAAGATTAAGTGTAATAAATAGTACAATAAAGCAGCTATAGAAGCTGAAATAGGAAGTGTAATTACCCATGTAATTAACATGCGTTTAGCAGTTCCCCATTTTACACCTTTTACACGGTGAGAAGCACCAACCCCTAAAATAGAAGAAGAGATAACGTGCGTTGTACTAACCGGTAAGTGAATGAATGTTGCACCGAAAATAACAAGTGATGATGATAAATCAGCAGCTACACCATTTACAGGACGAATTTTCATAATTTGTCCACCGACAGTTTTAATAATTTTCCATCCACCGACAGAAGTACCAAGACCCATTGCAGTTGCACAGGCTAATTGTACCCAGAAAGGGATCTCGTCAGAAGTATGATAGTTATTGGCCATAAGAGCCATCGTAATGATTCCCATTGCTTTTTGGGCATCATTCGTACCGTGTGTAAAGGCTTGTAATGCTGCAGTGAAAATCTGGAATATACGGAAGTTTTTATTCGTTTTCGTTAAGTTAAAGTTTTTAAAGACGACTTTAAAAATACTATATACGATATAACCAATAACAAAAGCGATAATCGGTGAAATGATTAAAGCTTCAAGAATTTTTGTGAACCCTTTAAAGTTTAATGAACCAAAACCAGCAGCAGCGATTGCTGCGCCTGCGATTGAGCCAATGATTGCATGCGAAGAACTACTTGGAATACCATAGTACCAAGTGATTAAATTCCATGCTATTGCCGCAAGCAAAGCAGCTAAAATTACAAGAGAACCATTAGGTAAAGCAAATGGGTCAACGATATCTTTTGTAATAGTTTTTGCTACACCTGTAAATGTCATCGCACCTAAAAAATTCATAATAGCTGCCATAATAATTGCATGTCTAGGCTTTAGAGCTTTTGTTGAAACAGCCGTTGCAATAGCGTTTGCTGTATCGTGAAATCCATTGATAAAGTCAAAAGCTAAAGCGCAAATGACTACTAAAATGGTCAGTATCAAGAGTGTATCCATGATCAAACTCCTTACGCGTTCTTCATAATAATTGTTTCTAATACGTTTGCAACGCTTTGGCAGCTATCTGCTACTTCTTCAAGCTCTTCGTAAATCTCTTTATATTGAATAATCTTAATCGGATCTTTTTCACGAGAGAATAAGTTCTTAATCGCATGACGGCGAATATCATCACATTGTGACTCGTAATCCTTAATCTTAATCGCATTTGTACGAATGTCGACTAATTTTTTGTTAGACATTAATTCAACAGAGTTTGCAATCTCAATTGCACATTGATTAATTGCTTCAACGAATTTAATCATGTATTCATCAGCTTCTGTAATAGAATACATTTCGAATAGACCAGCACTGTGATCTAATCCGTCTAATACATCATCCATACTCATTGCAAGTTGTAGGATGTCCTCACGTTCAATAGGAGTAATAAACGCTTTGTTTAGCTCCATAATGATTTCGTGAATAAATGAGTCACCTTTTGACTCATATTCTTTCATGCGCATAGAAAATTCTTTTAAATCGCTAGCATTTTTAATTTTATACTCAACGAAAAACTGCGCGCCTTCTTTTAAATTTTCGGAAACGTTCATTAGCATTTCAGAAAATTTATCTTTTTTTGATTTAAAGACCATTATTGTTACCCCCACAAAAGTAATATATGTAAAATATATTGGCTAGTCAATTCTAACAAAAAACTGTCGTTTTTTAAAACATTTTATCGAAAAATTTACAAAAACTTAACATAACTCACATTGTTGCATTAATAATATTAATACTTAATGGTGAATATCTTACTTGTAGAATGTCCTTTTCTTGTAAAAAGTATGAATGTGAAAGAAAAGCTTTACACTATAGGAACCACTACGTTATTATAATAAATTTAAAAGGAGGTATATTCTTCCTTTTTAAAAAAAGAGTGTAAACAAACGAAGGAAGTGAACAAATGAAATTGAAGAACACTCACTTTAAAAAAATGCTTGAGTGGTTCAACAAGAGGAAGAAACTTCGTAATTCATTAATTGTATTAGGGAGTTTGTTCGCTACTATATTTATTGCTATAAATATAATAATTTCCATTCAAGATATATCTGCATTAAAACAAGCTGTTCCGCAACCGACTTTAATTTACGATGCAAATAATGAAGTTGCGACCAAATTAGCTTCTTCTAAAACAGAAGGTGTTAAAAGGAAAGATATTCCAGATGTTATGGTGCAGGCAATTGTTGCTGTAGAGGATAAGGAGTTTTTTAAGCATCGCGGTATTGACTATAGTGGAATTATAAGTGCCGTTTTTAAAAATCTCACCGCAGGAGAAGTTGTAGCAGGTGGCAGTACTATTACACAACAACTTGCGAAAAATGTATTTTTGACACAAGACCGCACATACTCACGTAAAATAAAGGAATATTTTCTAACAAAAAAAATAGAACGTACTTATACAAAAGATGAAATTATTGAAATGTATATGAATCAAATTTATTTTGGCGAAGGCGCTTGGGGGATCAAGAGAGCGGCTAAATCTTATTTTGATAAGGATGTAAAGGATTTAACAATTTCAGAAGCTGCAACGATTGCGGGATTGATTAAAGCTCCATCTGCGTATTCGCCCTATAAAAACTTTAATAAATCAATTGAACGACGGAATGTCGTATTAAGTTTAATGAAAGAACAAGGATATATTTCTGAAGAACAGTACAATAAAGAAAAAGAGACAGGGCTTGTATTAAGACGTGGTGTTGATGACAAATATAAGGGGAAATATTCTCAATATGTAGATTATATTATTAGAGAAGCAATGGACAAGTATGAATTAACACAAAATGAAATTTTAGCAGGTGGTTATCGCATTTATACGGAACTTGATCCGAAAAAACAACAAGCTGTAGAAGATGTTGTGAATAATGATAATTATTTTAAAGATAGTGGTTCAGATCAGCTCATGCAAACTGGAGTGGTTCTTATGAATCCGAAAACTGGCGGTGTTCCGGCTTTAGTTGGGGGCCGAGGTCCGTATCAATTTTTACAGTTTAATCATGCAACGCAATTAAAAAGGCAGCCAGGTTCAACATTAAAGCCTCTTGCTGTGTATGTGCCAGCGTTAGAGGAAGGATATGAAGTATACGATGTATTAAAAGATGAACCGTTTAATATCAAAGAATATGCACCACAAAATAGTGATCATACGTTTCATGGTAATGTGACTATGTATGAAGCTGTGGCAAAGTCGTACAATGTTTCAGCTGTTTGGCTATTAGAGCAAATAGGATTAGATAAAGGATTGAATTCTTTAGAGCGATTTGGTATCCCATTAGAGCCTGAAGACCGTACGTATCCGATTGCTTTAGGCGGGATGCATGTAGGGACTTCTCCATTTGTAATGGCTCAAGCATACAGTGCGTTGGCAAATGATGGTGTTCAAGTGGAAGCTCATGCCATTAGAGAAATCCAAAATGCTGAAGGGGAAACAATTGGAAAATGGTATAAGAAAGAGACACGTGTAACGAGTGAGAAAATTGCTCAAAAGATGACATACTTATTAAAAGGTGTTGTCGAAAAAGGAACGGGTGAAAAAGCGAAAGTTAATAATATTGATACCGCAGGCAAGACAGGGACTACCCAGCTTGTAAATGGACCAAGCACTGGTGCGAAGGATTCGTGGTTTGTTGGATATACACCGGATTTAGTAGGTGCGATTTGGGTAGGATATGATAAAACAGATAGCGAGCATTATGTTCCGGGAGGGAGTCAAATTACGACGACGATGTTTCGGGATATTATGAAAAAGGCGAATGCAAACCCAGCTCAAAAAGCATTCCAGTTATCGCTAATACCTGAGGCTGACTACAAAAAACAATTGCAAACAATTGAAGAGGAAAAACGAAGAAAAGAAGAAGAAAAGCGAAGAAAAGAAGAGGAACAACAAAGAAAACAAGAGCAACAAGAATGGTTTGATAAAGTGAAGGAGTGGATTCCATCATTATGGTAAAAGAAAGAGGCGAATAACGAGATTCGCCTCTTTTTTCTGTGGAAAATAAAGTGGAAATTTGATTAGTGGGATTTTGGCAATCTCCACTGATTATTAGTCCACACCAATCGGGATAGATGATATTACTCGTTTAATGTAACATTTGCATTACCAAAATATTGAGAATCGTATGTGACGATTATTTCCCCCCTACTAATAGGTTCATAAGGCAATTCTTCTTCGAAATGACCATTATTTTCATTATGGATAGTAAGCGTTATTTCATCAATGTCTTTATTTTTATATTGATCTTTAATTGTTTCAGCAATTTGAAGTAGGTTTTCGTAACTAGAAGCTTTTGTAATAACCATTCCTTTTATAACCTTTTTTTCGTTATGAGTATCAGAAGAATAAGGGACGCTACTTTGCTTTGTATACAGAAGTTCGTATGGAACTGTTTTTCTCTCTGCTTTTGATATAGTGGAATATTTTAGAGTTAAAGAAAATCCTACACATAAAATAATGCATACCATAAGACCAATCCAAATGCGTATTAGTGATATAACTCTCATTTTCATCCCTCTTTCATATCTTTGACTTCACTATTTATCATACAAAATGAGGATTAAGATAGAGTAAATTTGAGGTAAAGAAACGTAAAGAAGGAGCACTTATCCTCCAAAATAAGTGCTCCTTTCTATTTTAGCAAGAATAATTAAGAGATAGAGAAAGATTTATATAATACAAAGAAGAATAGGATAGAATAAAAAACTACACGCCAATTGTTAAGTTGTATCTAACAATTGGCGTGTAGTTCGTGGAACAGTCTATTATTTGTATTGATTTATTCTTTCATGATTTGTGCTAGGGAAAATTGGAATAGAAATAGTGAAAGTTGTACCGTTTTGATTACTAGTCATTTTTAATGTACCGTTATGATTTTGAATAATCTTCTTCGTTACTGATAAGCCCAATCCTGTTCCTGAATCTTTTGTTGAGAAGAATGGATCAAAGATATATTCTTGAATAGCTGGAGGAATACCAGTTCCATTATCTGTGAATGTAATCCGGACGAAGTTATCTAGGCGATAACTAGTGATTTGAATAGAAAGAGGTTTTTCACTTTGAGCATCGACAGCGTTTTGAAATAGGTTTAAAAAAACTTGTACGAGTTCATGACGATCAATATTGACTAAAATATCATCTAAGTCATTAGAAAACTTATAATCAATTGAAATGTTATGCAAAAAGACTTCACTAGCTAGTAACTGTTGAATATACTCGCGTAAAAATGTATTAATGGGAAATGATTCTCTTGTACATTCGCGTGTTTTTGAAATAGCTAAAAATTTTGTAATAATACTATTTGCACGATCTAATTCAGGAATAAGTAAATTTTTAAATAAGTCTTTATTAGATGAAGAAACACTATCTTGTAAAAATTGTAAGTATCCCCGTACTGTTGTAAGTGGGTTACGTACTTCATGTGCAATCCCAGCTGCAATTCGCCCTGCTAATGAAAATTTTTCTGCATCACGTTCTGTGTTCAAATAATGGAAGACGCTAATTACTCTAAAAATCTCTCCGTTATAATCACGAATAATTCGGTTATTTACAATACCGTAGTTTTTGTCTAAAACCTCTTCATTATATATTTCAGTTCCTGTTTTTAATGTTTCAATAGCTTTAATTTTTTCTTCAGGCAAGTTTAGCAATTGTTGAATTGGCTTTCCAATGATTTCATTTCGTATTACGCCAAAATCATCTGCAGCAGCTTGATTACATAAAGTGATATTCCCTTTACTATCAATAAAGGTCACATGATGTGAAAAAGCGTCAAAAATATGAAGAAAGTGTTCTTCAAGTTGTTCAAATAAAAATAATGAATCGCAAGTAAGTTGAAAATCAGCCTCTTTATTCTCTTTTCGTATGTTTTGAATGGAATGGGTTGTTTTTGTTTTTTTTATTTGTAAACCAATATGTGGACTTTTATATGTGAAATGATGTGGCAATTGATTCACAAGTTCTTCATAAAAACGTACTTTATTTTCTAGTTCTTCAATTCGTTTTTCATGAGATAAAATAGCATCGTTTGGAAGCATAAATAAGTAACTCCTCAATTTAAAAATTCTTCCATCTAGTATATCATATTTTTATACGGATACTCTTAAAGAAAGAGCTACTTAATAAAACTGATTAGCCGAAGTGATTGGGGAGTAGGCAGAGTGAATGCAAGATGAAGGTAGAAAGGGAGGAATATGTTTGCTTTTCATTGGAGTGACAGGGTGGGGAGATCATGATTCTTTATATATAAATCCCTATGAAAATAGAAATAAATTACGAACATATAGCGAGAATTTTCCCATTGTGGAAGTAGATAGTTCATTTTATGCGATGCAACCTGCACGAAATTATACAAAATGGGCGATGGAAACACCAAACGATTTTTCTTTTATCGTAAAAGCATATCAAGGAATGACAGGACATATGAAAGGTGAGATTCCTTTTTCTACGTTCGATGAGATGTTTGATGTGTATAAACAATCCATTCTTCCTTTAATAGAGGCGAATAAATTAAAAACCATTTTATTTCAATATCCACCATGGTTTGATTGCAAAAAGAAAAATGTAGATTTCCTTCGATATACAAAAGAAAAAATGGAAGGTTTCCCGTGTGCAATAGAATTTCGAAATCAAACATGGTTTTATCCAGAAATGAGAGATAAAACGGTACAGTTTTTAGAACAGGAGAAATGGATTCATACGATTTGTGATGAGCCACAGGCGGGAATAGGTTCGGTACCACTCGTGTTAGAAGTAACGAATTCGGATATGGCTTTAATACGTTTTCATGGAAGAAATGTTCATGGATGGCTTGATAAAGGGGAAAATTGGAGAGCGGTTCGCTGTTTATATCGTTACAACAATAAAGAATTGGAAGAATGGGTAGAACGACTAGAGCAATTAAAAAAGAAGACAAAAGACATATACGTACTATTTAACAATAATTCAGGGGGGGATGCAGCGGATAACGCGAAACAGCTTATGGAAATGATGAACATTACATATGGTGAGCCGAAACCTGAGCAATTAAATTTGTTTGAATGATAAAACAAGAAAGGCACTGTACAAACAGGGGGAATGTACAGTGCCTTCCTATATGAAAAAGAGGGGTAACAATGTTACTGAGCGTTTGGTTGATTCATCAATTGTTGGCTTCGTAATAAATGATAATGGTTATCATTATCATTGTCAATAGTTTTTCGAAAAATAAGTAAAAAAATTTTTATATTTTGAATAGAAATAAAAAAGAACAGCGATTAATGCTGTTCTTTTCCGTTGATGAATTGTTGTAAATCAAAAGGAGTTATCGCTTGGATAAATTCTTTTGAGATGAGTGTTTGAACAAGAGTGCTCTCAGAAATGCTGGCACCTGTTTTCTTTTCGTAAGCTTGTTTTAATAAATCGAGTTTTTCAGCCGTTTCTTGTGGTAATTCAATTGTAAGTGTGTTCATAATTTCTCCCCCTTATTATTAGAGTACCACTACAATATAAGAGAGACAAGAAAAGAGAACATAAAAAAGGTTACCAAATTTTCAAATGGTAACCTTTTTTATGTATAAGAGGTATTAAGCAATACCGATATACTTTAAAGTTTTTGATGGAGTACTATGATCAAAGAAGTGTTGTAAAAATGCAATGTCAACACCTGATTTGTATGCACAATAGCCCCAAGTTTTTCGAAGTGTATGTGAGCTAATCCCTTCTAATCCAACTTCTTTTGCAGCTTTGTTTAAAATGTACCATGCATGTTGTCTCGTAATAGATTTTGTGCCTTTTTGAGACTTTAATAATGGCTCATTACGTTTCCAAGTTTTACGTTCTTTCATGTAGTCTTCGATTGCGTGCTGTAAGTCTTCATTTACAGCAAACCATTTATGTTTCTTTACTTTTTCATTGTAAAATAAAATGGAATGGCGAACATTTTCATTTTCATCGATTACATCACTAACTTTTAATTGTAAGATTTCACTTACTTTTAAGCCAGAATTTACAGCTAATACGAATAATAAGCCATCACGTTTCGAAGATTGTAAAAGTATATTTTTGATAGTTTCTAATTGTTTTTCATTTTGAATAGGTTGTCCTGCTTGTTTCATTTCACGCACTCTCCTCTTTTATATGTGTAAAGGAAAGGATTAACTTGTTTCTTACTATAAAGGGAGAGTGTGAATTTCATGTGAACTCCTAGTGAAATTAAGACAAATTATTTGACTTCTTTTACTTTTTGTAAATTAAAATAAAATACAACGCTATTAGTCGTATTATATACACCGTATTCGGCGTGATGGAGATCTAAAATGTTTTTCACAATAGATAATCCAAGGCCAGTACCTCCAGTATGACGGCTACGAGAAGCGTCTAAACGATAGAATCGATCCCAAATTTTTTCCAGACTTTCTTCTGGGATAGGATTTCCTGTATTTTCGATTTCAACTTGTACTGTATCTTCCATTTCTATAACAGAGACTTGAATTTTTTCTCGATCTGGCGTATAGCGAATGGCATTGCTTAGTAAGTTCACAACTACTTGCTCAATGCGACTACGGTTCGCTATAACAAATATAGAAGAGTCTACATCGATGTTCACTTGTAAATGCTTTTCCTCCATGCTAAATAATAACTTTGTATAGACTTGTTGAATTAATTCACCGATTGAGAATGTCGTCATTTCTAGTTTGTACGTGCCAGATTCTAATTTTGCTAATTCTAACATTTCAACAATTAGTCTGTTCATATTTTCTGTTTCTTCTAAAATAACATCGGTATAATAGGTCGTATCTTTACTAACGCCATCTTTAATTCCTTCTGCAAAACTTCTAATTACACTGAGTGGTGTTTTTAATTCGTGTGATACACCAGAAATGAATTCTTTTCTTGTCTTTTCCAATTGACGTTCACGTTCAATGTCTTGTTGTAATTTTGTATTGGCGACATTTAATCGATCGATTCGGTCTTTTAAGTTTACTGATAATGTATTAATACTACCAGAAAGCCCGCCAATTTCATCATCTGCTGTAACAGGTAATTTCTCGCTAAAATCAAAATTAGCCATTTTTTTTGTAACGCGATTAATCTTAATTAATGGCTTTACAATGATTTTTGAATAGTAGAAGGATAACAAAATAATCACGAGAAATACAATGATTAAGGCATAGACATAATAATCTTTTAAGACGAGCATAGCTTCATTGACAGGTTGTAAAGATGCTATCGCAAAAGCGTATTCTGTAATTTTTCCGTTTTCCATAATAGGTTTTACAAAGATACTATTTTTTATATTCTCTCCGCCATCTAGTATATAAGTGTTTAATTCCTGTGAGTTAGCAGTTCCATCTCTAATAATCTCTGCAAAATATTGAACGGCTTGTAATGTTTCAAGATCATTTGCAAGACGAACATCTGCTTTAGTTGGAAGCTGTAACTTAGATACAATACCAGTAAACTCAATTTGAGTTGGAGTTTTGTATCGGTTTGTAAGTCTATTTTTAGAAGGGTTGCCATTAATGGATTGAAAATCTGAGTTGACATTTTCGTTTTGCCATCGATTATAATTCGTTGTCAATTCTAGTGGCGTTATTATATTATCTTGTACAAAACCGACGACGTTTATCACTCCATCTTTTTTCAATCCTAAGTTTTCGAATTTATTATATTCTTCTGGTGTTAAAAGATTATTGAGTGGAATGGAATATGTTTTATTATTTTTAGGATTAATAACATCAATATAGAAATTGTTGTCACTTTTAATAATGCCGTTCGAATTTAAAAATTGCATTTCAGCATTTGTTTTATCATGAAATTCTTGTTTTAGTTTTCTAATCTCTTCATAACTTTTATCACTTTTTTCATAATTATCTACGAATTTTTCAAAAGCAGTTTGAACGGTTTTTACTTTTTTATTAATATAAAATTTCTCTAAAAATAGAGATTGTCCTAGGAAAAATAGGAGGAATATGATTGTGAATAATGTTGACGTTAATAAGAATAGTTTAAAGACGATACTTCTGTTTTTCACTGCGTCACCTCTTATGAGAAATACTGTAAATGATTACTTTATTATAACAAACGTTACAAGAAAGTAGAGGAGAAAATCTGTCTCTTCTGAAAGTAGTTTTTTATATAAAGTCATATAAAAAGAACTCGCCAGACGTATGACAAGTTCTTTAGTGTGTTACTGTTGAATTGCTGCATCTAAAGCGATTTCAATCATTTCGTTAAATGTAGTTTGACGCTCTTCAGATGTTGTTTCTTCGCCAGTGAAGATATGATCGCTTACTGTTAATACAGATAATGCATTGACACCATATTTCGCTGCTAATGTGTAAAGAGCAGTTGTTTCCATCTCTACTGCTAATACACCGTAATCCCCAAGTTTTTTAACCATGTCCATGCTTTCGCGGTAAAATACATCTGCAGTTAAAACATTGCCAACACGAACGTGTAATCCTTTTTCAGTTCCTGCATCGTAAGCTTTCTTTAAAAGGTCAAAGTTTGCAGCTGGTGCAAAATCAAAACCTGGGAATGTTAAACGGTTCATATTAGAATCAGTACAAGCTGTCATTGCAATAATAACGTCACGTACTTTTACGTCTTTTTGAATTGCGCCGCAAGTTCCAACGCGAATTAAATTTTTAACTCCGTAGCTTTGGATTAATTCGTTTACATAAATAGAAATAGAAGGAACACCCATACCTGTACCTTGAACAGATACACGTTTTCCTTTATAAGTTCCAGTGAACCCTAACATACCACGCACGTTATTATAGCAAGTAACGTCCTCTAGAAATGTTTCAGCGATATATTTTGCACGTAATGGATCACCAGGTAATAGAATAGATTCAGCGATTTCACCTTGTTTTGCTTCAATATGTACACTCATGAAAAGTCCTCCTTATAATGTATTGATAGAAATCAATATCATTTGCATTATACACTACGAATCCGTTCAATTAAAATCTTTTTAATTATTTGTAATATGTTCAAAATAGGAGGATTTCATAAATCATAATCTAGAATATATATGTAAGAAGTTTTGTATGAATAGAGACAGTAAAAATGGTAGGTGATGTTTTGAAAAACCTTGTCATTGGACTTGTTGCGTTGTTATTTGTTGTAGTAGGCGGATTTTACATAAAAAAGTATCAGGAAACCACAGAGACTGTAGGTGATGTTCAGGAAGTAAAATGGGATGTGTCAAATGGAAAGGGAAATGAGAAAGTTGATATTTTATTTCAATTGCGAAATAAAAATAATAATGAAGTTCGTGGTGTGAATGATCAAATTCGGGCAGTTATTGTAGATGGGCAGTTAAAACATGTACAACAAATGAAACCTACATTTGCGGGGAATGGTTCATATAAGTTATCTTCCAAAATAGCGAAAGATGAAGGGTATACAATATTTTTATATGAAGAAGAAAATAAGTCCGTAGAATCATTCGCTAAGAAAGATTTTGGGAAAGAAAAAGAAGAGAACAATAAGAAAAAGGTGAAAACCCAAATTGATAGTGTACTTACAAAAAAAATAGGAGAGTATGAAGTTTCTCTTTTATTTGGTGCATTGCATCCGAATGAACCGGCGACGTTAACATTTCAATTCCAAGCAAAAAAGGGTGAAAAATTGAAATTACATTCAGAGAGAGGAGAAGTGGAGGCGCTCTATATCGTGGACGAAACGAGAGAAAACTTTTTATACGCAATACCAGTTGATACAGATGAGCAATTACAATATCGCATTACATTTCCTGTAGAAGGAACATATAAAATATGGGGAGATTTTTATATAAATGGTAAGAAATATGAAAAGGAATTTATTGTACAAGTTCAAAAAAGAAAAAACAGCTAAATGTTTAGCTGTTTTTTCTTTTTCCTATTAATTTTGTTACAGAGAGCATTGTAATTGGTAAAGAATGATTCTTCCTAAATGCTAAATATTTACCGCTCCATGCTGGTTTATATTTTTCTTTAAAGTGTCGTAATCCGCTGAAACTATACGTATAACGAACATTATTAAAGATTGCAGCAGCAACTCGTTCAGACCAAAAAGATTGTGTTGATAAACCAACATTTGAAAGTGGTGCCATACCAATATTAAAGGAGTGGTAGTTATTTTCTTTTGCCCAGTGGAATAAGTGGATGAAAATTGCATCCATAATTCCGCTAGGCGCATCTGGATAATAGCGCATTAAATCAACAGACAGTGATCCGCTTTGATATACGGGCATAAAGGTTGTGAATGCGATGATTTTTCCTTCTGCATCAGATAATGTAGCGATAGGAGCACGGCTAATATATTCACGATCGAAGTATCCGAGTGAAAAACCTTTCTCTTTTTTCCCCCCAAGCCATGCATCTGAAACTTTCCTTAACTCTTCATATAATTCGTCTGAGAATGGCGGCTCATGAATAGCGAATGTATAGCCTTCTCTTTCAAAACGATTGAAAGTAGCCCGCATACCAGCGCGTTTTTTTCCTGTTATTGTAAATGTATTTAAATCAACGACAGCTTCTTCACCAAGTTTAAAGAAGTTATAACCAAAATCATGGTATAAACTCATCCATTTACTTTCGATTTGATAGAATACGCAAATGTATCCAAATCGATCAGCCTCAGCTAAAAACTCTTGCAACACAGTACGGTAGGATGATGAATCACCAATTGGATCACCTAGTACAACAAGACGTTTCCCAGTTATGGAGAAGAGAAGGAGCGCTTTCCCATCACTACTGAAGAAGCATTGTTTATCTCCTAAGAAGCCTAAATGACTAAGTACATTTCCGCCATGTTCATCTAAAAAGTTTTGCAATCTTTTATCGTTAGCTGGTTGCCCGGGAAATTCATTTCGATAACGATTGGCAATGAGTGAGCCAATCAGTAAAAAAGTAGGAACGAAAAAGGCAGCGGCTAATGCGCTTCGTTTCACTTGTGTAATATTACGAACGACAAAATCAGGTTTAAAAGCTTCTTTTGCACCTGCAAATAAAATACCTAGGTTTTTATATAAATATAACGTTACAAGTAAGAATATAAAAACTTTTACGATATCAGAAAGGGAGACTTCTATTTTCTCGCGTACAAATCTTTTTCGAAGCATATATAATACAGCGAGTACGATTAATAAAATAAATGTTTCTTCAATATCAATTCCTTTTAGTGTATTAAAGATAGCCGCTCCAATTAAAGAAACAATCGTCATATAATAAGAACGTTTTGTTCCGTAATATATCCCACGTGAAAGGATTAGGAGGAGAATACCGAATGTTAGCGATAAGCTAAAAGAAAATTGAATGAGATATTTTGGAGCTAGAATATGTAAGGCGTGCGCCCTGTTTATACTTGTTGGTAGAATGGTCGACAAAATAACCATTAAGCCAGCAAATACTGTTAAAGCAGCAGATGCCCATGAACCTAGTTTTCCTAAAAAGTCACGCTGCAAAGTCCATATAACACCAGTTGTTTCTAATGCAGGCGCAATAAAAGGCTTATCTTCAAATTTTTTAATGGCTGCTCCAGTCATTTCAAAAGCTGCAAAAATGAGACCGAGGCAGAAAGGTAAGATGTAATAGACAAGGCGGTATAATAACATAGCAGGCAGTAATACACCTGTATCAATGCCGTATTGTCCTAGTCCAGTTATGAAGACAAGGTCAAATGATCCAAGACCACCAGGAACAAGACTTACGACACCAGCTAAAGCAGCAATGACATACACACCTAAAAACTTTTGAAATTCGATATCAATTCCAAATAATATTAAAATGACGTACATAACAATACCAGCAGATACCCATTCGACTAATGAAACTAATGAGTATAAAACAGTAGGATTTTTCTCTTCTGCTTCTTCTTCTAGTCCTTCGGTTTGTTTTGTTTTTCTATTTTTAAGTTTAGAAAAGCCAATGTATATAGGGACGAAAAGAGCAAAGAAAATAAGAACAGGCCATAGCCACGGCTTTTCATGTAAAATAAAGCGAGTGTCTAATATTCCGATAAGGCCGAGGAATGAAAGAATGGCCAACCCGTTAATAAAGGCAGTTGTCATCCAGGCGATACTTTTAATAAGTTTGCCATTTTCCTTTATGTATGGACGGTACAGCATCGTGCGCACACCAGCTCCAACGAGACCGCCAAATCCGATAAATCCATTTAAAGTATTAGCAATCCATGAGATACGGAAAATCTTTTGGACAGGTATATCAGCCTTTAAGTAACGAAGCATCACATAGTCATAAAAGAACATTGTTGATACAGCAAATGCACCAAGTGTAATTGCTAAAAAGACTCCTCCAGTTGGAATATTTTTAATGGAATCAATCGCTTCTAAGAAAGAAATGCCTGCTAATTCTTTTTTTGCTTGAAAAAATACAATTGTTAATACAACAAATGGGAAGATTATTTTCCCGATTTGTAAGAAACGTTTCCATGAAAACGACATAAATACAACTCTCCTTGTATAAGAAAACTGAGACAATATTATTATTATGACAAACTTCAATAAAAATAAAAAGGTAAATTCCTGTATAGGGAAGCTATTTTTTATATAGGTATATTTAAAAGAATATTTCGTTTGTCAGAAAATTAGGTTAAAATAAAGTGAAAGAAGGAAGAGAGGGGAAACAGATGATAATAATAGGTTATGCGGGGTATGAATTAGAGAAAGCAAAACCTAATACATCAGAAGATTTTTTTAATAGATCTGAAGTGACATACATATTAAATGGTAAGGAGAAAACTTTTTCAGTTTTATACGTTCGATATTTTGAAGAAGTTTTACAAGAAATTACTCTTTTTGAAGGAAATCCAGTATGTAAAGTAGAAGAACAAGACATATATTTGCGGGATATTGTAGCGATATCTTGTTTAGTAAAAGATAAGGAGCTTCGCACACAAAAACGTTTGTATCTCAATAATATAGAAGAATTTCAACAATATTTTGATGCCGATACAGTGGTGAAAGTACAAGAAATATTGGCTGAATTACATAAAAATAAAAGAGTAGAAATTGCGTGAAATGGCAAAGGAGAGAGAAGAAATGTCTAATTTGATGGTTGAAAATCAAACAGAACAAGTTTCTATGTTTTTAGAAGATGTTATTACTTTGATAACCAATTATGTAAATTATCATACGTTGCCTTCTTTATTAGAAGAGACACCAGCAGGGAACGAGCAATATTATAAAGGGTTATTAGCATCAATAAGACGTCTTCTCGTTTTTTGTGAAGAGGGACATGATGCGTGTTTTGTTTTATTGAATAGCCAGCCATTTCGAAAAACAGCAGCTGAAAAAATTTTGTATAAGATTTATCATCAAGTAATTGCAGAGTTTTTTTCACCAAAGAGCGATCACTGGTATGAAAATAGTCGTTCTGCATATACAGGGAAAAACTCTATCGTTTTTCAACAAACACCACCTGCATCTATAGGGCAAGTGATGAAGAGTTTAGAAGGTAAATTTCAATTGATGCGTGAAGAACTAGAATATTATGAGACGGATTACCAAACAAAGATGTTACACAAATACTAATTAAGGAAAAGAAGCTAAGAGGACTTAGTTTCTTTTCTTTTTGTACAGTTATATAAGGGATTTTCTTTGAATATATTTAAGTGGATAGCATTAAGGAGGTGTAACATGAGTCAGCAAGGTGTATTTACAGATTACTTTCATGAAGTAGAAAGCTGGTGTGAAAGTGTTCTTCACGTATTAGATAGCCGTGCAATGGAAGTGTATGATGTCCATATGCTTGCTTATAAAATTCAAACGTTATTAGAGCGCATGAAAGAGCATGAATACGATACAGATGCGGAGTTTATGTATGAAATAAGTGATGATGTAGAACATATTCAGCATCACCTGCAGGAAGTATTTATGCAGGACGAGGGCGAATATGAACTGCATGAAAGAGGGGATAGTGAACGGGCTGTTCCGATTGGAGGACATACACTTCCCCCATTACCTTATCCGTATAATGCGTTAGAACCGTATATTTCTAGAGAGATTATGATGTTACACCATGATAAACACCATCGCAGTTACGTGGAAGGATTAAATAAGGCAGAGAAGATGATGGAAGAAGCGAGAAAAACCAATCAATTTGATTTGATTAAGCATTGGGAAAGAGAAGCTGCTTTTCATGGATCAGGTCATTATTTACACACAATATTTTGGGGTAATATGAAAAAAGATGGTGGTGGAAGTCCAAGAGGTGCTTTTTCACAACAGATCGAACAAGATTTTGGGAGTTTTTTACGTTTTCAAAAACATTTTACAGAAGCAGCCTCAAAAGTAGAAGGTTCAGGCTGGGCGATTCTCGTTTGGGTACCCCGATCTGGAAGGTTAGAAATTTTGCAGAGTACACTTCATCAATTATTTACACAATGGGATACGATACCACTCCTTGTACTAGATGTATGGGAACATGCGTATTATTTACAATACCAAAACCGAAAAGATGAATATATTAAAAATTGGTGGAATGTTATAAATTGGCCTGACGTAGAAAAAAGATTTGAAAGTGCGAAACAAATTGAATGGACACCGTATTAGACGCATATTTTATGCGTCTTTTTTATTAGAAGGAGAAGGAAGATTTCGTTCATATTTTAAAAGGCCAAGCATACACTTGTACAAAAAGTGCCAAAAGGACGTGGGGGGAAATATGAGACGAATTTGTGTAATAATCACGCTTTTTATTATGTACGCAAGTGTTATGCCGATTCCTACATATGCAAAAATGAATAGCAATGTGAGTGCTCGAAATGCAGTATTAATGGAACAACACTCTGGTCGTGTATTATACGGAAAAGCAGAGCATGAACCACAAAAAATTGCTAGTATAACAAAAATTATGACAGCATTGTTAGCTGCTGAATCAGGAAAGATGAAAGAACTAGTATCAGTTAGTAATGAAGCAGTACGAGTAGAAGGATCGGCAATTTATTTGAAACCTGGACAAAAAGTGAAGTTAGAAGATTTAGTCTACGGACTTATGCTTAGGTCTGGTAATGACGCAGCGCAAGTAATTGCTGAAAATGTGGGTGGGAGTATAGACGGGTTCGTATATTTAATGAATGAAAAGGCAAAAGAAATTGGAATGAAAGATACTCACTTTTCAAACCCTCATGGCCTGGATGGAGATGGATCACATTATTCGTCGGCTTATGATATGGCACTTTTAACGAAATACGCAATGGGGAACGAGACCTTTAAGAAAATTTTTGGGACAAAAACGTATAAATCAGATTCTTGGGATTATCCATGGAAGAATAAACATAAGCTGGTGACGTCTTATTATGAATTTGCAACAGGAGGAAAAACGGGCTTTACGAAGAAAGCGGGAAGAACGCTTGTTACAACGGCATCAAAAGATGGACTAGATTTAATAGTCGTAACTTTAAGTGCTTCTAGTGATTGGGATGATCATATGAATTTATTTGACAAAGGGTTTGAACGTTTCAAGCAAACAAAAGTTTTAGGACAAGGAGCACTCGCTGAAATAAATGAAAAGAAATATGCCAATCATGTTTATACGAAAAATAGTTTTTCTGTACCTTTAACAGAAGAGGAAAAAAAGAGCGTGGTATTAAAAGTTGAACTGGATACAAGTGTAAAACTTATGGACGGAGTAAAGGTTGGAAAGACAGATGTTTATGTTGGTAATGAGAAAGTTGGAGAACGGAATTTATTTTATAGTAAGCGGAAGTTAGTAGCTACAACAGGAATGTATTGGAATAATGTGAAAGAAATTTTTTCTTACATGATAGGTGTTGGGAACGATGGTTAATCTAGTCTGGGCAGCGATGGCGGTCATAGGGATTGTGTATGCCATGATAAACGGAACGATGGAAGAAGTAACTAAAGCTATATTTGAAGGATCAAAAGATGCGGTAACGATTTGTATAGGACTTATTAGTGTTTTAGTATTTTGGCTTGGTTTAATGAAAATTGCAGAGGAAGCAGGGTTGTTAAAGAAGTTAGTTACACTTTTTATGCCGATAGTAAAAAGATTGTTTCCAGAAATACCAAAGGATCATCCGTCAATGGGATTTATTCTATCCAATATGATGGCGAACTTTTTTGGATTAGGTAATGCAGCAACCCCCCTTGGTATTAAAGCGATGGAGCAACTGAAAGAATTAAATGGAGGAAAGGATTCAGCAAGTCGTTCTATGGTGACGTTTCTAGCACTAAATACATCTGCTATTACATTAATTCCTACTACTGTCATTTCGATTCGAATGACTTATGAATCAGCGAATCCTACTGAAATTGTTGGGGTAACATTCATTGCACAAGTACTCTCTATGATAGGAGCAATTTGGATTGACCGCTATTTTTACCGAAGAAGGAGTAGAAAGGGGCGGAAAAAATGAGTATTGTAAATACAATTTCATTATGGGTAATCCCTTGTGTAATCGGTTTTATCCTTTTATATGGCACGATAAAAAAAGTTCCGACGTATGAATCGTTCGTTGAGGGAGGAAAAGAAGGGATTCAAATTGCAGTTTCAATTTTACCGTTTATGGTTGGAATGCTTGTATCCATTTCGATTTTTCGAGCGTCTGGAGCGTTAGATGCGATGATATCTGTAATGAAGCCGATGTTAGACTTAATTCACGTCCCAGCGGAAATTGTTCCACTAGCACTTATACGTCCAATTTCGGGATCTGCTGGTTTAAGTATTACGACTGATTTAATTGCGACATATGGGCCGGATTCGTTTATTGGGAGATTGGCTTCCACGATGCAAGGGAGCACAGATACGACTTTTTATATTTTAACAGTATACTTTGGAGCTGTTGGGATTAGGAAAATGGGAGATGCATTAAAAGTAGGATTGTTTGCAGATTTAATCGGAATTATTTGCTCGATTGTGTTTGTTTCTCTATTGTTTCGGTAATACTATTCATTTTTTGTGCTATTTCGCTTATAATACGTATACGACCACTATTAACGTGTAGTTTAATAGTGGTTTTTTTATGTGGTATTTTTGACAAAATGATGAACTTTTATTGTGAGAAATATGAAAAATGTGGACAATAATAAAGGATAAAAACATGGTTTGACCTTTATATGTTTATTATCATCGCTATGTTGTTTAAGTGAGATAGAGTGAATAGCCGCAAAGCGTATGCGGTTGCCAAGTCTTTCTAATGTAAGGTAAGATAAATTCGAGGTGAAAAAAAGAAATGGAACGATTACAAAAAGTGATTGCACAAGCAGGTATTGCATCGAGAAGAAAGGCTGAGGAATTAATTCAGCAAGGAAAAGTGAAAGTTAATGGGAAAATAGTGAAAGAGTTAGGAACAAAAGTAACTCCTCAAGATAAAGTAGAAGTAAATAACATCCCTCTTGAAAAAGAAGAACCTGTTTATTTTTTACTATATAAACCAACTGGTGTAATTTCAAGTGTATCAGATGATAAAGGAAGAAATGTTGTAACAGACTTTTTCCCTGAAATTAGACAACGTTTATTCCCAATTGGACGTTTAGATTATGATACGTCTGGCGTATTATTGATGACAAACGATGGAGATTTCGCGAATGTATTAATGCATCCGAGATATAAAGTTGAAAAAACATATGTTGCGAAAATTAAAGGGCCATTAACAGGTGAAAAAATTCGCATGTTAGAACGAGGTGTTGCATTAGAAGATGGAAAAACAGCACCAGCAAATGTGAAAATTATTTCTTGGGACAAGCGTAAAGAGATGGCAATTGTACAATTAACGATTCATGAAGGACGTAATCGTCAAGTACGTCGTATGTTTGAAGCGTTAGATTGTAAAGTAGTGAAATTAAAACGTGAACGTTATGCTTTCTTAGAAGTAGGGAGCCTGCGACCTGGTGATGCAAGAGAATTGACACCACATGAGGTGAAACAGTTACGTGCGCTTGCTTCTACAAAGCCAAGATAAGCTATAGAGTTAAAATTTCACCAGTGGAGTGCTCTGCTGGTGATTTATTCAATACAACATTTACAGAAAATAATACATACATTTGTCGAAGAAAGGAGAGGCAATATGAAAAAAAATCGCTTATTATTTCGTGTAATCATTATGCTCATTTTATGTGGTGCTGTAGGATTTACACTCTATCAAGGATTTTTCGCTGATAAAGAGAAAATGAAAATCGGAAAAGAAGCACCAAATTTTGTTGTGACGGATTTAGAAGGAAAGAAAATTGAGTTAAAGGACTTAAAGGGAAAAGGGGTATTTTTAAACTTTTGGGGAACTTGGTGTAAACCTTGTGAAAAAGAAATGCCTTATATGAATGAATTATATCCAAAGTATAAAGAAAAAGGCGTTGAAATTATTGCGTTAGATGCAGATGAAACAGATATTGCAGTAAAGAATTTTGTGAACCAATATGGATTGAAATTCCCAGTTGCAATTGATAAAGGACAAAAGATTATAGGGACATATGGAGTGGGCCCATTACCGACAAGCTTTTTGATTGATAAAGATGGAAAAGTAGTGGAGCAAATTATAGGTGAACAAACGAAAGAACAGTTAGAAGGATATTTAAAGAAAATTACTCCGTAAGAAAGAAAGCCTTTACATACGAGGTGCATACCAATAGTGCCTCTGGTTTAAAAATTCTGAGTATTGCGGTAACTTGAGGTTAGAATATACAATAGTACATATAGATACAGGGGCGGTGAGAGTGTTGAAAGAAATTAAGTGTGAATGTGGACATGTTAATCCGATAGGAACCGTTTTTTGTGAAGCTTGTGGGAAACCATTTGAAAGCAATGAAAATGTAAAACTATTGGATATGCGCTATGAGGGGAGTGCTCGGAGATCTCTCACGCAAACAAAAACGATAGTCGATAAAATTTGGAGCTTTTTCTCTTCTGTAAAAGTGGGCGTATGGCTAATCGTAATTACTTTAGCTGCTTCAGCGATAGGAACTATTTTTCCGCAAGAAATGTACATAACTCCAGGGATTGCACCAGCTGAATATTATAAACAGGAATACGGATTTTTAGGGCAATTATACTATCAATTAGGATTTAATAATTTATACGGTTCATGGTGGTACATGATGTTAATTGCTTCTATAGGGATTTCACTAGTGATTTGTAGTTTAGATCGTGTCATTCCGCTTTATAAAGCTTTAAAAAAGCAAGGTGTAAAAAGACACCCAAGCTTTTTAAAGAGACAAAGATTATACGGGACTGGCACTCCGCAAGATGGTGACTTGGAAAGATTACAAATGAATTTAAAGAAAAGAAACTATAATGTAAAAGTGGAAGACGGAAATGTTTTAGCGGAAAAAGGACGTTTTTCACGCTGGGGTCCATATGTAAATCATATCGGTCTTATTATCTTTTTATTCGGTGCAATGCTACGTTTTTTACCGAGTATGTATGTAGACGAAGCACTTTGGTTACGTGATGGTGAAACGAAAGAAATACCAGGAACTGATGGACAATACTATTTGAAAAACGAAAAATTTATAAAGGAAGTTTATGATAAGAGTAAGGATAAAGAAGTTTATGATGAGGCAATTGATCGTGTTGGTGATAAAATGATTGCGAAAAACTTCCAAACGAATGCTGTATTATATAAAGCGGTAGGAGAAAATATAGCAGGAGAAAAACCGAAACTGGAAAAAGTAAAAGACGTGGAAATTCGAGTGAATGAGCCACTGAAATTTGATCGATTTGCTGTTTATCAAGTGGATTATAAAGAAAGTGAATTTAAAAGCATGTCTTTTAATTTACAAAATAAAGAAACTAATCAAAAGTGGGGACCGATTAAAGTAAATTTAGCGAATCCAACAGAAAAATACGATTTAGGAAATGGTTATTCTCTAGAGCTATTAAGTTATTTCCCAGATTTTTATTTTGATGAGAATGGAAAACCGAATACAAAAACGAAATTACCAAACAATCCTGCATTCGTATTTAAAATGTTTACGCCTGAGACGCCAGATGGTGAAGTGAGTTTTGTTGGTATTCAGCAAAATATAGAACCTGATGGGAACAATAAATATAAAATGTCATTCGCAGGTGTGGAAATGCAAAATGCAACAGCACTTACTGTAAGGAAAGACTTAACGCTTTGGATTCTCGGTATTGG
Organism: Bacillus cereus group sp. BfR-BA-01383; assembly: GCF_022663495.1. Classification (NCBI taxonomy): domain Bacteria; kingdom Bacillati; phylum Bacillota; class Bacilli; order Caryophanales; family Bacillaceae; genus Bacillus; species Bacillus cereus group sp. BfR-BA-01383. The sequence goes on from NZ_JAKUFP010000012.1 coordinate 78,131, forward strand.
AGGATTTATATTTATGGTTGGTGTGATTCAAGGTATGTATTGGAATCATCGACGTATTTGGATACAACGTGTTAATGATGAATGGTGGGTTGCAGGGCATACGAATAAAAATTGGTTCGGTTTAAAGAAAGATATTGAAAGAGTACTAGAAGGTACAGCAATTCCGCAACCAAATGATAAAGTAATTGATAAAAAAATTAGTTAAGGTGGGGAAACGATATGGTGCAAATAAGTAGTAACTTTCTCTTTACCGCATTTATTTTATATTTAATTGCAACTCTATTTTTTGGGGGAGCAATTAAAGAAAAGGGTCATAAATGGGCAAATATAGGAATAACAATCACAATTTTAGGATTTATTGCACAAACAATATATTTTATTACAAGATGGATTGCATCAGGTCATGCACCAGTTAGTAACTTTTTTGAATTTGGTACATTTTTCGGTATGATGCTTGTTGGGGCATTTATTGTGATGTATTTTATGTACCGCGTAAGTATAATTGGATTATTTGCATTACCAGTTGCGCTTTTATTAATTGCCTATGCAAGTATGTTCCCAAGGGAAATATCTCCGCTTATTCCATCTTTAAAAAGTAATTGGTTACATATTCACGTGACGACTGCAGCTGCAGGACAAGCGATTTTAGCAATTAGTTTTATTACGGGCGTGATGTATTTATTGAAAAATGTAGATCAATCAACGAAAAGTAAGCGTACATTTTGGCTAGAAACGGTAGTATTTACACTTGTTTGTACAGTAGGATTTATTGCGGTAACAACGGTATTCTCTAGTATGAAATATGAAGCGAAGTTTCAATGGGTTGATAAAAATGAACAACAAGTTGAGATGAAGTATAATCTTCCGGCTTTAGTTGGACCGCATGAAGGAAAGCTATTGACAGAAAATAAATTAGAGCCGACAGTTGAAGTTCCGGCGATTGTAAATGCCAAAAAATTAAATACTGTTATTTGGTCAGTGATAGTTGGAACGCTACTTTATATTGTATTAAGACTTGTTTTACGCAAACGAGTATCAGCGGCACTTCAGCCGTTAGTAAAAAATACAAATAGTGATTTATTAGATGAAATTGGATATCGTTCTATAGCAATTGGATTCCCAATATTTACATTAGGGGCGTTAATCTTTGCGATGATTTGGGCTCAAATCGCTTGGACACGTTTTTGGGGCTGGGATCCAAAAGAGGTTTGGGCGCTTATTACTTGGCTCTTTTATGCTGCGGTACTACATTTACGCTTATCAAAAGGATGGCATGGAGAGAAATCAGCGTGGTTAGCAGTAATTGGTTTTGCAATCATTATGTTTAACTTTATTGTAGTAAACTTAATTATCGCGGGTTTACATTCATATGCATAGAGAAATAAAATAGGAGAGTGTATGTCACTTTCCTATTTTATTTTTGTCAACTTTTCTTCTTTTTTGAGAAAAACATGACAAAGTAGCGGTTGATTTTGTAAAATGATGTCGAGGACATTATATACTGTTCAAAAAAAATACATAGTTTTGGAAAAAAATTGAACAAAATTTATTATTCTTGTGAAGCATAGTATGGGAAGTGAAACATTTAGAGGATTGCTTAAATAAACGAGAATAGCGCAACATAATAGTGTAGAAGGGTAGGTGTGAACCGTTGTTGTAAAAATACGCAGCGGGTAGAAATGGAAAATGAATCAAGAATTTTAATTGTAGATGATGAGGATCGTATCCGCCGTTTATTAAAAATGTATTTAGAAAGAGAACAATACACGATTGAAGAGGCAGATAATGGTGATACAGCTTTAGAAATGGCGTTACAAAATGATTATGATTTAATCCTATTGGATCTTATGATGCCTGGTAAAGACGGTATCGAAGTGTGCAAAGGGGTTCGTGAGAAGAAAGCAACACCAATTATTATGCTGACAGCAAAAGGTGAAGAAGTAAATAGAGTACAAGGGTTTGAAGTAGGAACTGATGATTATATTGTGAAACCATTTAGCCCGCGTGAAGTAGTGCTGCGTGTGAAAGCGGTATTACGTCGTTCTGTACCAACAACATTCTTTACACAAGATACAACGACAAAAGATGTTACTGTATTCCCGCATTTAACAATTGATAATGATGCACATCGTGTTACAGCAGATGGAAATGAAGTGAACTTAACACCAAAAGAATATGAATTACTGTTATTCTTAGCGAAAGCTCCTGATAAGGTATTCGATCGTGAGCAATTGTTAAAAGAAGTATGGCAATATGAATTCTTCGGAGATTTACGTACAGTTGATACGCATGTAAAGCGTTTACGTGAGAAGTTAAGCAAAAAATCACCAGATGCAGCGAAGATGATTGTTACCGTTTGGGGCGTAGGTTACAAGTTTGAGGTTGTGAACGACTGATGCTTTGGAGAAGTGTAGTAGGGAAGTTATGGATGACCATATTACTTCTCGTTTCGTTTGTTCTTGGATTTGTTGCGATTTTACTTTCACAGTTTTTTAGAACGTATTATGTTGATATGAGCGAAGCTAGACTTCAGAAAGTCGCGACAAGTGTTTCAGAGTTAATTGAAGAAGGTGCCGATGTAAAAACGATTGAAAATATCGCGTACAAATTCTCTGATCCACTTTCAAGGATCATTATTGTAGAAGATGGTAAGGAAATATCTTCTTCGCCGAAACAAGAAGGGTTAGTCACTCTTACAATGGATGATTTGAAAGAAGATAAAGAATTAGCGGCTGTTTTTACAGACAAAAAAGAAATTAAGAATAACATTAGAAAAGCTTCTAATAGTAGAAAGATTAAAAATACTGAAAATGATATTATGATCGTCGGGAAACCGGTGCAGTCAAAAAATCAAAGTGCTGTGTTCGTATATGAATCTTTACAAGTTCCGATACAAGGTATGGAGAGAACGACTGACTTCATTTTCTTATCAGCAGGTATTGCGATTATTTTAACAACGTTCTTCGCATTCTTCTTATCTACGCGAATTACAGCACCACTCCGAAAGATGCGTGAGGTTGCTTTTGAAGTGGCGCGTGGAAAGTTTGATGCGAAAGCTCCTATGGTATCTCAGGACGAAATTGGTGAGCTTGCAACGGCCTTAAATCAAATGGGTAAGCAGTTGAAGTTTAATATGAATGCTTTGCAGCAAGAAAAAGAGCAGTTAGCTAGCATTTTGAGTAGTATGGCAGATGGAGTTATTACGTTAAATCAAGAAGGTGAAGTTGTTGTTATTAATCCACCGGCTGAACATTTCTTACAAGTTTGGCAAGAAGAGAAAGAGATAGAGCTCAGTAAAAAACTACCTTCTGAACTTGTTGAACTATTCCATCTTGTTGTAGAAAGTGAGCAACAACAAGTTGTTGAAATTAATTTGCAAAAAGGGAACTACGTAGTTCTTATGACGCCGCTTTACAATCAAACGAAAATTCGTGGGGCTGTAGCAGTGTTGCGTGATATGACGGAAGAACGTCGTCTTGAGAAGATGCGTCAAGACTTTATTGCGAATGTATCACATGAACTTCGTACACCGATGGTAATGCTTCAAGGGTATAGTGAAGCGATTTTAGATGATATTGTGCAAACGAAAGAAGAAATTAATGAATTTGTTCAAATCATTTATGATGAATCTGTTCGTTTAGGTAAACTTGTAAATGAGTTATTAGATTTAGCGCGTATGGAAAGTGGTAATGTAGAGTTACATATAGGTGAAGTAGATATTCATCCATTTGTCGAAAAAATTGGTCGTAAATTCCAAGGGATTGCAAAGGATAAAGAAGTTGAACTAACAGTTGATTTCCGAAGTCCAATTGAACAATATCCGTTTGATGCAGACCGTATGGAACAAGTGTTGACGAATTTAATTGATAATGCAATCCGTCATACGAATGCAGGTGGGCATGTGACACTTGTAATTGATACGAAAAATAATGGCCTTACTTTCGAAGTGCAAGATTCAGGCGCAGGCATTCCAGAAGAAGATATTCCATTTTTATTTGATCGTTTTTACAAAGCTGATAAAGCAAGAACACGCGGGAAAAAAGGTGGAACGGGACTCGGGCTTGCGATTGCTAAAAATATTGTTCAAGGTCATGATGGGAAAATTTCTGTCACAAGTGTTGTTGGAGAGGGAACTACATTCTCTGTATATTTACCGAATCGTATAATTTAGATATGTGTTTTTAAGGTTGATAATGAATAAAGTTCTACTGTTGTTTATTTTTTTGTAAACTCAATTAAATAAATAATAGTAGGACTTTTTTTCTATCTTAGTCGAAATAAGAATAATAAGAGAGGTGCTGTGAAGAAATGAAATTATACACAAAGACAGGAGATAAAGGAACAACAAGTGTAATAGGTGGTAGGGTGGATAAAGATGATATTCGTGTAGAAGCATATGGCACAATAGACGAGGCGAATTCTCATATTGGATATGCAATGACTATGCTCCAAGATCAATCTTTTGGAGATATTTACAAAGAACTTGAAAATATTCAACATGAACTATTTGATTGCGGAGGAGACTTGGCGATAGTAGAACAAAAAATTCCTTATAAAGTGACAATCGAAATGGTTGAAAGTCTAGAAAGAAGGATTGATTTGTATATAGAAGAAGCACCACCATTAGAGCGCTTTATTTTGCCCGGTGGTAGCGGGGCGGCAGCTGCTATTCATATTGCGCGTACTGTTGTAAGAAGAGCAGAGCGCTCTATAGTATCGTTGCAAAAAGAAGGGAGAATAAATGAAGTCGTCCTAAAGTATGTAAATAGATTATCTGATTATTTGTTTGCGATAGCTAGAGTGATAAATGCTCGATTACAAGTAAAAGATGTGGAGTATAACCGCAGTGCATTAGTTTTTCGTGATAGAAAAGAGAAGGAAGTGGAGTGATTCACTTTCTATTTTCGTATACTTTTTTCTGTAATATACCAAAATAGAGAAGGTATGGCGGTAATTAGAAAACGGAGGATGTATATGAAAGTGTTAAAATATGGCGTCATGTTATTGGTTGTATTGTATTTATCTCAATTACATGTTTACGCAGAAGAAAATCGATGGACATGGCCTGTTGAAGGTCAGATAAGTGATTATTTTGGGACAAGGCATGGGAAACACTATGGTATTGATATAGCAGCACCGATCGGAGCACCTGTGACAGCTATTCAAGATGGTAGGGTGACAAAGTCTTATTATTCAAGTAGTTATGGAAACGTTGTATTTATTAAACATGGAGAATATGAGGCTGTGTATGCACATTTAAATAAGAGATATGTAGGCCAAGGGGATTATATTTCAAAAGGAGAAATACTCGGAGAAGTAGGAAATACAGGAGAATCGCGAGGTGCGCATTTACATTTAGAAGTTCATCAAGGAAGATGGACGATGGCGAAAAAGAATGCAATGAATCCATTGGTTGTTTTAAATGAACAAAGGAATGAAGTCGTCTCTTCATCATTATATGTCGTGCAAAAAGGAGATACTTTAGTCGGTATTGCACGGAAATTTAGTATGACGATTAAGGAAATTAAAGAAAAAAATGGGTTGCAGCAAGAGCAAATTTATCCAAATCAACAATTATACGTGAAGTAAAGGGACCGTCAAAACAGTATAACTTTTGAATAGATTTATTTTCTTTTTTGATAAGATTATGATAGTAAATGAATTTATATCGACGTTTCGACAAGGAATATCGATTTAACAACAAAATATAACAATAAGAGTAACCTATTCCAAATAGAAAACCGTCCCAAAAGATATTTTGGGACGGTTTTTTTTACCAAAAAATAAAGACACATATAAATCCAGAAATAGCTAAGTAGCTATATAAGTAAAAGACTTTTGTTCTTGTTTTCTCTTTTGTCCGGAACAGTACAATCGTCGGTTCAATTAAACCGATTGTCAGACAAAGTAGGCCAAGTAGCATACAGCCAATTGAAATAGAGTACAGGGCGATTTGTGGTGCTTGAAATGGAATCATCCATTTTAATAAAAATGCAATAAGTGCAGTGTAGCAAATGCTGCCGATGTATTTATTCAATGGTGTATTAGAACGAAAACCAGGAAGTTTTTTTAAGAAAGAGCGGGAAACAACTTCTGTTTGTAAAGATGTATGCTCTTCGATAATTTTTTGAGCTTCTTTTCCTTTTTGGAAAAGGGATAAAATCCAGTTTCGCTCGCCTTGAAAAATAAATTGAGAAGTTGTCAAATAGTGATCAACCTTCACTTTCTTCCAACTCTTCCATGGATGACGCTCACACAATTTTAATTTACTTTCTGTTTTTTTATCATACTGATAAATACTGATGCCATCTTCATCGAAAGCAGCATAGTATGTCCCGTTTGAGAATGTGCCTAAATCAATTGGACAGTAGAAAAGTAATTCTTTTTTTAAGTAAAAGTATTCTTTTCTTAAGTTTTTTTTCATTGCTTCTCGAACAGAATGTCTCTTTTCTTTCTTCATGACATTTCCTCCATAATTCAGAAAATGTTCTTATCTTAACAATTCAACATCTTATCACTTTTCATTATATATGACTAGGGGATTCATAAGAGAAATACCGAATAATAAAAAATATGGATTGTATTGTAAAATATTTTGCGATTTCTTTTAATTGAAAAAGTAAATAACTAATTTTAAATAAGTTACAATTTTTTAGTTCACAATGATATGAGGTTGTTGTATAATGAAGTGGAAAATAGAATATCGGTCTATCTTCGGGGCAGGGTGAAAATCCCGACCGGCGGTGATGAACTAGTTATAATTTTGTTCTAAGCCCGCGAGCCGTTAAGGCAGGATTTGGTGTGATTCCAAAGCCGACAGTATAGTCTGGATGGGAGAAGATGGAGGTTCAAGCGTTCAAAAAAGATATGTATTTGAACGTCTGTTTGATGTGCCTTAAATTCTCCCTTTGTGTAAAACACAAAGGGTTTTTTCATTCTATGAAAAAATAGGCATAGCAGAACCTTTCCACTTTCCATGAGATGATCGATGGAAAAGGAGAGAGAAAGATGAAACAAAAAAACAGTGTAGTGCAGATGGTGAGTGTAGCGATGCTAAGTAGTATTGCATATTTACTGATGATGTTGGATTTCCCGTTCCCAGGGCTTCCGCCATTTTTAAAAATTGATTTTAGTGATGTACCAGCTCTAATTGCAGCAATTATTTTCGGACCAATTGCGGGGGTAATTGTAGAGGCGATAAAGAATATTTTACATTACGGGATTCAAGGAAGTTTAACGGGAGTGCCAGTTGGAGAAATTGCTAACTTTATTGCAGGATGTTTATTTATTGGACCGGCAGCTTTCTTATTTAGAAAGTATCGTACTGTCAAGAGTTTAACGACAGGATTAATGCTAGGGACAATTACGATGGCACTAATTATGAGTGTATTGAATTACATCATCATATTCCCAGCTTACACTTGGTTTTTAAATTCACCAGCTATGTCTAGTGAGGCGATAAGAACAACAGTTGTAACGGCAATCTTACCGTTCAATTTGATTAAAGGTATTGTTGTGACAATTGTATTTGTAGCGTTATTCTCACGCCTGAAAGTATGGGTGTTTGCAAAAATGAAAAATGCATAAAATATAAAATAAAACCATTAGTAGTATGGAACTACTAATGGTTTTTTATTAAGTAGAATGAAAACAGAAAACAAAAAATACCCCTCATCAATATGAGGGGTATTTTTTGAAGTTAATAAAAGACTATTCGAATTTTAAAGAGTCGCCGTCAAATGATTCATCAGCAACTTTAATTGAGTCAGTTGGACAACCTTCGAATGCATCCATCATATCTTCAATTAATACATCTGGAATTTCAACGATACCTTGGTTATCGTCTAAAGTTACAAATGCAATACCTTCATCATCATAGTCATAAATGTCTGGTGCAGCAGCGCCACAAGCACCACATGCAATACAAGTATCTTTATCAACGATTGTATATTTTGCCATCTTTTTTCCCTCCTGATAATATGTATGTGAAAAGCTCGCCATAAAAATTATAATCTTATTGTAAAACGGTTTTTAAAACTTTTCAACATAAAATTATAATGATAATGCTTATCAATTGGGGTGTCAACTTGTTTTTGAATTATGTCATAAGATTTTCAAAATACGTAAATGCTATTTCGTTTGATACAATAGAATATATACAAGTATATGGTGCCAATATGATAAGTTTAATGAGTAACAGTAGACGGTGCCAATCATAGTAAAAAAGAATTGGGTTAGATTGGAAGGTGGAAGCGGTAATGCAACTACAATATACTTTATTGTATTGTTTAAAACAATTGAATGGTGAAAGAACCGTTTCTTCTATTTATTATTTGTTAAAAGGAAAACGTTCTTCGCAAACGTTACAAGATGGAAATATGTTCCGGATATCTTTTTTGTTTGGGATATACAAATCTTTAAATAGATCTAGCTATGATCAGGAAGTTGCAAAGTTGTTGCAAGCAGATTTTATTCAAGAAGTACATGAAAATACATATGTGTTAACGGCTACAGGTAAAGCACAGTTACATAAATGGGAAGATGCTTATGCGTTTCCAACTCATTTACATGGTTTGGATTATGGCGAATTAGGTGAAACGTTTTGGAAAAGATTATCACTAATTATTCAAACTATATCAAATTTACAACAGAATAATACGAAATTTATCCCGATTCAACAAGACACAGAAATAATGGTATGGGTGAAGTATTTTCTAACGGGAACACCATATAAGAGAAATGAATTGGCGAAAAGGTTATGGAAAGAAATATATACTATTCTAGAAAGAAGTAATGTGGTAGAAGCGACGATTGTAACATATCGACTAACAGGATATGAACGTATCGGCTGTACATTGCAACAATTAGCGGAAATTACGAAACAAGATATATTCAGGGTGTATTTTTTATTTTGGGGGACAATTCACTTCTTTATACAAGTAGTTCGCGATAAAGAAAATGAATTTCCACTATTAGCTGAAATTATATCTTATCCAAATGAAAGAGCTGAATTATTTAGTTTATCAACGAAAAAAACATATAATTTCTGGAGACAAGGGCGTTCTTTAGAAGAAATAGCGACAATTAGAAATTTAAAGGTTGCAACTATAGAAGATCATTTTGTTGAAATTGCTTTGCGGGAAAATGAATTTTCCATTGAGATGTTTATGGAAAAATACAAAATAGATAAAGTGAAAAAAGTAATTGAGACATTACAAACACGTAAGTTGCGTGTATTGAAACAAGCGGTCGGAGAAGATATCTCTTATTTTGAAGTCCGTCTTGTATTGGCGCGGATGGAGGGTATAAATGAAACTTGAGGAATATTTATATAAGTGGTTTGGATATTCTGAATTTCGTCCAGGACAAAAAGGGGTTATTACAGACATATTGGAAGGAAAAGATGTGATAGCAATGCTTCCGACTGGAAGAGGAAAATCTATGTGCTATCAACTTCCGGGCTTAATACAAGAAGGAACAGTACTTGTTGTATCACCATTACTATCTTTGATGGAAGATCAGGTTACACAATTAAAGTATGTTGTGAAAAACCGAGTAATTGCATTTAATAGTTTTCGGACATTAAATGAAAAAAGAGAAGCAATGAAAAAATTAGCTTCTTATAAATTTATTTTTGTTTCACCAGAAATGTTGCAATCGGAATTATTAATAAGAGAATTGAAGAAAGTTCATATTTCATTATTTGTTGTTGATGAAGCTCATTGTATTTCGCAATGGGGCTATGATTTTCGTCCGGATTATAAAAAGTTAGATCAAGTAATTGATAGCATAGGATCTCCTACGGTACTAGCATTAACGGCCACAGCGACAAAAGATGTACTGAGAGATATAGCAGAGAGTTTAAATTTAAAGAACGTCGAGCAGCATGTGTACTCTATTGATCGTCCAAATATTGCAATGGAAGTGCAATTTGTAGAGACGATAGAAGAGAAAAAAGAGGCGCTTTTGGACCAGGTAATGTATTTACAAGGACCAGGGATTGTATATTGTTCAAGTAGAGCGTGGACAGAACGTTTAACGGAATACTTACGAGGAAAAGGTGTTACTGGTGTAGCTTTTTATCATGGTGGCATGGAACATGAAGAGCGTATGTTAATTCAACAGCAGTTTATGAATAATCAGTTGCAGCTTGTAATATGTACAAGTGCTTTCGGTATGGGGGTAAATAAGTCGAATACGAGATATATTATTCATTTCCATTACCCGACTAATATAGCCTCCTATTTACAAGAAATCGGAAGAGCAGGAAGAGATGGTGAATCAAGTATAGCCATTTTACTATGTAGTCCGCTAGATCACGATTTGCCAATTTTAATAATTGAGGATGAATTGCCAAGTAAGTCACAAATACAATTTTTATTTTCGTTACTACAAGAAAGAATGTTTCAAACGAAAGAATTACGAATAGAAGATGTAGAGGGAATTTGTTATAATGCAGCAAGATTTAATGAACAATATTGGCGTTTCATCCGCTATCATCTCGAACAGTTTGGAATCATACAACAGCAAAAATTAATATTGGAGAGCTTGTCAGATGAAATAATGAACAGATTAATAGCCGAAGTAGAAATAAGGCTACGTAATAAATATAGTGAACTAGAAAATATGAAGTCATGGATACAGGTTAAAGGATGTAGACGTGAATTTTTGCTGCAACAGTTCGGTTATAGAAAAGAGAACGAGTTAAAAAATTGCTGCGACTATTGTAGTATTACAAAAACAGATTATAAAAAAAGACAAGCGCAACAATCGGATTTCGACTATAATTGGGAAACAGAGTTACAAAAGCTTTTTGGCCTAGAAAAGATGGAGGAATGATGAACATTCAAAGGCATAATATTGAAGATATGAGCCCGAAGGAAATAAGGCTGAATCTATATATAACACAGTTGATTATTATTGGTATTGGCTGTTTACTAGCGTATATATTATTTCAAGATACAAAAGCAGTGTATAGTCTGTGGAAATGGGAACCTGTGTCCATCCTTATAATAGGTGGCTTGTTAGCGATTGGTATTGTGTTATTAGATTATGTTGCGATGCGAGTATTTCCAGAGTCTTGGTTTGATGATGGTGGTATTAACGATAAGATGTTTCAAGGAATGTCGGTAATGCATCTACTCGTTATTACATTCATTATCGGCTTTGCAGAAGAATTTTTATTTAGAGGTGTCGTGCAGACTCACTTCGGAATTGTAATAGCGAGTTTAGTATTTGCAGTGTTACATATTCGGTATATCACAAAGCCATTTTTGTTTTGTTTCGTCTGTTTCATTAGTTTTGTCTTTGGTTATGTATTTGAATGGACAGGAAATTTGTTTATAACAATCTTTGCACACTTTCTTGTTGATTTTATAATGGGACTCCAATTAAGAAAATAAATGGAAGGTGGTGGTGAACAACATGAGGAAACGAATTCCTGATTTTGAAGAGGAATTAGAAGTTGAGCGAGTGGAAGAAAATGAAGGTTTACCGCCGCGTAGTGAAATTCATAGAAATAAAGAGAAAAAACAAAAGTTTAAAATGAATCACATTTTCGTCCGGGTTTTAACATTTCTATTTATATTGCTACCGATTAGTATTTTATGGTATACGGACAAATATATTCAGGTGAAAAGTGATAGTAATAATGCTGGGAAAAGTGCGTTTGAAGTAATTTTCTTTGATACAGCGAAATCTGAATCTCAGAAACAGTCTGAGAAAGTGGCGACGCATACGGTGAAAGAGGGAGAAACTTTAGAAAGTATAGCGCAGCAATATTTTTCAGATGAAAATGGGATTGAAGTAATTAAAAAGTATAATAATTTACAAGAAGATGAAGTGAGTGTTGGTCAAGAATTGAAAATTCCGATAAAAGATAAATCCACAAAGCAAGAGAGTTAGTAAAATAAGCGATTCACAACTTGTTCTAAAAATGGAGGATTGTCTTTATGAGGAGGGGAGTAAAAATATATGATATGGATAATATTATTGAGTACTCTCATATGCATCGGTATTATATTCCTTCTTGTAATGTATAAAGAAGCGATGCGTAATACTGTATTGGAACATACTTTAGTATTTAAAGAATTTCCGGAAAGTTTTCAAAAAGTGAATGTGTTTTTTATTTCTGATATTCATAGAAGAATCGTTTCAAGTTCGTTAATTGAACAAGTAAAAGGAAAAGTAGATCTCGTCATTATTGGTGGTGATTTAGCAGAAAAAGGCGTGCCCTTATCGAAAATTTCTGCAAATATACAAAAGTTAAGAGCGATAGCTCCTGTATATTTTGTATGGGGAAATAATGATTATGAGATTGAATACCATGAATTAGATGCTTTGTTATTAGAAAATAATGTGAAAGTTTTAGATAATACAAGAGTTGTATTTGAATCTGAATTAGGAGAGAAAATTTGCTTACTCGGTGTAGACGATGTTGGATTGAAACGTGATCGTTTAGATTTAGCCTTGGCCGATTGTAAAGAAGATGGTTTTCGCATTTTAATTAGCCACAACCCTGATATAGTAAAGAAAATGACTGGAAAAGAACAAATTTCACTCGTGTTAAGTGGACATACACATGGAGGGCAGATTCGATTATTTCCGTCTAAAAAACATTTAAAGGGTGGCGTGTATAATTATTCAAATATGACTCTCTTTGTTAGTAATGGGTATGGAACAACATTGATTCCACTTCGCTTTCGAGCACCTGCTCAAACACATATCATTACATTATGCGGAGGGAAATGATGCCAACTCTAAATGGAAAATATAATATAAAAGCTGTTTCGAATATAATTGGAATTCAGCCGAGTACGCTTCGGGCATGGGAAAGACGATATCAAGTTATTGCCCCAAAGCGAAATCAAGCGGGGCATCGTTTATATACAGAAGAGCATATTCAAATTTTGGAATGGTTAATGGAAAAGGTTTCTTCCGGTATGATGATTGGACAAGCAGTTCAGTTATTGGAAGGGAATCGTTCGCAGAGCAACATTCAAAAAGAATTACTTTATGATAAAGAAGTTGTTTTAGTGGACGATTTACTACAAGCTTTGTTAAAATTTGATGAAATTACAACTTCTGTATTATTAAACGAGGCTTTTAGTATATATTCAACAGAAAAGGTTGTTACAAGTATTATTCTTCAAGTGACTAACAAATTATTAATGTTAAAACATAATAATGAGATTACAATGGTGCAATTTCAATATGTAGTATCATTTTTACAAACCCGTCTAGGAATGGTGTACCATAATGCGTCATCATTTTCTTCCTTACACAAAGTTATTGTTTTGGAAAATAATATGTTGAAAGGGTTTGTTTTCTCAACGTATTTACGCTTAAAAGGATATGAGGCAATATATATTAGGACGAGTTTAGAGGAAGATGGTACTCTGGTAGCTGTTGAACAAATACGCCCAAAATATTTATTTGTATCTTTTGAAGAAGGACGAGAACTTAAAGAGGCGATGAATTTTGTTAATTTGTTACAAGAAAAAAGTAAGAACCTTTCTGTTGGACTTATAGGGGAAATAGGAGCTCGAGATCAGTTGAACAGGCAAACGATCCTAATCGGTGATAAGAAAGAAGAATGGGATGAATGGTTAAAAATGTCAGAATAGTTGTTCGAAAAGAACCATCTATTTTCTATTTCATATAATAAAAATTAGATTCATTGGTTACGTAGGGAGGGTATGAGATGAGGCTGGAACGATTAAATTACAATAAGATAAAAATTTTCCTAACATTTGACGATTTATCTGAACGAGGATTAACGAAAGAAGATTTGTGGAGAAATGCACCGAAAGTACAGCAATTATTTCGTGATATGATGCAAGAAGCAAATAAGGAATTAGGATTTGAAGCAGATGGTCCGATTGCAGTTGAAGTATTTTCTCTACAAGCACAAGGCATGGTTGTAATTGTAACGAAAGAACATCAAGAAATGGATACAGATGATGAGTTCCGTGACGAGTTTATTGAAATGCAAGTGACTCTAGATGAAAGCGAGCATATACTGTATGAGTTTGCTGCACTAGACGACATAATTAACCTGTCGAATCGCTTATATAACCTTGGTGTAACTGGCGGAAAGCTGTATATGTGGGATGGGCGTTTCTATCTTTGGATGGAAGAAGAGGAGCAAATTCAATTACTGAAAGCGGATTTTATAGCTATTTTAGCGGAATATGGTAATCCGTCTACAGCGACCATTTATCGTATAATGGAGTATGGTAAGGAATTAATGGCTTCTCAAGCAATCGAACAAATACACAACTATTTTGTGAAGAAAGAAAACCTCAGCTAATGTCGAATAGCTTGAGGTTTTCTTTTTATTTCGCCAAGGATAGTGAAATTGAAATTTTGAAAACAGAGCGATGAAATAAAGTTGATTGTAGCTGTTTGTTTACGTTTTTCTTTAGTAAATATATTCGTTTTTCTTTAGTAAATATATTCGTTTTTTTATACTGTAATTGATAAAACTAAAAAATATTTAAATATTTGAGTATTTTACTTTTCTAAAAGTAATAAAAGGACTATAATAATAGTGAAAACGCTTGCAACAGAAAATAGTTTGTATATATTTGTTAGCGTTTTCTATTGCATTCCAAATTTAAGGGTGTATACTAGGCAATGAAGGTTTACTAAACAAGTGAAATTACAGGGGGTTTACTTACTATGGTAGCCGAAAAGGGAACTCAAACAAAAACACAACAACAAAGGGAACAACATTTTGAACTATTGAATTCGACACAAATTGTTATTAGTGAAGCATTAGAAAAATTGGGTTATCCAAACGAAGTATATGAATTATTAAAAGAACCAATTCGTATGATGACAGTGAAAATACCAGTTCGTATGGATGACGGGACTGTTAAAATATTTACAGGATATCGTGCGCAACATAATGATGCTGTTGGTCCAACGAAAGGTGGAATTCGCTTCCATCCGAATGTAACAGAAAATGAAGTGAAAGCACTTTCAATCTGGATGAGTTTAAAATGTGGTATTGTTGATTTACCATATGGCGGAGGTAAAGGTGGAATCATCTGTGACCCACGTGAAATGTCATTCCGTGAGTTAGAAAGATTAAGCCGTGGTTATGTACGAGCAATTAGCCAAATCGTAGGTCCGACGAAAGATATTCCGGCTCCAGATGTATTCACAAACTCTCAAATTATGGCATGGATGATGGATGAGTATAGCCGTATTGATGAATTTAATTCACCAGGCTTTATTACAGGTAAACCGCTTGTATTAGGTGGATCACATGGACGTGAAACAGCAACGGCGAAAGGTGTAACAATTTGTATTCGCGAAGCTGCAAAAAAACGCGACATTGATATTAAAGGTGCACGCGTTGTTGTTCAAGGATTCGGTAATGCTGGTAGCTTCTTAGCTAAATTTATGCATGATGCAGGTGCGAAAGTAATTGCAATTTCAGATGCTTACGGTGCATTACATGATCCAAATGGATTAGATATTGATTATTTATTAGACCGTCGCGATAGCTTCGGTACAGTAACAAAACTATTTAATAATACAATTTCAAACAAAGAATTGTTAGAAATTGATTGCGACATTTTAGTTCCAGCTGCAATTGAGAACCAAATTACAGAAGAAAATGCTAATAATATTAAAGCGAAAATCGTTGTTGAAGCTGCAAATGGTCCAACAACATTAGAAGCAACTAAAATTTTAACAGATCGCGGAATTTTACTTGTTCCAGACGTATTAGCAAGTGCTGGTGGTGTAACAGTATCATACTTTGAGTGGGTACAAAATAACCAAGGTTTCTACTGGACTGAAGAAGAAGTAGAACAACGCTTAGAAAAAGTAATGGTAAAATCATTTGATTCTATTTATGAAACAGCACAAGTTCGCAAGGTGAACATGCGCTTAGCGGCGTATATGGTCGGTGTTCGTAAAATGGCTGAAGCAAGTCGCTTCAGAGGTTGGGTATAAAATATTATATCTTGAGAAAACGTGATTTCCTTTCGAGGGAATCACGTTTTTGTGTTGAAGTATTAAATGAGGTGGTGCATATGGGCAATGAAATGATGGAGCGAGTAGAACAATTAGAAGAGAAAGTTAAGGTGTTAGAGGGTGAACTTGCAAGAGCTAAAAGCGCTCAAAAAACAAGTATCGTTCGGATGTTCGGAGGAGGATTATTGTTTTTAATATTTGGCATGGTTATAGTAGGGCCAACGATTGCTTTTGTAATCTCGATTCTTACTTGGCTTGCTGAAAAATAAAATAAAAAATAAAAAGAACGCTTGTTCTACACGAACAAACGTGCTATACTCTCCTTAGATAAACAAAACGGAAATGATTTTAAGGAGAGATAAATGATGAAAATGACAGTAGACCAAAGATTTATGATGCCAGCAGATGTTGTGGAACGAGTGGAAGTATTACGAAACAAGAAAAGTAAGCGCGGCACATTATCACAATCAGTAAATAAATTTTTCGGTTTAGATACGAAAGAAGATTGTGTTTGGTTTTACGGTTTTTATGGAGTCGCTGTAAGTATTGTGTTATTTATGGTGTTCACATCAAATATTTTCGATTTTCTCTTCGCGTAAGAAATATGCTATAAGGACATTGCTACCGAATACATATATAAGGAAGTAAGGTAATCTTCTAAAGCGGGAGTTGGTAGTAATGGCGATGTTTCCTATAGAGCGTAATTATATTGGATATGGAAGTTCACGACCGGGCATTCCTCTTTCTAAAGTAAGGTTTATTGTAAGTCATGATACAGGAAATCCTGGTAGCAATGCGATAGGGAATCGAGATTACTTTAATGAAATACAACCGAAAGCTTCGGCGCATACATTTATAGATGACAAAACAATAATGGAAATCATCCCTATAAATGAAGTTGCATATCATGTTCGATATGGTGTGCCGACAGATAATGACTTATATGGTTATGATGCGAATAAGGCTGCCATTGGGGTGGAACTTTGTTATGGCGGTGATGTTAACTTTTGGGAAGCATATACTCGTTTTACTTGGTATCATGCGTATTTATGTCAAAACTTCGGCTTGAATCCGAAAAAAGATATCATATCACATAAAACACTTGACCCAGCTAGAAAGATTGATCCTGAAAATGTATTAGGAAAACAAGGTATTAAATTTCAGCAGTTTTTAGCAGATGTCTATCGGATGTATGTTTCGTTTAGATGACAAATATATGAAAAATGAATACAATAAAGATAGGTGCCTACTGCTGTAAGTAGGTTTTTTCTTGTTTTTATAAATAGTGCACAGGTAGAAGACTAGGAGTGAACCGAGTATGCAGAAAGAAACAGCTATCATAATTGGAGGCGGTCCGTGCGGTTTAGCAGCGGCAATTTCGTTGCAAAAGGTAGGGATAAATCCGTTAGTGATTGAAAAAGGAAACATCGTAAATGCCATTTATAATTATCCAACACATCAAACATTTTTCTCCTCTAGTGAAAAATTAGAAATTGGTGAAGTGGCTTTTATTACAGAAAATCGTAAGCCAGTTCGAAATCAAGCGCTTGCGTATTATCGTGAAGTAGTGAAGCGTAAATCTGTACGAGTGAATGCTTTTGAACGAGTGGAGAAAGTTCAAAAAGATGGAGAGATTTTTAAAGTTGAGACGATAAAACGTGACGGAAATAAAGAAATATATATGGCGAAATATATTGTTGTAGCGACTGGATATTATGACAATCCAAATTATATGAATGTTCCAGGTGAGAAACTGAAGAAAGTATCTCATTATTTTAAAGAAGGACATCCTTATTTTGACCGAGACGTAGTAGTAATAGGCGGGAAAAATTCAAGTATAGATGCTGCGTTAGAACTTGTTAAAGCAGGAGCGCGCGTAACGGTTTTATATCGCGGAAGTGAGTATTCGCCAAGCATTAAGCCATGGATTTTACCGGAGTTCGAGGCTTTAGTACGAAACGGGACAATTCAAATGCATTTCGGGGCTCAGGTGAAAGAAATAACTGAGCACACATTAACATATACGGTTGATGGTGAAGCATTTACAATCCAAAATGATTTTGTATTTGCGATGACTGGTTACCATCCAGATCATAGTTTCTTAACAAACATGGGTGTTCGGATTGATGAAGAAACAGGGCGCCCGATTTATAATGAGGACAGAATGGAAACGAACGCTGAAAATATTTTTATTGCCGGTGTAATTGCTGCTGGAAATAATGCAAATGAAATATTTATCGAAAACGGTAGATTTCATGGGGATGCGATTGCGCAAACTATTGCATCAAGAGAAGAATAAAAAAAAGCTGTCGAGAAAACTTCGACAGCTTTTTTTATTCGTGCATAAACATATTTTGAATTGTTTCATGAGAATTTGTATTCTCTAATGCGACTAATAATTTAATACGCGCTTTTTGAGCATTTAAACCGTATGTGAATACAATGCCCATATCTTTTAATTGTTTTCCGCCACCTTCATACGAATATACGTCTTGAACGATACCGTTGAAGCAGCGAGAAACTAATACGACAGGAATTCCTTTATTTATTAATCGTTCTATACTAGGAAGTGTTCTTGGAGGTAAATTACCTTGTCCAAGTGCTTCAATAACAATCCCGTCTACGGGAAGACTTTCAATTGCTGCTAGCAATGTATCATCCATGCCAGCGTATGCTTTTAGAACAACCACATTTTTAGAGACTTTGTTTACTGAATATGTTTCGTGATGTACTAAAGCATGATGGAAGACGACACCGCGTTTTGTTACCATACCAATGGGTCCATATTGCGGGCTTTGGAATGTCGCGACGTTACTTGTATGTGTTTTCGTTACATTTGTAGCGCAATGAATCTCGTCGTTTAATACGACTAGAACACCTTTTTTTGCAGCTTCATTACTGCTAGCAACTTTTACAGCGGATAAGAAGTTATATAGGCCATCAGCTCCCAATTCATTACTAGAACGCATTGCTCCTGTTACAACGATTGGGATAGTTGCTTGAACTGTTAAATCAAGAAAATAAGCTGTCTCTTCTAATGTATCGGTACCATGTGTAATGACTACGCCATGAATATCGTCTTGTTTTACTCTTTCATCAATGATGACTTGTAATTGTAGCATTTCGCTAGGAGTCATATGAGGAGATGGAAGATGGAACACGTCTTCGACAATTAAATCAACATCGCCTTCTAAATCAGGAATGAATTTTAAAAGAGGATTCTTTTCGCCTGGTTGTACAACCCCAGTTTCTTTATCTTCCTCCATTGCAATTGTTCCGCCTGTGTGTAAAACTAGGATTCTTTTCAATGCTTATACCCCTTTCAAGTTGAAAAATACATTTAGAACATAACATGTTTTGAGTAAATTCGACAATGAAAATGTATAAAAGCATGCTTAGAAAATGACAATAAAATGAATTACTATAAGTGTTTTGCGGTAAGCGGTTATTAGGTTTTGTTTATATAAATTTACAAAATTAGATGTGTAAGTATAGAGAGGGAGGAGTGATTTTTTTGGAGAAAGTAGAGAAAATTATAATTCGTATATTGCTGATTCAATTTATTTGTCTTTCTGTCATCCAACTGCTTTTTATACATAAATCTTCGGTGAAATATTTATCTAAAATTGTTTATTATGAAGGTGTCATGGTAAAAAATAAAGCGGAAATCTTACAGGTGAATAGGTAGTTTTCGTTTTCTTCTATAAAGGATTATGCTACAATAATTGAGGATTTAATGACGTGAAGCAAATGAGAGGAAGCAGGGATGAATACCTGCTTTTCGTTTTGTTTTATAAGTGAAAAAATGAGGTGTTACAATGGATAAAAGAATTTCAATTGCTATAGATGGTCCAGCTGCTGCTGGGAAAAGTACAGTTGCAAAAGTTGTCGCAAAGAAACTTTCTTATGTTTATATTGATACAGGCGCAATGTACCGTACGCTTACATATGCAGCCCTTGAACAAAGAGTGGACCTTGAAAATGAAGAGAAGTTAATGGAAGTTTTAAAGAATGTAAACATTGAATTTCAGCAAGGCGAAAATACACAACTTGTATTTTTAAATGGACAAGATGTTTCTGAAGTAATTCGTACACCTGAAGTGACGAATCGAGTATCAATTGTGGCGAAGCATCGCCTTGTTCGTGAAGAAATGGTACGTCGTCAACAAGAATTAGCGAAAAAAGGCGGCGTTGTTATGGATGGCCGTGATATTGGTACACATGTAATGCCAGATGCTGAAGTGAAGATCTTTATGCTTGCTTCTGTTGAAGAAAGAGCGGAAAGAAGACATTTAGAAAATATAAATAAAGGTTTCGATTCTAATTTAGAGCAGTTAAAAGAAGAAATTGCTCAGCGTGATAAATTAGATTCAGAACGCGAAGTGTCTCCTCTGAAGAAGGCTGATGATGCATTGGAATTAGATACAACTTCTTTATCAATTGAAGAAGTTGTCCAAAAAATTATGAGCATTGTTTCAGGAGTATTTGCGAAATAAAGAAAGGGGTAATCCTCTTTCTTTTTTGTTTGTATAGAAATGTAAAGGATACGTGAATTGTGATTCTCTTTCCTTGACAAATGAGCCGATTTATAAGAAGTTAGTTAAAGAGGAACAAAATTGTCAGAATATATTCGCTATTATATTTCAAAACATACTTTCTTCAAGGTGATTTTGCTGTATACTATTTATATAGGTTTAATATATTTTCTTGTAAGCTGTATTGAAACAGAGTATGTGATGATAAATTCTTAAACATGCAAATGAAAACATTTGTTTTCATTTCGTATATACATAAAAATGCTTTGTCAATTCTGTAGGGAGGTATTTCCATGGTAGAGAAAATGAATGAAGAAGTTATGGATTCAAAAGAATTACAAGTTGGTGACGTTGTTACAGGTTCTGTAACGAAAGTTGAAGAGAAACAAGTGCTTGTAAATGTTGGATACAAAACAGATGGCGTAATTCCAATTAGTGAATTAGCTAACGTTCATATTGAAAAAGCAAGCGATGTTGTAGAATTAAATCAAACACTAGAATTAAAAATTATTAAATTAGAAGAAGATGATCTTGTCTTATCTAAACGTGCTGTTGATGCAGAAAAAGCATGGGTAGAATTACAAGAGAAATTTACTTCTGGTCATGTATTTGATGTTACTGTAAAAGATATTGTGAATGGTGGATTAGTTGTGGACCTTGGTGTTCGTGGTTTTATCCCAGCTTCACTTGTAGAAGTACATTATGTAGAAGACTTTACTGACTATAAAGGTAAAACACTAGCGGTGAAAATTGTTGAATTAGACCGTGAAAAAAATCGTGTAATCCTTTCGCATAAAGCTGTAGTAGAACTAGAACTAGATTCTAAGAAAAAAGAAGCAATCTCTTCGTTAAAAGAAGGGGACGTTGTTGAAGGAACAGTACAACGATTAACGGATTTTGGTGCTTTCGTTAACGTTGGTGGCGTGGACGGATTAGTTCATATTTCACAAATTTCACACGAACGTGTGGAGCAGCCTTCTGAAGTATTAGAGCAAGGTCAAAAGGTAAAAGTAAAGGTGCTATCGGTTGATGCTGATACACAACGTATTTCTTTATCAATTAAAGCAGCTCAGCCGGGACCTTGGGAAAATGTTACTGGTGAAATAAAAGCTGGGGATATTCGTGAGGGAGTAGTAAAACGCCTTGTTACATTCGGTGCATTCGTTGAAATTTTACCTGGTGTTGAAGGGCTTGTGCACGTATCTCAAATTGCAAATCGTCACGTGAAAAATCCAAATGAAGTATTGGAAATGGGACAAGAAGTAACAGTGAAAGTACTTGAAGTTCATGTAGCAGAGAAACGTATTTCTTTAAGTATAAAAGAAGCGCTTGAGGAAAATAATGTAACTGAAGATTACAGTCAGTATGAACCAAATGCTGATTCTGCTACTTTCCAATTAAGTGATATTATTGGTGAACAACTGAAAAAATTAAAGAAATAAAGAGGGGTACAAGTGGTAAGGGCAAAACGTAAATTAGATCATATTGAATACGCTCTTTCTACTGGTCAGTCTCGTACGCATGGCTTTCATGATATTGAATTTGTGCATCAAAGCTTGCCAAATTCAAGTTATGATACTATAACATGTGAAACAAAAATCGGCGAACTTTCACTAAGTTCGCCGATTTTTATCAATGCGATGACTGGCGGTGGAGGAGAGCAAACGTTACATATTAATGAGCAATTAGCATATGTAGCGAAACATCATAATCTTGCTATGGCTGTAGGTTCGCAAATGGCAGCGTTAAAAGATGAAAGTGAGGCGGCTTCTTATAAAGTCGTTAGAAAGGTAAATCCAAATGGGGTTTTCTTTGCTAATTTGGGCAGTGAGGCAACTGTCGACCAGGCAGAGCGTGCCGTTGCTATGATTGAAGCGAATGCATTACAAATTCATTTAAATGTCATACAAGAGTTAACGATGCCTGAAGGAGATCGTGATTTCACGGGGGTACTTCAGCGGATTGAGCAAATTGTTTTAAAGAGTAAAGTTCCTGTTATTGTAAAAGAAGTAGGATTTGGGATGAGTAAGGAAACAGTGCAACAGTTAGCGAGTATAGGTGTAACGGCAATTGATATTGGTGGACAAGGTGGTACGAATTTTGCTGCTGTTGAAAATGAACGAAGACAGCGTATGCTTTCTTATTTTAATAACTGGGGCATACAAACAACTACCTCGATTATTGAAGCAACCTCTACAAATAATAACCTCTCTTTTATTGCATCTGGGGGCATACAAACAGCGCTTGACGTAGCGAAGGCGATTGCATTAGGGGCGAATACAACTGCGTTTGCTGGATATTTTTTACGGATTTTAATGCAAGATGGTATCGAGAAGTTAGTGGATGAAATCGATCTATTACATACAGATTTAAAATTTATTATGACAGCTCTTGGGGCAAAGACGATAGAAGAGTTGCAATCGGTACCTCTTGTTCTAAAAGGCGAAACGTATCATTGGTTAATGCAGCGTGGTATTGATACTGCGCATTATAGTAGGAGATAAAAAAATCAACCGTTTGGTTGGTTTTTTTCTTTTTATAAAGTGAGATATTGTCCTATATAATTCTATAAATGGAAAAAAAGAGATAATATATTATAATTAAAATATATGAATGTTTTTTATGGAAGTTGTAATTAAAAAGGGGTTATGAAAATGAAGAAGTGTAGAAAGTGTGCTGCTGAATTATTGGAGGGGGCTAATTTTTGCCATGTTTGTGGGGAGAAACATGGCAAAAATAAGAAAGTGTGGATCTCTATTATAAGTATCATTACTATTGGAACAATGAGCATGGGTGCTTATTTGTATTATAATGGTCATTCTAATAAGAAAGTTACAGCTGATGAAAAAAGAGATGTAAAACCAAAAAATGAAGAGATTAAAAATGAAAATAGTACTATCTCTGAGAATGAGGTAAAGAAAGATTTAATCGCATATGCTGGACTTATTGAAAGTGGTGCAAATGAAGGGAAAAGTGTTGCCGAGGAATTAAGAGTGTATTTTGTAGATGCGAATCAAGATGAAGCGTACAAAGATGTAATCGCTTATATAAAGTTGTGTAACGAGAGAAAGGATTTTAAATCGGTAACATTAGACGTGAAGGTAGATGATATTAAAGAGGATAAAGATAAACAATATGAATTAACGTATTCAATGACATATAAAACGAATTATACGAATGGGAAAGCAGAACGTGTACAAACTTTTCAATATAAATGGTTAATGATAAAACAAGATAATAGATTACAATTTAAGAGCCAAAAGAAGCAAGAAAAAACTTACGATAATTTAGGGGATAAGGACGTTAATAAAAAAGGAGAAAATATATCTTCAAATACAATAGGACGTATTACGTATGATAGTGGAGATGTTAATATCCATGCACGGAATATAAGAGAAGATACAGCGATTTCTGGATATAATCAAAAAGTTGAAATTTCACTAACTTCAAATGTGAGAGAAGGGGGTTCTAGTTCAACAACAGCACAATCGACAATTAAAACGGATAATATTGCAATTGCAGTCGGGAATACATTGTATAGGAATCCAATGGTGAATGCAGGAAGTGGAATGGAAGCACTAATTTTGCCAAGGGAATTAGGAGAAGACAAAAATAATCCATCGGAAGATTCATATATAAATTATTATTTTAATATACCGAATGGGGTAGATTTAAGTGCAGCTGAAGTAGTATTACTTTCCGATCAAGGAAACATCATCGGAAGTAGAAAAGTTAAAGAGGAACGAGAAGATACTGCCGATGTGAAAAAAGAGGTTGAGCGAAAGTTAAAAGAATTAGGGGAGACGAATTATGTACGTGTAGAAGTAAAAAGTAAAGATCCTTCTCTTCATACGTATTATGTTGTTACATATTCAAAAAAACCAACAGGTGTAGTTACGATTGATGCCTCGTCAAGTGATCGAATTTATAATGCGAAAACAAAAGAATTATATTATGAGTAGAAATTATTAAAATAATTTATGTGAAAGACGGTTTCGTACAATATCGAAACCGTCTTTTGTATTTTTAGTGCTGATTTTGCTTTCGAGCTTGCTCTGGTGTATCAAGACTAGTTGCACCAGGATATTGAAGTGATTGGTCGCGATCAGATTCAACGCGGCGTGATTCTCTTAGTTTTCGTTCTTGGCGATCTTTACCCATTGTGAATAGCACCTCCTTATTAAAAGTGTTGCTGTTATATGAAAAAACTATGCGTAAAGAAAAAGGGATTAACTTTCATAAAAAGTTCCCATAATGGAAAACATAGGAGGTGAAATGATGGATGGGAGTACGTTTTATTTTATAGCTTGGATAGGGTGGATTATCGTAACTTTCTTTATGAAAAAGGATTCTATTCGATGGAAGTTAGGTGCTTGTATACTGATTTTTATCATTTTCTCTCCGTTACATGTGACGATTGTTTCATTCACTGTATCAGTAAATGCTCTTTTGCTTTGTATTATTTCTTTTATAGGAATCACGCTATATTCTATTTGGAAAAAATTATATGGCTTACTTTCGGCACTTATTATTGCAATGTTATATACAAGTTTTTATTTGTTAGAAGTATATGATCCAATTTGGATTGTGGTGGACAGATTGTTTTTGTTAAGTAGTGTTCTTGTATATGCTTCGGTTTTATTACACGGGGATCGCATATTGAGATTATGTTCCCTTTATATTGGAATGTTACAAGGTGAATTACTAGTGACACTTATTTTTCGAAAACTACATTTTCCTTATGATTACGGTAGTTTAGCATTTTTTGATATCGTCGCCGTTTCTACATTTTTCATGGCAATTTTGTTTTGGATTGCAAAAGCATCAGTATACATGGAACAGTTTAAGAGAAAAACACGTAAAAGAAAGGCGAGGGTAATACATGACTGAATATACACCGGCCATTTTATGTGGCGTAATAGCGGGGACAGTAACGAGAGTGTTAATGCTTCGGACGGATACGCGGCAATATCCGACGAGGCTTCACGGGAAAATTATCCATGTTGCGATGGGGTTAATTGCAGCTGCTTTAGGAGCAATTGCTATCCCGTCTATTTTGAAAAAAGATTTTTCTGCAATTACATTTCTTACGTTAGCAGCGACGCAATTTCGTGATGTGCGTAATATGGAAAGAAATACACTTCAACAATTAGATGGATATGAGCTCGTGCCGCGTGGGAATACATACATTGAAGGGATTGCATTAGTTTTTGAAAGTCGCAACTATTTGGCGATGTTAACATCGTTTGCAACGACGTTTGCGTATATAGGATTCCATTCATGGATTGCCGGGGTAATTACTGGTATGGTAAGTTTTTTCGTTGCGAAAAAATTAATGTCAGGTAAAAGACTTCATGATCTTGTAGAAATTGAGCATGTTCCACTTCATTTTGAAGGAGCGGGACTTTATATTGATAATATTTACATTATGAATATTGGATTGCCAGCAAGGCAAGAAGAAATTATGAAATATGGAATGGGTTTTATTTTAAAGCCGAAATCAATTGATGCGATGGTTACAATTGCAAATTTAGGACAAAGGCAAGCTATTTTGCACGATGTTTCTGTTGCTTTAGGGATATATAGAGATTCAGGTACACCGGCACTGGTACCGTTAGCAAAGCGTGATTTAGAAGATGGAAGGGTTGGGATTTTTGTCTTGCCGCAAGATCAAGATGCAGAGAAAGCGATAGGTGTCATAGGGAATGTGCCAACATTAGAAAGTGCGGTTCATATGTCATCGGAAGCCCCGAAAGGAAGGGGAGATAAGAGATGATGTTAGAAAGTGTTATTCTTGCGGTTATTACAACGAAACCGGAGAAATTTGCAGGTGGTGCTCCTTTGTTTACTTGTGAGACGACAGAGGAACTAGAATTTGTTGCAAATAATTTAGAAGCCATTTTAGATGGTATTGCGCATCGCTTACAAGAGAATGTATATATTATTGTGAAACATTAGCAACGTGTGGTATAATATGAGGTGTTTTGATACGTTGAGAATTATTCTGGAATGCAAATCCCTTCTTGCACAAAGAAGGGTTTTTTACATAATAAACAGAAGCAAGTTGAAAGGATGAAAGTATATGCCGAAACCAGTAATAGCAATAGTAGGCCGCCCGAACGTAGGGAAATCTACTATTTTCAATAGAATTGTTGGAGAAAGAGTTTCAATTGTAGAAGATATACCAGGTATAACGCGAGACCGTATTTATAGTGCGGGAGAATGGTTAAATCATGAGTTTAACATTATTGATACAGGTGGAATTGATATTGGAGACGAGCCGTTCTTGACACAAATTCGTCAACAGGCGGAAGTAGCGATTGATGAAGCAGATGTTATCATTTTTATGACGAATGGTCGCGATGGTGTAACTGCAGCAGATGAAGAAGTTGCTAAAATTTTATACCGTTCTAAAAAACCAATTGTACTTGCGGTAAATAAGGTTGATAATCCAGAAATGCGTAGTGATATTTATGACTTTTATGCATTAGGATTTGGCGAGCCATTCCCGATTTCAGGAACACACGGTTTAGGACTTGGTGATTTGTTAGATGAAGCTGCAAAGCATTTTCCAAAGATTGAAGAAGAAGCGTATGACGATGAAACAATCCGTTTCTCTTTAATTGGACGTCCAAACGTAGGGAAATCATCACTTGTAAATGCACTTCTTGGTCAAGAACGTGTAATTGTAAGTAATATAGCTGGAACGACACGTGATGCTGTTGATACACCATATAGCAAAGATGATCAAGATTATGTAATCATCGATACAGCTGGTATGCGTAAAAAAGGGAAAGTATACGAAAGCACAGAAAAATATAGTGTGCTTCGTGCACTTAGAGCGATTGAACGTTCTGACGTTGTTTTAGTCGTTTTAGACGGAGAAGAAGGAATTATTGAACAGGATAAAAAAATCGCTGGATATGCTCATGATTCAGGACGTGCTGTTATTATCGTCGTAAACAAATGGGATGCAGTGAAAAAAGACGAAAAAACAATGAAAGCATTTGAAGAAAACATTCGCGCTCATTTCCAATTTTTAGAGTATGCGCCGATTGTATTCTTATCTGCGAAAACGAAAAAACGTACACAAACATTATTACCAGTTATTAATGAAGTAAATGAAAGCCATAGCATCCGCGTACAAACGAACGTATTAAATGATGTAATTATGGATGCGGTAGCGATGAATCCGACGCCAACGCATAATGGTAGCCGCCTGAAAATCTTCTATGCAACACAAGTTGCGGTAAAACCGCCAACATTTGTTGTGTTTGTAAACGATACAGAATTAATGCACTTCTCATATGAGCGCTTCTTAAAGAATCGTTTACGTGAAGCATTCGGCTTTGTAGGGACGCCGATTCACATTATCGCTAGAGCAAGAGACTAATGGAGAGGATGTGATTTTATGACAAAAATCACAGTAATAGGAGCAGGTAGCTGGGGAACAGCGTTAGCGATGGTATTAGCTGACAATGGACATGATGTACGTATTTGGGGAAATCGTTCTGAACTTATGGATGAGATTAATACGAAACATGAGAATAGTCGATATCTCCCAGGAATTACATTGCCAAGCACAATCGTAGCCTACTCTTCTTTAGAAGAAACATTAGTAGATGTAAATACAGTACTGCTAGTAGTACCGACGAAAGCGTACCGAGATGTATTACAAGAGATGAAAGAAATTGTTACAGAACCAGTTACTTGGATTCATGCAAGTAAAGGAATCGAACCAGGTACGTCAAAACGTATTTCGGAAGTGATTGAGGAAGAAATTCCAGAGAACTTGATTAAAGATGTTGTTGTACTGTCTGGACCGAGTCATGCTGAAGAAGTAGGTTTGCGCCAAGCGACGACTGTTACGTCTGCAGCAAAGCGTATGGAAGCGGCTGAGGAAGTACAGGATCTGTTTATGAATAGCTATTTCCGTGTATATACAAACCCAGATATCGTTGGAGTGGAGCTTGGTGGAGCGTTAAAAAATATTATCGCATTAGCTGCTGGAATAACGGATGGTCTTGGGTTAGGTGATAATGCAAAAGCGGCATTAATGACACGTGGTTTAACAGAGATTGCTCGTTTAGGAAGAAAGATGGGCGGAAATCCGTTAACGTTTGCTGGCCTAACTGGTATGGGAGACTTAATTGTAACTTGTACGAGTGTTCATAGCCGAAATTGGCGTGCTGGAAATATGCTTGGAAAAGGGCACTCTTTAGAAGAAGTGTTAGAAAGTATGGGTATGGTTGTGGAAGGTGTTAGAACAACGAAAGCTGCTCATGAATTAGCAGAGAAGATGGAAGTTGAAATGCCGATTACAGCTGCTTTATATGACGTGCTGTTCAATGGGAATAATGTGAAAGATGCAGTAGGCTCATTGATGGGACGCGTGAAAAAACATGAAGTGGAAACTATACCTGATTTACTTTAAATAAAAGCGGCAGAAGTACAAAGTGTACTTCTGCCGCTTTTTATATTTTCCTTGGGTCTTTTCACCATTTTTTTATTTTTGCATAGGATGAAGAGTAACTTGAGGAGAGGGTGAAAAGAATGGATAATAACATTTTTAGTAACATTGAAAAAGAAGCGAAAGTGAATAAAGAAGATATTTTTAAATTAGCATCGTCTGTACAAAATGCGAATTTGCGTGATGAGACAGTGCTTCGTCAATTGATTCATCAAGTTGCTCTTATGGCAGGGCGTGAAGTGCCGAAAGAACAAGAGGATCAAATTGTAAAAGCGATTATTAATAATAATATGCCAGCAGATTTTGGCTCGTTAAGCAAAATGTTTAAAAAATAAAATATGAGAAACAAAGAGTTTGAGGGTTGCATATGATAGCCATGAAAGAATGGGAATAGAGCTGTTTTGGGCATATTTGGTCAACCGGAGCGAAAGGCGCAATCGCTTCGGTTTTATTTTTTATCTAGATTGGTGAGGGGTAGAAATCAGTGGGGAATGGACAAAACCCTCACTGATTAAAGTTTCACTTCATTAATTCGTAGTAAAATGTTCTTTTTTATTTGTTTAAAGATTTTAATTTGTTAAAATAGTATAAAAATAGATTGATAAAAAGGGGTGTGTATATGTCAGAAGGGCTTATAAAAATGTGGTTTTCCTTAGGGGCAATGGGATTTATGTTGGTTGCAGTAGCTTTTATTTTATTAAGTAGACATAAAATAAAGAATAAGTTTTTGAAAGGGATTACAGCGTTAGTAGCATACACTCTTATGATTGTGTCCGGAATTGTTATTTTTCTTGTTGTATTTAGTGGACCTGTGGAGCAATAAAAGAGATTTACGTAGTAAATGTTACATAAGTGGTAAGGAATACTAGCATGAAAAGGTGATTACTAGTGAAAAAAATCCATATTATTTTAATATTTTGTTGCATAAGCATTTTAACGGGGTGTATGTATCCGAAAGAAAATATGAAACAAAACGCTATTCCTTATGAAGATCAGTTACAGGTTGTTCAAAAAGCTATTACTACATATCAGGAACAAACGAATGGTTTATTACCAATTAAGACGCGTGATATGAGTACGCCGATTTATCAAAAATATCCAATCGATTTTCAAAAAATTGCTCCGAGATACATACAAGAAGCGCCAGGAAACGCGTATGAAAGTGGCGGAGTATATCAATACGTATTAATAGATGTTGAAACAAACCCGACAGTGAAGTTAATTGATGTTAGGATGGCTGAACAAATTCAGGAATTATCATTAAAGCTTAGGATGTATCGTGATGAACATCAATATCCACCTTTTAAAAAAGTGATTTCAGATGGTGTGTATGAGCTAGATTTCAAAAAACTAGGATATAAAGATGTACCGCAAGTGACAAGTCCATATTCTGGTAAAGGACTGCCGTTTGTAATTAATGAAAAAGGAGAAATTTTTGTTGACTATAGAATCGACTTATATGAAGCTTTGAAAAAAAATGAGGGGCAATTTAAGGAGGGGGAAGATATTCGGAATATACTTTTGAAAGATTCCCCGTTTGTTCCTGCATATTCTTTACCGTACACAGTGAAAAATGGAGAACCAATTTTTTTAAAATCATAAGTCATGAACCTTTCTTTTAGTGAATAAGTTCTAGAAGAAAGGTTTTTTATGTTATACAACTTGCGATGCAAACAAAAGATATTTTTAAATAGTCATATGAAATTGGACAAAATTATATGATATATTGTCCGAACTTCTAGAATACCATTATATTATATCAGATATTATAGGCAACGTTAGAGAAGGTATTAGTTGACTATAAACGCGGAATTATTCCCAAAAATATTGAGGGAGGGAATCACTTGGAAAAGGTAGATATTTTTAAAGATATTGCGGAACGCACAGGCGGTGATATTTACTTTGGAGTTGTAGGAGCTGTTCGAACAGGGAAATCAACATTCATTAAAAAATTTATGGAGCTTGTTGTTATTCCAAATATTGAGAATGAGTCAGACCGTCAAAGAGCGCAGGATGAACTGCCTCAAAGTGCTGCTGGTCGTACAATCATGACGACGGAACCGAAGTTTGTTCCAAACCAAGCGGTTTCTATCGAAGTAGATGAAGGTCTTGAAGTGAATATTCGATTAGTAGATTGTGTTGGATATACGGTTCCAGGAGCAAAAGGCTATGAAGATGAGAATGGTCCGCGCATGATTAATACTCCTTGGTATGAAGAGCCTATTCCATTCCATGAAGCTGCAGAAATTGGAACACGTAAAGTAATTCAAGAGCATTCAACAATTGGCGTCGTTATTACAACAGATGGAACAATTGGTGAAATTCCAAGAAGAGATTATATAGAGGCAGAAGAACGCGTTGTAAATGAGCTGAAAGAAGTAGGAAAACCTTTCATTATGATTATTAATACGGTACAGCCATATCATCCAGATACAGAGCAGTTACGTCAAAGTTTATCAGAAGAATATGATATTCCAGTCATTGCGATGAGTGTAGAGAGTTTAAGAGAAACAGATGTGTATAATGTACTTCGAGAAGCGTTATTCGAGTTCCCGGTTTTAGAAGTGAATGTAAACCTTCCGAGCTGGGTAATGGTGCTAAATGAAGGACATTGGTTACGCCAAAGTTATCAGGAAGCAGTTCAAGAGACTGTAAAGGATATAAAACGTCTTCGTGATGTGGACCGTGTTGTTTGGCAGTTTAGTCAATATGAATTTATTGATCGAGCAAGTCTAGCTGGCATCGATATGGGGCAAGGTGTGGCAGAGATTGATTTATATGCGCCAGATGAATTGTATGATCAAATTTTAAAAGAAGTAGTAGGAGTAGAGATTCGAGGGAAAGATCATTTATTAAAGCTTATGCTCGATTTATCTCATGCGAAAACAGAGTATGACCAAGTGGCGGATGCCCTGCGTATGGTAAAGCAAACCGGTTATGGAGTAGCAGCGCCTGCATTAGCTGATATGAGCTTAGATGAGCCAGAAATTATTCGTCACGGTTCAAGATTCGGTGTCAAATTAAAAGCGGTTGCGCCATCTATTCATATGATTAAAGTGGATGTGGAGTCCACGTTTGAGCCGATCATTGGGACTGAAAAGCAAAGTGAAGAATTAGTTCGTTATTTAATGCAAGATTTTGAAGATGATCCGTTATCAATTTGGAATTCCGATATATTCGGACGCTCGCTTAGCTCGATTGTTCGAGAAGGGATTCAAGCGAAACTATCTTTAATGCCAGAAAATGCTAGATATAAATTAAAAGAAACGCTAGAAAGAATTATTAATGAAGGATCTGGCGGATTAATTGCGATTATATTGTAAGAGAAAAATCCCTCTCATTGTAGAGGGATTTTTTCTTTTTACATATGTAATAGAAAAATAAACAGTCATTATCTAATATATTGTTGTAAATTGTCAAGTTTCATCAGATTTTCACATTTTAAGAGTAACAATTTCCTTAAAAATATTGAATTATAAAGGAGAATCGTATAATATAGGCGTTGATAATGATTTATCTACATCTTTGTAGTATAGAATTTGCAAAAATTGCCTACAAATGAAAGTAAGACTCATTTTATGATCATTATACAGTCTTATCTTTGGGAGGAGGTGAATGGCATGAACAAGACAGATTTAATCAATGCTGTTGCAGAAGCAAGTTCCCTTTCTAAAAAGGACGCAACAAAAGCAGTGGACGCTGTTTTTGATTCTATCTTAGAAGCTTTAAAACAAGGTGATAAAGTACAACTTATCGGATTCGGTAACTTCGAAGTTCGTGAGCGTGCGGCTCGTAAAGGTCGTAACCCACAAACAGGTGAGGAGATTGAAATCGCTGCAAGTAAAGTACCTGCATTCAAACCTGGTAAAGCGTTAAAAGATGCGGTTAAATAATCCTTACATATTAACAGGGAAGAAGAGTTTCCTTTTTGGAAACTCTTCTTTTTGCTTTTAAAAACATAAATATGCTAGAATGTGTTCGTATCACTTTTAGGTTTTTCGGGAGGGCTAGCGGATGGCAAAAGTTAATTTAGAACAAATTGAACAAGCGGTACGTCTTATTTTAGAGGCAATCGGAGACGACCCAAATCGCGAGGGAGTACTTGATACACCGAAGCGTGTTGCGAAAATGTACGCAGAAGTATTCTCAGGGATGCATGAGGATCCAAAAGAGCATTTACACAAAGTATTCGGAGAAGATCACGAAGAGCTTGTACTAGTAAAAGATATACCATTCTATTCGATGTGTGAGCATCATCTTGTTCCTTTTTATGGAGTTGCTCACGTTGCATATATTCCACAAGGTGGAAAAGTAACGGGACTGAGTAAATTAGCTCGTACTGTAGACACAATTGCACGTCGTCCGCAACTACAAGAACGTATTACATCAACAGTAGCTAACTCTATTATGGAAGTACTAGAGCCGCACGGTGTAATGGTAGTGGTAGAAGCAGAGCATATGTGTATGACGATGCGTGGTGTGAAAAAGCCTGGTGCGAAAACAGTAACGACTGCTGTGCGTGGCGTGTTAGAAAATGATGCGGCAGCACGTAGTGAAATTTTATCTTTCATTAAAACGAAGTAAAGAAAAGCGGGAAACTGCTTTTCTTTTTTTTTTTTGTAAATAAATGATATAGTTTTAGTTGGGCAGATTGAGAATAGAAAGATTATTTAAATGAAGCGAAGATATTATTTAATTCAGTGGAAGTTTGGAAGGGATAGCCAAGTTTTGGTTATAGAAAATAGACTGTATGTGTTATAATAAGTTTTATGAATTAGAAAACAAGGGTGATTTTTTGTGTGTGACATCTACGGAGGGTATGCGGGTATAAAAGAGAAATTGATGGAGAAATTACGCCATCCTTATTTTATAAACTATATTGAAGAACCATTTATTGATGAAGAAAAAATAGCATTGCTATATGGGGCTTTAAAGAGTGCAAATTTACATATAGAACAAATTGAGCATTATGTAGTAACAATTATGCTTGTACAAATTGCGCTTGATACACATGAAAGAGTATCAAATAAAGCAGATGAAGAAGCGATTGAATCACATAAATGTCGCCAATTAACAGTACTTGCAGGTGATTACTATAGTGGGCTATATTATTATTTATTGTCTATGAATCGTGATATTGTTTTAATTCGTGCGCTTGCTGAAGGAATTAAAGAAATCAATGAACATAAAATTATGTTATATCAAAAAGCGCATAAAACGATTGATGACATAATAGAAAGCGTAATAACGATTGAGTCTGCGCTATTACAGAAAACATGTGATCATTTTCATTTATCACATTGGAAGCCATTTATAACGTATGTGTTAGGAAAAAATCGTCTTCAAAACGAATGTCAATTGCACGTTGATAAACAACATTCACCTGTTTTTCAAGCAGTTCAAGGGATTTTTGGGGATGAAGCAGATGCAGAAACGGTTATTAATGGCTGGATGATGGAATTGAGAAAGAAAGAAAATCAATTTTTAGAAAATCACACAGACATAAATGAGATAAATTCTGTGTTAAGAGATAAATCGAAGACATAAGCAATTTTACATTGGAAGAAGGTACGAGCATGCAACAATCAAAAGAAGAAAGAGTACACGATGTATTTGAAAAGATCTCTGATAAATACGATGTGATGAATTCTGTAATCAGTTTTCAAAGACATAAGGCATGGCGTAAAGAGACGATGCGTATTATGGATGTACAACCGGGCAGTAAAGCGCTTGATGTATGCTGCGGGACAGCGGACTGGACAATTGCGTTAGCTGGAGCGGTAGGAGAGCAGGGGAAGGTTGTTGGCTTAGACTTCAGTGAAAATATGTTATCTGTCGGTAAGCAAAAGGTAGAGGCTTTACAATTAAAACAAGTGGAACTTTTACACGGGAATGCAATGGAACTTCCATTTGAAGATAATACATTTGATTACGTAACGATTGGATTTGGTTTACGTAATGTACCAGATTATATGCACGTATTAAAAGAAATGGCGCGTGTAGTAAAACCAGGTGGAAAAGTAATTTGTTTAGAAACATCGCAGCCAACAATGATTGGTTTTCGACAAGGGTATATTTTATACTTTAAATATATTATGCCGTTATTTGGAAAGATGTTTGCGAAAAGTTATAAAGAATACTCATGGCTTCAGGAATCTGCTAGTACATTCCCAGGGATGAAAGAATTGGCTCATATGTTTGAGGAAGCTGGACTTGAACGTGTACAAGTGAAGCCGTTTACTTTTGGGGTAGCAGCGATGCACTTAGGTATTAAACCAGAATTAAAATAGAAAAAAGACGTTTTAGGTTAAGGTGAACAATATGAAGTTACAACTTATGTACTCTTTTTTACGATCGGATATTAATGTGATAGAAAAAGAATTGAAAAAGACGGTTGCATCTGAACAGCCATTAGTAGAAGAAGCGGCATTACAACTTATTGAAGCTGGTGGGAAGCGAATCCGTCCCGTATTTGTGTTACTTGCAGGGAAATTTGGAGATTATAAGTTAGACGCAATTAAGCATGTTGCTGTTGCGTTAGAACTTATTCATATGGCTTCTCTTGTTCACGATGATGTTATTGATGCTGCATTTTTACGACGCGGTAGTGCGACTGTGAATGCGAAATGGGGAGATCGTATTGCGATGTATACAGGAGACTATCTGTTCGCTAAGTCTCTTGAATGTGTAACAAATATCGAAATTCCAGAGGCACATCAGGCGTTGTCGCATACCATTTTAGAAGTCTGTAAAGGTGAAATTGAACAAATTAAAGATAAATATAACTATGACCAGAATTTAAGAACGTATTTAAGAAGGATAAAGCGAAAAACAGCATTATTAATTGCTGCGAGTTGTCAGCTAGGAGCAATTGCTGCGGGTGCTAATCGTGATACGGTAAATCGTCTGTTTTGGTATGGGTATTTTGTAGGGATGTCTTATCAAATTATTGATGACATTCTAGATTTCGTTTCAACGGAAGAGAAACTTGGAAAACCCGCTGGTGGTGATTTATTGCAAGGAAATATTACGCTTCCTGCTTTATACGCTATGGAAGATCCAATACTTCGTAAGAAAATCACATCTGTACATGAAAATACAACAGCGGGTGAAATGAAAGAAATTATTGATGCTGTGAAAAATAGTGCAGCTATTGATAAATCGTTTGCGTTTAGTGAACGTTATTTACATAAAGCATTGGAGATAATAAAACCACTCCCGCGCGGACAAGCAAAGTATGCATTACAAAATGTAGCAAAGTATATTGGAAAACGAAAATTTTAGTGTTTTTTCTAAAAAATAAAAAAATCTCTCCTTTTCAAAACTATTGCACAATTGTGATAAGGGTGTTAATATGTGTGTGGGGATATACAATTACATACATAATTCAGAAGTGGAGAGATTTTTTATGGAAAAAACATTTCTAATGGTAAAACCAGACGGTGTACAACGTGCATTCATTGGGGAAATCGTAGCTCGTTTTGAGAAAAAGGGTTTTCAATTAGTTGGTGCAAAATTAATGCAAGTCACTCCGGAAATTGCTGGAGAACACTACGGTGAGCATAAAGAAAGACCTTTCTTTGGTGAATTAGTAGACTTTATTACATCTGGCCCTGTATTTGCAATGGTATGGCAAGGTGAAGGTGTAGTAGATACAGCACGCAATATGATGGGTAAAACACGACCACATGAAGCTGCTCCTGGAACAATTCGTGGAGATTTCGGTGTAACTGTTGCGAAAAATATTATCCACGGTTCGGATTCTTTAGAAAGTGCAGAGCGCGAGATTGCTATTTTCTTTAAGGAAGAAGAATTAGTTGACTACTCAAAATTAATGAATCAATGGATTTACTAATTATTTTGAAATAATTTGTAAACGCTTTAATAAATGTGATAATAGTAAAAAGTGCAAGGAGAATAGGGGTATTCTTCTTGCACTTTTTTTTATTTCGGTCAGTTACGAAGTTAAGGTTGTTATGATATATTGGTATGTAAAGTAAATGGTCTATCGGAAAGGATAGAGCAAGTAGTAGATTTACTAAATAACTGCTTTGATTTTTTGAATGATGATAAATAATATCGTTGCTTAATATAGCGGGATAAATACATATACGAAAAGAGGAATAACGTATGCGATATATTACAGCTGGTGAATCTCATGGTCCACAACTTACAACGATTTTAGAAGGTGTTCCAGCAGGATTGCCTATAGTAGCGGATGATATAAATGAAGAGTTAGCTAGAAGGCAAAAGGGATATGGGCGTGGTAGACGCATGCAAATTGAAACAGATCAAGTGCAAATTGTAAGTGGTGTTAGACACGGAGAAACATTAGGTTCTCCCATTGCACTTGTTGTTGAAAATCGTGATTTTGCACATTGGACAAAAATTATGGGCGCAGAGCCTTTAACGGAGCAAGAAGAAAAAGAAATGAAAAGGAAAGTGACAAAACCAAGGCCTGGACATGCTGATTTAAATGGTGCGATTAAATATGGTCATAGAGATATGAGAAATGTACTTGAACGCTCTTCGGCACGTGAAACGACAGTACGTGTTGCTGCTGGTGCAGTTGCTAAAAAAGTTTTAGCGGAACTTGGTATTAAAGTGGCAGGACATGTAATTGAGATTGGTGGTGTACAAGCTAAGCAGATTACTTATAGTTCAATTGAAGAATTAAAAAGTATAACAGAAGAATCACCTGTACGTTGCTTAGATGAAGAAGCTGGTAAACAAATGATGCGAGCAATTGATGATGCAAAAGCAAATGGTGATTCAATTGGCGGAATCGTTGAAGTAGTTGTAGAAGGAATGCCAATCGGAGTAGGTAGCTATGTACATTATGATCGAAAACTGGATGCAAAATTAGCAGCTGCAATTATGAATATTAATGCTTTTAAAGGTGTGGAGATTGGAATTGGTTTTGAAGCAGCGCATAGACCAGGAAGTGAAGTTCATGATGAAATTCTGTGGAATGAGGAACATGGCTATACAAGAAGAACGAACAATGCAGGTGGATTAGAAGGTGGCATGACGACTGGAATGCCAATTGTTGTGCGTGGTGTGATGAAACCGATACCTACATTATACAAACCGCTTCAGAGTGTGGATATTGATACGAAAGAAGCTTTTACAGCGAGTATTGAGCGTTCAGATAGTTGTGCAGTACCAGCAGCTAGCGTTGTGGCTGAAGCTGTTGTGGCTTGGGAGCTCGCGACAGCTTTAATTGAACAATTTGGATTAGATCGTATCGATCTTATACGTGAAAATATTGAGAAACATAATGAATATGCGAGGGGATTTTAATGGAAAACATACATATTCAAACGAAATCAAAAGAATATGATGTACATGTTGGGAAAGAGGCATTATCACATTTGACAACGATTGTTCAAAATATGCAACCGGCTGTATCTAACGTAATGATCATCTCAGATGAAGCTGTTGCTTCTTTACATTTACAGACAGTTGTTAATGCATTACAAGTGGAACAAAAGGTATTTTCATTCGTTGTACCGAGTGGTGAAAAAGAGAAGTCTTTTGAAAATTTCTATGCGGCTCATACGTCGGCTCTTGAAAATAAATTAGATAGAAATTCTTTAATTATCGCACTTGGAGGCGGAATGATTGGGGACTTGGCTGGTTTTGTTGCTGCGTCGTTTATGCGTGGTATTCGCTTTGTTCAAGTTCCAACAACTTTATTAGCCCACGATAGCGCAGTAGGCGGGAAAGTAGCAATTAATCACCCGTTAGGAAAAAATATGATTGGAGCGTTTCATCAACCAGAAGCTGTTGTATATCATACGCCATTTTTACATTCACTTCCTGAGAAAGAGTGGCGATCAGGTTATGCAGAAGTAATCAAGCATGCTC
This sequence comes from Bacillus cereus group sp. BfR-BA-01383, assembly GCF_022663495.1. Lineage (NCBI taxonomy): Bacteria > Bacillati > Bacillota > Bacilli > Caryophanales > Bacillaceae > Bacillus > Bacillus cereus group sp. BfR-BA-01383. The sequence goes on from NZ_JAKUFP010000012.1 coordinate 116,996, forward strand.
TTATTGGTAATGTAGAGCTGTATCATTGGTTAAAAGAAGAAGTGCAAACATTAACAGATCTTCGTGATGAGAAGTTAATTCATATATTAACGAAGGCGATTCCTGTAAAAGCAAATATTGTATCGCAAGATGAAACAGAAAAAGGTGTGCGTGCCCATTTGAACTTTGGACATACGTTAGGACATGCTCTTGAAAAAGAGCTTGGGTATGGAAATATTACTCATGGTGATGGAGTAGCGGTTGGGATGTTATTCGCTTTATTTTTAAGTGAGCAAGTATACAAGGTTGATCTTGCCTATGAAGAGATGAAGCAGTGGTTCTTGAAATACGGCTATCCAAAAATGCCAAGTGATTTGAAGGTAGAGCGTCTTGTTCAATTGATGAAACAAGATAAGAAAGCAAATGCAGGAGCAATTCATATGGTGCTTATGCAGGAATATGGGGTAGTGAATGTCGTATCTATTCCTGATGAGACTGTTCATATTGCGTTAGAGGCATTTCAAAAGGATATGGTTTAAAAATATAGGGAACAGCTATGAATTGCTTATGTAGAGGTGTTTTCGTAATAGTGACGGTTATGATAAAAGATTACAGTAAGAGATTATAATCCCTTACTGTAATCGAATTCAATAAAATGACTGGGGGAAGAAAAATGAAAGTGAAAGAGCAATTGTTAACTTTGAGAGCATATGTACCTGGGAAAAATATTGAAGAAGTAAAAAGGGAATACGGATTATCAAAAATTGTAAAATTAGCATCGAACGAAAATCCATTTGGCTGCTCAGCGCGTGTGACAGAAGCATTAACGTCGTTAGCGAGCCAATATGCTCTTTATCCGGATGGATATGCCTTCGAGATTCGGACAAAAGTAGCAGATCATTTAGGTGTAAAAGCGGAACAACTGTTATTTGGTAGTGGATTAGATGAAGTCATTCAAATGATTAGCCGTGCATTACTACATGAAGGAACAAATGTTGTAATGGCGAATCCTACGTTCTCGCAATACCATCACCATGCTGTCATTGAAGGAGCAGAAATTCGTGAAGTGCCACTTAAAGAGGGTATTCACGATTTAGATGCAATGCTACAGCAAGTAGATGACAAAACGAAGATTGTATGGATTTGTAATCCGAATAACCCGACAGGTACATATGTAGAGAAACAAAAGTTACTTTCATTTTTAGAATCAGTTCCTAAGTCAGCACTCGTTATTATGGATGAAGCATATTATGAATATGTGGGAGCAGAAGACTATCCGCAAACATTACCACTTCTTGAAAAGTATGAAAATCTTATGGTTTTACGTACGTTTTCAAAAGCATATGGCTTAGCTGCTTTTCGTATCGGATACGCGGTTGGTAATGCGAAGTTAATTGGGCAACTAGAAGTAGCAAGGTTACCATTCAATACATCGACTGTCGCGCAATCTGTAGCAATAGCTGCATTAGAAGATCAAAAGTTTCTAGAAGAATGTGTGCAGAAGAATACTGAAGGTTTAAATCAATACTATGCATTTTGTAAGGAATATAACGTATTCTATTATCCATCTCAAACAAATTTCATTTTCTTAAAACTTGGTATTCCTGGTAATGAAGCTTTCGAGCGATTAATGAAAAAAGGATACATTGTTCGTTCTGGTGCTGCATTTGGCATACATGACGGTATTCGTATTACAGTCGGTTTAAAAGAAGAGAACGATGAAATTATAGAATTACTGAAAGAGCTTGTAAAAGAGCGAGTAAAGAAAGAAGAAACATATTCTTAAGAAATTGTGAAGGCTCCTATTATAGGGGCCTTTTTATTTAAATGGTTCCGTGCCAGGCAATAATGAATAAGGGTAACTAACTGTTACGATTTATTTAACCAATTATAACCAAAGTTAATTAAATATATCAGTAAGCCCTGCTAGTCAAGTGATTGGCTA
>NZ_JAKUFP010000013.1:0-115311 GCF_022663495.1 Bacillus cereus group sp. BfR-BA-01383
TGGTTATCACACTTCTTATAAATCCAAAAAAGATTTAATCCAAGGATTTTATGCCAATTATGAAAGACTGATTATAGGAAAGAAAGTAGTTGATATTCAGTCCATTGGAGAAGTGAAAACAAGCCAACAACTACCAAGAAACAAAAAACCATCAAACCCAAGAGTTACATTTGATGGTCGTCACTGGTGGATTAGTGTAGGGTTCCAAGAAGACTTTGAATCACAAGAACTAACCAATGAGTCGATTGGTGTGGATGTTGGTTTAAAAGAGCTGTTTGTAGCTTCTAATGGTATGAAAGAACGAAATATAAACAAAGATGCTAAGGTTAAAAAACTTTTGAAAAGGAAAAAGTCAGCACAAAGAGATATGTCTAGGAGATTTAAAAAAGGTGTGAAAATTCAATCTGCCGGATATGAAAAAGCTAAAACTGAGCACCTGCGGTTATCTAGGAAAATTAAGAATATCCGAAATAACCATATCCATCAAGCAACAGCTAAATTGGTGAAAACCAAACCAATGAGGATTGTTGTGGAAGACTTACCTATCTCAAACCTGTTAAAAAACAAAAAACTATCGAAAGCATTTTCATTTCAAAAATTAAACTTCTTCTTTCAATGTTTATCATATAAGTGCGAGAAGTATGGCATTGAGTATGTAAAAGCTGGTAAATGGTTCGCCTCAAGCAAGATTTGCTCATGTTGCGGAGTAAAATACGACCATTCAGTTCAACCAGAAGGACAGTGGAGTTTAAAAATACGTGAGTGGCGTTGTGTTCCATGCAATAGTCATCACGATAGGGATGTAAATGCTTCGATAAATTTATCAAGATGGGTAAAATAAATGCTTGATAATAGGAGGTAACGATACTGCCTCGTGTGGAGTGTTATACCCCTCGTCCCTTTGGGGCTGCGAGAACACGATGAAGCACTAACTTGTATAAATTTGATTAAATTGTATAGATTTAGTTAAGTTTATCGTATCGGAATGGATATGGTGGCGCATGCAGAAATAAACAATTTATCATTTGTATATGCTGATGAAAGCGAAAAAGCGTTACAGCATATTTCTCTTTCTGTTCAAAAAGGTGAGTTCATTACACTTGTGGGCGGATCGGGCTCTGGGAAGACGACTTTATTAAAACATTTTAAAAAGGAGTTACTTCCAATTGGTACGCGTTCGGGAGAGATGTTTTATGAAGGTGTTTTATTAGAGGAAGTACCTGATTTATTATCTGCACAAGAAATTGGCATGGTATTTCAAAATCCAGAAAATCAACTCGTAATGGATACAGTGATTCAAGAATTAGCATTTTCTTTAGAAAATATCGGGTTACCATCACATATTATTCAAAAAAGAATCGCAGAGCTTATTAGTTTTTTAGGATTTCAAGATTTATTGCACCAATCTGTTCATACGTTATCTGGTGGGCAAAAGCAACTTGTCAATTTAGCTGCGGTATTAGTTATGCAGCCGAAACTACTATTATTAGATGAACCGACAGCGCAGTTAGATCCGATTGCTGCAAAAGAGTTTTTAGGATTGTTAAAGCGTATTAATGAAGAGCTTGGAATTACGATTATATTAAGTGAACATCGTTTAGATGAAGTTATACCACTCGCAACACGTGTTATTTGTATGGATAACGGCCGAATCCTGTATGATGGTAGTCCTAAAACGGTTATAGCGAAAATGTGGGAAGTAGAAAACTTCCGTCCATTCATTCCGCAAATTCCAAGATTGTTTTTAGAGTGGAATGCGAGAGATATTCCGTTTACAGTGCGAGAGGCGCAAATGAAAATGAATGATTTTTCAGCAATATCATATGCGAATCAGCGAGTGGAACAGCGTGAAAAACAAGAAGTCATTTTAAGTGCAGACCATATTTCTTTTCAATATGAAAAAAATAGTCCGCTTATTTTACGAGATTTAACAGTTGCGATTGAAAGAGGGAAATGGGTAGCTCTCGTTGGGAAAAATGGTACGGGTAAGTCTACACTGTTAACGATTGTAGCAGGATTACAAAAAGCGAGAAGAGGGAAAGTAAAATGGAATGGTAAAGTGATACATAAAATTGATTCGAAAGAACGATTTAAAAGGATCGGGTATGTGTCGCAACATCCGTATTATCATTTTACATTTGATACAGTGTGGGATGAAGTGTATGAACGTGCACGTGAATTATACGGAGAACAAGGAAGAGAAATAGCAGAAGATATGTTAAAACAGTTTTGGTTACATTCGCTTAAAGAACGCCATCCGCATGATTGTAGCGGGGGAGAGCAACAATTACTCGCGTTATGTACAACGTTATTGTCAAAGCCAACGTTATTATTACTTGATGAACCGACAAAGGGATTGGATCCATGGAAGAAAGAGAGAGTAGGAGAGCTATTTAAGAAGTTGCAAAAAGAAGGTACAACAATTGTAATGGCAACGCATGATATTGAATTTGCGGCGAAATACGTGGATCAATGCATGATGTTATTTGATGGAACAGTTATTATGAATGATGCACCGAAAGAGTTTTTTAGCGGTAATTTCTTTTATACGACATCTATTAACCGATTCATTCGAAACGAGTTGCCATATGCATTAACGTGGGAGGATGTGTACGAAGCGTGTCCAAACGATATGTTGCCTTCATAATATGTATTTTTGCACTACTAATAGGTACATTACTCTTTACGACACTTATTATGGACGGTTATTACATGGTAAGTAGTTTGTTTGTATTAGCTGTTATTATATTACCTTTCTATGTCCGATTTGAAAGGAAAGCATTTGTTTCACGTGAAATTGTTCTCGTTGCCGTGTTAGCAGCAATTGCAGCAGTAAGCAGGGTACCATTTTCTATTTTACCAAGTGTACAACCAACTTCTTTTGTCATTATCGTTTCAGCAATTGTGTTTGGGAGTGAGACTGGTTTTATGATTGGTGCAACAGCGGCGATTGTGTCCAACATCTTTTTAGGGCAAGGTCCGTGGACGCCGTGGCAAATGTTTTCGTGGGGTATGATTGGCTTTATAGCAGGATTACTCCGAAATACATTTTTGATGAAAAAACTATGGGGACGACTCATATATGGATTTGCCGTTGGATTTCTATTTGGCTGGATTATGAATTTTTGGGGTCTTCTTGGGTTTATACAGGAAGCAACGTGGGAAACAGTTATTGCTTACTATGCTGCAAGTTTTTATTTCGATCTTAGTCACGCGATATCGAATGTTATTTTCCTACTACTATTTAGTACATCTTGGATTACGATTCTTACAAGATTTAAAAAGAAATACGGCATATTAGATGAGCATAATATGACATAGATAAGCATACTCATATAAGGTAGGGTCGCGACTTACATATTCGTTTGCCTCTTTCATGCTTCTTACATATTGTAGGGAGCATTTTTCTGTATATTTTTTAATTATAACGGAAATAATAATGAAGTATGCCATTTGAAAAAACTTCCCATCAATTGACGGGAAGTTTTTTCAATCTTGTTCTAAAATGTGAACCGTGTAATCGCAGCGTTGAATAGCTTGTTCGACAGCATAAAGGGATTGTTCAATACGAGCGCGATTAAAATCTTTTTCAACGGTCTGAAGTGCTTCTTCTAAACAATGTTTTGCTTCTTGTAATGATTGAAAAGAATCTTGTACATATCCGCGAGCATTTTCATGCATTTCATAATCCTCCTTGAATGTTCATATATGTATAGTATGAACAGTAAGGAGAAAAATATAATTTGTTATATTTTTTATATTTATTTGACAATTAAAACGAAATTACGTATAGTTAACTTTAAAGTGAATATTTTCTTATCCAGAGAGGTGGAGGGACTGGCCCGATGAAACCCAGCAACCGCGATGCAGGTGCTAATTCCAGCAGAACATTTTTGTTCTGGGAGATAAGACGAAGATATACGTAACTTCTTCTTATCGGAGAGGTTTTTTTGTTGCAAAAAAACCGATTACGAAAAACATTTAATAAGAAGAAAGGGGTTGCGAAGTACTGTGACACTCGAAAAATACGTAAAACTGCGTAGTACAGTTTATGAATATATGATAGAGCAAGATAAGCCGATATCATTGTTAGATATTCAAGAACATATCGTTTCGCATCATGAAGGAAAATTCACGAAAAAAATGTTACATCAATTTTATTTATCGAGACTATTAGACGAACTGAAACTGGATGGGAAAATTACTTTAGCTGATGATGAATATCTCTATACTGAAAAAGGGGTATTTTATAAAGCGAGAAAAGGGAGCTAAGCTCTCTTTTTTTGAAGTATGTAGAGTAAAAGACTGCTAAAGCAGCCTGATACAAGGAATGGTGTTGAGTGTGTAGTATCAAAAATTGAATGTGCCTGAAAGAGGCACTTCATATCGGCTGCAAATGAAAAGAGACACCTCCGCCGAATAGGTGTCAGTTGTTTTGTCATATAGACTCGCTAGTTGACAGTTATTAGAATAACATGCAGGGTTTTGGAAGTCAAAAGGGAATTAAAGGAAGAGGGAGGTGCTGTTATGTACGCATATTTATTAAAAGAACTACATAGGTATATTCCGAAATATATTGTTGATAGAGGATATGAATATTACGAAGATGGGCATGTAGAAGATGTTGAAATACACGACAAGAAAGTATTTGCTTTTGTTACTGGAAATGCAGGAAACTATGAAGTGGTTATTGATCTTGAAGATTTTACAGAAAGTAGCTGCGAGTGTCCGTATGAGAATTTTTGTAAGCATATGGCGGCGGTTGTTTATGATATTCAAAATGCTGGTGAGAGTACGGTTAAAGCGAAACTGCAAGGTTTAGAAAAAGAAGAGTTACTTACAGTATTAAATCGCTTGTTGCAAAGTTCGAAAAATGTGCAAATTGTAGAGAAGATGTTAAAGAAGGGGAAACTGTAACTATGAAAGAAAAGGCTCGTACATTATGAATGAAATTGATCGTATTATAAAGTGTTCTCAGTATGATAATGAACTTTTTCGGACGTATATTACGTGTTTACTTCAATTGAAGAAATGTAGCGAAACGTTTCAACAAATTCAAATACAATTAAGAAATGATTATTTAATACGAGGGATTTGTGAAAGAGAAGTGGATGAGATAGTACGGGGAAGTAAAGAATATGAAATACATTTTCTTCCTAAAGCGTTACGGTGGAATTTCTTGAGGGAAAATCCACATCTGATTGAAAAAGTATGTGAAGATTTTTTTGCATTTGAGGCATTAAATCTTATGGAGATAGAGTGGGAAACGATTATAAATTGCATGGGAAATAAATGATTTATTATATAAAAAAGCTAGTATAAAACTAGCTTTTCGTTTAAATAAATAAGAAGCATAGACTAATGATAAAACCTGCATATAGTAAGTTAATAACGCAAAATCCCATAATATCACGAGCGCCTAAGCCAGCTATCGCTAATGCTGGTAATGCCCAGAAAGGTTGAATTAAATTCGTCCAAGCATCGCCCCAGGCAATTGCCATTGCTGTTTTTGCAGCAGGTACACCAAGTTCAGCGCCAGCTGGAATCATAATTGGTGCTTGCACAGCCCATTGACCACCACCAGATGGAACGAAAATATTAACAATACCAGCACTTAAAAAAGTAAAGAGCGGGAAAGTTGTTTCGTTTGAAATGCTAATAAAGAAATTAGAAATAGCTCCTCCAAGTGAAAGTCCTTCACTATTTGCTCCAATCATCATACCCATAATTCCTGCGTAAAACGGAAACTGAAGTAAAATGCCAGAAGCACTTTTCGTAGAATCTGAAAAAGCGAGAATGTATTGAATCGGAGTCCGGTGGAAAATAAGACCGGCAATCAATAACATAAAAATAACGATATCTAGTGTAAGGTTAAAGCCTTTCGTATAAAAGTAGTTAAAAATATAAATAAGACCTAATAATCCAACGCAAAGTGTAATAATGATGCTATTTTCCATCTTTTCAGCGAACGTATTTTTCTCTATTTCCTGAGCGGCAGCCTCTTCATGAAACACGCTAGGATCTACCGTAATCGTATGTTTTTCATCTGGATGCATTGCCTTATTTATGAGAGGCATCGTAACTAAAAAGATAATAACTGGAACGAGAGCGTATGGTGAGAATAACGTTTCTGTTATTGGAATCGCTTCTTTAATACTTCCAGCTGTCGTTTTAATTAATGTTTCGCCGCCTGTTGCTAACGTAAGAGGGATAGAAGCAGAAAGCCCTGCATGCCAAATGAGAAATCCAGAGTAAGAAGAAGCAATTGCTAGTCTATAATCTAATCCTTCAAGCTGCCTTGCCACTTCTTTTGCATATAAAACAGATACAACAATTCCAAAGCCCCAGTTTATGTATGCGCCTAGTAAACTTACAATTGAAATGGCAATAATACCTTGGCCATTCGTTTTCGGTAGTTTTGCTGCTTTCGTTAATCCTTTTTTAATAAGAGGGGCGTTTGCCAATGCAGATCCTGTCACGAGTACAAGAGCCATTTGCATAGAAAAGGCGAGAAGTCCCCAAATTCCATTCCCCCAATGATTGATCATCTCGACCGGTGTTTGGTGAGTTGCAAACATGCCGAAGAAGATAACGAAAACAGTTAATAAACATGATAAAATAAACGGTTCTGGCAAGAAGCGTTGCACTAAGGCGACGCAACCATTTGTAAATGAACGAAACAAAATAGATCAACCTCCTTATGTATGTTTATTACAATATTCGAGGTTGTTTAGGTGAAAACCTTTAATGTATAGAAAATTCAGATATTAAAGGTGGTTGTCGTAATTTATCTAGCTATTTGTGGGCAGTAAGACTTCCACCTCAAAATTCAGTTGGAGCAAAGAAGTTACGCGAGAGATTAACTGTCCGTAAACGCCTGATGGGTTAAGGCTAATAATCAGTGGGGGATGGATAAAACCCCCACTGATTAAAGTTTCACTTTATTGATATATTGAAATTCTATGTCGAAATGTTATTTTATTTTGAGTTGAAATATTTCAAAGAAGGGTAGCCCCATTATCAACCTAACAGAAAAAGTTGCTCATCCACTCAATATGTAATATTGCATATGAAAATGAATTGATGCAAATGCAAAAACTTATTATAATGAAAGCATAAATATGCAACACATCTTAATACAGCAAAGAGGAGGAAGTAATATGGAAATCGCAATGGCAGTTTTGAAATTTTTAGGTGGAGTAATTCCATTAGTTCAAGAACTTTTAAAAGCATTTATGTAAGTTTATTAATTAGCAATTATTTATAAATCATTATCATATTAAAAAAAGAACGAGATGATTATTCTGAAAATTAAGAAAAGTAATAAAAGAATAAAATTCCTAGCATGTTTATTAGTTAGTTTATGCACTATTAATTATTCATCTATTTCCTTCGCAGAAACACAAACAGGCAATGTAACTGATGCAACAAAAAATGCTAGTGACATTAATACTGGCATAGCAAATTTAAAGTATGATAGTAGAGGTATTTTAGCAGTAAATGGTGATAAAGTAGAGAGTTTTGTTCCGAAAGAAAGTATCAATTCAAATGGTAAATTTGTAGTAGTTGAGCGTGAGAAAAAATCACTTACAACGTCACCAGTCGATATTTCGATTATTGATTCTGTGGCAAATCGTACTTATCCAGGAGCAGTACAACTTGCAAATAAAGCTTTTGCAGATAATCAACCTAGTTTATTAGTGGCTAAGAGAAAACCTTTGAATATTAGTATAGACTTACCTGGCATGAGAAAAGAAAATACAATAACTGTCCCAAATCCGACATATGGTAATGTGTCTGGAGCAGTAGACGATTTAGTATCTACTTGGAATGAAAAGTATTCAACAACACATACGTTACCTGCAAGAATGCAGTATACAGAATCTATGGTTTATAGTAAATCACAAATAGCAAGTGCTCTTAATGTTAACGCTAAATACCTTGATAACGGATTGAACATTGATTTTAATGCGGTTGCAAATGGAGAGAAAAAAGTGATGGTTGCGGCATATAAGCAAATATTTTATACCGTAAGTGCTGAACTCCCTAACAATCCATCAGATCTTTTTGATAATAGTGTTACTTTTGGTGAGTTAACTCGTAAAGGGGTAAGTAATGTAGCTCCGCCTGTTATGGTGTCAAATGTAGCGTATGGCAGAACAATTTATGTGAAATTAGAAACAACATCTAAGAGCAAAGATGTACAAGCTGCCTTTAAAGCCTTACTTAAGAATAACAGCGTCGAAACGAGTGGACAGTACAAAGATATTTTTGAAGAAAGTACCTTTACCGCTGTAGTATTAGGCGGAGATGCAAAAGAGCATAACAAGGTTGTTACAAAAGATTTTAATGAAATACGAAATATCATTAAAGATAATGCAGAATTAAGTCTTGAAAATCCAGCATACCCAATTTCATATACAAGCACTTTCTTAAAAGATAATTCAACTGCTGCTGTTCATAACAATACAGATTATATTGAGACTACAACTACAGAATATTCAAGTGCTAAAATGACGCTTGATCATTACGGAGCATATGTTGCCCAATTTGATGTATCTTGGGATGAATTCTCATATGATCAAAATGGAAAAGAAGTACTAACACATAAAACTTGGGAAGGAAGCGGCAGAGACAAAACTGCTCATTTCTCTACAGTTATACCACTTCCACCGAATTCAAAAAATGTAAAAGTCGTAGCGAGAGAATGTACAGGTCTTGCATGGGAATGGTGGAGAACAATAATTAATGAACAAAATGTTCCATTAACAAATGAAATAAAGGTTTCAATTGGAGGAACAACATTATACCCAACTGCTAATATTAGTCATTAGGTTGGAGCGAAGCGCCCTGTTTACAGGGCGCTTTTTTTTACTGAGTTGAAAGTATATCATAATTAATTCGCAAATCTTCTAACCATATTTTTAAATTTATAGCGATGTGACGGAGCCCTACATCCATCAACTTAAAAGACTATTCTTGAAGTTGAAATCAAGTTGCTATTTTCTCATGTTATTGAGAATAGCAACGTGATTTTTATGAAATATGTACCAAAAACTTTATAGTAATAATTCGCATGTTACCTCTCTAGTTAGTAGGATACTTTTTCTTAATATATGCATACTAAACATATCATAAAAGGTACATAGAAAGTGAGGGAATCATGGCTAAATTTTTGAAGCGTTTAAAATATAGAGACAATACTAAGTCATTTTCAATACGAGACAATACTCATTTTCAGAAAAAAAATATTGAGGACTCCCTCTTAGGCGCTGATTTATCGAAAAACATAGCTGATATTCAGAATATATTCCGTCAAACACCTGATTTAGTAATTCGTCGGTTTCAAATGAAAGTAGATGGATTAGAAGCAGTTTTAGTATATTTGTCTGGATTAACAGATAAAGAATTGATTCAAAATCATGTTCTAAGTCCTTTGATGAATAGTGATTTTGATACCAATAAAGAACTTCCAATTCCATTAGGACAAATTAAAATTATTGATACGTGGAGTCAGATTGAAAATGCTATTTTTGGAGGAGATAGTGTTTTATTAATCCACAGTCGAACAACAGCACACCAATTGGATACGAAAGGATGGCCACAAAGAAATGTTGAAGACGCTCATAACGAAATAGCTCTAAAAGGTGCGCATCAAGGGTTCACAGAAACTGCAAGTCAAAATATCGCAATGATTCGAAGATATATTCCCCATCGTGAATTAACAGTAAAAGAAATAATAATTGGTGTACGAAGCAAAACGAGGATTTCTATTTTATATTTGAAAGATGTAGCTTCTGAAGATGTGCTAAAGGAATTAGAAACACGGATTCAAAATATTACAGTCGACGCTGTTGCTAGTAATGGCGAACTTATAGAATTCATTGAAGATAACCCGTACTCACCGTTTCCACAATTTATATTAACTGAAAGACCTGATTTGGCAGTATCTCACATTCTACAGGGCAGATTTGTAACTGTAATGGATCATTCGCCCAATGTGTTAATTACTCCAACAAATTTTATTTCCTTTTTTCAAGGCTTGGATGATTACGGTACAAGGTGGTTAGTTGCTTCGTCTATTCGGATGCTTCGTTTTATCTCCTTTATGATTGCTTTATTTTTGCCTGCGAGTTATGTTGCGTTTATTTCCTTTAATTTTGAAGTTATTCCTGTAGAGCTGTATTTATCTATTGCAGAATCAAGAACGCGCGTACCCTTTTCTCCAGTTATGGAAGCATTACTTATGGAAATAACATTGGAAACGATGAGAGAAGGGGCTTTACGGATACCTACTCCAATCGGTCAGACAGTTGGAATTGTAGGTGGTATTGTTATTGGACAGGCGGCTGTTCAAGCGGGAATTGTAAGCAACATTATGATTATTGTTGTTGCTGTTACCGCCATCTCTTCCTTTGTTATCCCTAATTATGATATGGGAGCGGCAGTAAGACTTTTACGCTTTCCGATGATGCTTGCAGCTGCCTTATTTGGAATTGTTGGACTTGTTATCGGGTGGATGACTTTAATTGGACATCTAATCAGTCTTGAATCACTAGGTACTCCTTACGGAACGCCATTAGCACCATTTCGCTTTGCGGATATGAAAGATACTTTCATACGCCTACCTTTATGGGCATTAAGAAAGCGTTCTAAAGGTACCAGAGCCATTCAATCTATTCGACAAGGAAAGAATCAAAATAAAAGGTGAAACTATGAAAAAGTATGCCTATAATGACATTACGCTTATACAGTACATTCTTTTAATTAATGGAATGCAGGTAGGCACTGGCGTTTTATCGCTTCCACGCTTGCTTGCAGAAAAAGCTGGAACGGATGGATGGATAGCTATAATGATTGGCTGGATATTCTCCACAATATCAGGTGTTTTTATGGTGAAAACTGCTGCTAGATATCCCGAGGACACGATTTATGACATTCTTATACGATTATTTGGAAAAATAGTAGGCAAAGCATTCGTTGTTATTTACATGATGTACTTCGCTTTTTATTCTTGTAGCGTTCTTGTGAACGCTATGCTCTATCTTAAAGGATGGCTTCTTCCAAAAACACCTGACTATGTCGTTATCTTTTTATTTTCGATTCCTACCTTCCTTGTTGCACGTAACGGTCCACGTATTTTAGGGCGATACTCCGAACTTATTTTTTATATGTTTCTTTGGATTCCGTTATTTTTTTTGATCCCTCTTAAAGGGAACGGAAGTTGGATGCCATTTTTCCCACTTTTAAAAGAAGGGTGGAAACCTGTATTCATGGCTGTACCGACCACTATTTTTGCTTATTTAGGGTTTGATATTGCCTTCTTTTTATATCCCTTTTTACAAAAAAAACAGTATGCAGTCCATGGAATGGTTATTGCAAACACTTTAACGATGTTATTTTATTTATTTGCTACTATTGTTTGCTTTGCCTATTTTAGCCCTGAGAGCATTACGCAATATAATCAACCGGTACTAAATTTACTGAAAGTAATTGAATTTCGTTTTTTAGAACGTTTTGACATGATTTTATTGGCGCTTTACTTACCCGTTGTATCCACAGCATGGATTCCCGCTATATATTGCGCTGTATTTTGTTCAAGCCAATTAATTAGAAAACAAGATCACAGCTCGCATGTAGTTGTTCTCTTATTGTTCATTATCGGCCTCATATTTTGGACTCATCCTAGTTGGAATGAAGCCGAGACTTGGCAACAGACATTATCGAATGCTGGTTTTGGATTAACCTATATATCACCTATCGTTTTATGGCTGTATTGCTGTCTATATGAGAAGTTTCGCCAGGGGAGGATACATTGACATTGAAAAGAAAAGTACTATGTTTAATTTTGTTATCGGTGTTCATGATGACTGGATGCTTTGATCAAACAAATGTTGAAGATGTTTCTCTTACTCTTATTCTTGGTATCGATTTAGATCGTAATGATAATTTATTAGTGTATATGTCAAGCCCTGTTTTCAATAAAGAAGCAAAAATAAAAGAAGAAACCACTGGTGTAAAATCTGCTACGGTTCGAAAATCTAGAGACCAATTTGATGCTACTGTTATGGCGCTTACCTCGGGAAGTAAAACACAGATTTTTTTAATTGGAAAAAGGCTACTGAAACGAAAAGACTGGGAAAATTACCTCGATCCATTTTATCGAGATCCCAAAAATACAGTTACCGCAAGGGTTGTCGCTGTAGATGGACCTGTTTCAGACGTCATCTTCCATAGCCCAAAAGAAAAGCCGCGGCTGCCTATATATTTAACGAAACTAGTTGATACCGCTGCTTTAAGAAACATCACAGTAAAAACAACGCTTCAAGAATTACATGAACAAAGAGCAGACAAAGGGGTAACAGCAAATATTACTGAGGTGAAAAAAAAGAATAAAATATGGGTGACAGGTACAGCTTTATTGGATGAAAAAGGAAGGTATAAATTAACGCTAAAACCTGATGAAAACAAACTATTACGTATTTTGCAACAAGGAACTACAGGTGAGTTTTCATTTACAATGCCAATTAAAATAAAGGCGGACAGCCAAGATAAAGATTGGATAAGTTTTACTGCCTATGGTATTAAAGTAAAGACAAAAGCAAGATATGATGATCATTTTATATTTGATGTAGATGTAAAGATGAGAATCGGTATTACAGAACGACTTTTTTCGTTTAATACAAGAAAGGACGCAGAAAAATTACAAAAGGCGATTGAAACTAAGCTGGAAGCTGATTTCAAGCAATTAATAAAAAAAATACAAACTGCACAAATCGACCCTATTGGTCTTGGAAGATATGCAAGAACTTACACATATCCAGAATGGAAAAAAGTCCAAAATAAATGGAATAATGAATTAGCAAAGGGAGATGTAAACGTTAAGGTAAATGTGAAAGTTGGTGCAATGGGAACGATTAAGTAACATGAGTTCAACTGGAATTCGTACTAAAATTGCAAGTACCTTCTATTTTAGTACGGGAAATGCCTTTAATAGGGGTTCCGCCCCACATCGCTATCAAGTTGAAAATCTGTTGTTTCCCAAAACGATAAAAATAAACTTCGGTACCATAAAAACACAAAATCTCCATTTAGGGGGTACTTTAAAACCTTAGCATGATGGCGATGGGGTAGCACTAACAAAACGCGAGTTTCGTACGTTATCAAGCCCTAAATCGTAAAAAGTCATGAAAAGTAAGGGATGATACATATTATACATGACTAATTCATGACCAATATCAAATTCATTCGCAAGCGATTCTTTATCAAGCTCAGCATGATGGCCACCATCAACATCATGGTTAAAAGTATCCAATATGGTATGGCAGAACTGGAAGTGTTGGAAGTACTACGAGAACAGTTGGGTATTATTAATAAGAGCCAATAAAAAAATCCTCTTAGATGCAAGAGGATTTTTTTATTGGGAATAGTAAGGAGGAGGGGAGGTGCATTACATATGGGAAAAGGTAGAAGTAATAATGCTGGTAAAAAGCAACCAAATTTTGATGATTCATCTAATTTCGCTAAACAAAGCCAACCGACAGAAAAGAAGAAGAAATAAGAAAAGGAGCTCTTTTGATAAAGAGAGCTCCTTTTTTAGATATATTGATGTTCCAGCACAACATATTGATTGCTCAACCAAATAGTCATAAATGCAAGGCTTAAACTCCTGCGAATGGAAGCTAATTTAATATTATTGTCCTGCTTTTTCTAATGTTACTTGACGTTGACCTTATTTAAAAGCCAATATAAAAAAAGACGCGTTCCCTAAATAAACGAGCTTTTAATGGAGTATTATCTTTATTTTGATTATTTAATAAAATTCGCCATTTTATATAGATGATGACTTGAAACTGCTATTTTATGGGCCAAAGGAAGAAATTCCATCGCTTAGACCATATGGGAATAAATATGAGGTCGATATAAGTTCTTTAAAAAGAATAGAAAAGACACTTCTATAACAGTGTCTTTTCTGATAGTTTTTTTAGCAGAAGCAAGCAGCTCCTACAATGATTAATAAAATAAATAATACAACTATTAAAGCAAATCCTCCAGCAAAACCGCAGCCTTCGCCGCAACTACCACCAAATCCCATAATAGCTCCTCCTTTAATAAGAGGGGAAAACAAGGGTGCACTCATGTATTTTAACGGATTCAAATTACTTTATGTTTTTACGCATGAATTGAGCAGGTCCTTTTGAAAATAAAGAAAAGACACCCTAAGGTATCTTCCTCCGATTTCATTTTTATGGAAATAGAGGGTTTTTATTAATATAAATATTGCAAATGCTAAATCATTCATTCTTTTTGAGCAGTATTAGTATCTTGAGATACTGGTATGTATTCGGTAGCTCTAGATAAACCTGTTTTTGGCATAGTTTTTGTTTTAGCATCTTCTAATAAATAAATTAGGTTGCTGTAAATAAAACACTCCAATAAAAAAAGCTTCCACTACTGTGGAAGCTTCTCCAAATGATGGGCAATATCAACATACATATCGGAATAAATCGAATGTATTTCATTACTTGGCGCAGCATTAGAAGAGAAGTGGACGATTACCATGTTTGCTTTCGGATCGATGTAAAGCGTTTGTCCGTAACTGCCTAACACTTCAAAGGCACCTTGCTCGTTATGCGGAATCCACCATTGATTATGATAAGAAATAGATGCACCGTTGCCGATTGCGAGTTCACCTTCTTGTACATTTTTCACACTTTCAGTAATAGAGGAAGGGAGGATTTGCTTTCCATTATATTGACCGTTATTTAATAGCAATTGCCCGAATCTTGCCATATCTCTAGCAGTTGCATTTAAACCAGCGCTTGCTTGTTCTACTTTTGTTTCATCTGTAACGTAATACGCATTTTCTTCCACACCAATTTGAGACCAAATTCGTTCGCTTACATTTTCAGCTAATGATTTACCAGTGATTGTTCGAATAACCCAAGCGAGCGTTTCAGCTGATCCGTTATTGTAAGAAAAGGCAGAACCAGGTGGTGCAGTTTCTTCCGCTTCTCGCAACATATCATAAATGTTCATCGGACCATCGTAATTTTTGCCGCGGGGTAAAATATTACTAGCTAAATATAGTTGTGCATCTTGATTCTCTAGTCCAGGCTGCACATATCCGTGAGTCGGGTACTCTGCAGAAACTTGCATGTCCATTAATTGCTGAAGTGTCGCTTTCCCGAACGGTGTATTTTTTAATTCTTTTACGTACGTGTCAGCTGTTTTTTCTACATCAATCAGGTTTTCTTCAGCGAGAGATTGTATAATTGCCCCGGTAAATACTTTTGCTATTGATGCCATTCCATGAGGAACATTCTCGTTATATCCATTGAAATATCGTTCATAAACAAGTTGTCCATTATGTACAACGACAAAAGCATCTGTTTTGTTTTCGTCTAAAAGTTTTTTTAGGGGAGTTGTCTTTCCAAATCCACGCTCCACAGCAAAATCGTCTAAGTTTTGTAATGTAGTAGGGAAGGGAGAAATTTGATTAGGGTTATTATTTACCTCGTTAATTAAAGTGAATTCTTTCATATGCGTGTACGACCAACGTAAGTACGGATCGTCTAACCAATTTTTCTTAGTGACATTATCTTTAGATGGAGTCATTTTATTATGTTTGAAGTAAGTAAAACCAAGCCCTGTAATTACAAATATAAATGTGAGTAAGAGTAGGGGAGATTTTTTTAGTTTCATATAGGTCCCTCCTTGTTGTTTCTATAATAAGTATACGCTCCTATTGAAAGAAATACAAAATAAGGAAAGTAAACGGGTAAGTTTACTTTCCTTATGAACGTTAAGCGGATACTTGTCCGTCTGTACGTTGCTTTTTGAATTTTTGTTTTCGTCCGTGTAATCCATAATATAGAAGTAAAGTGAACGCAACGATAATAGCTGCGATAAAATACATATTATGATAACTTGATTTCGCAGCAACGATACCTAAAATGAAAGAACCAAAGCCAATGCCGCTATCAAAGAACGAGTAGTAAGTAGCTGTCGCAGAACCACGTCGATGGTTTGGAGCGGCAGAAATTGCAATCGTTTGGAAGCTAGGAATTAATGTTCCGTAGCCTAAACCGATTAATACGCCCGCGCTTAGGAACCAAAACGGAGTTTGCGCTTGACTTAAAGCGAACATCCCAATTGTGAAAATAATGATAGCTGGATAAATAAGTACATTTTCACCGAAACGATCAAAGATTTTTCCTGTAAATGGACGAGAAATTACAACAACAAGTGCATATACAATAAAGAAGTAACTAGCAACCTCTCCTAAACCGAGCTCTTTTGCATAAATAGGAATAAAGGATAAAATACCGCTGTAAGAAAAGGCTAACACAAATCCTGTCAGAGCGATTGGAATAGAGGATGGTTCAATTAAGTCTTTCCATTTCATTTTTTCTCGCTTTTGTCTACTTACTGGTGCTTCATGTGGAATATTCACTACTAATCCTAATAAAAATGCGAGTAATGAAAATACCGAACAAACGATAAATAGTACAGTAAATGAAAAATGAGAAATAATTGTTAAACCTAAAAAAGGACCAATTACCATCGGTAGACTCATAAATACGCCGTAATAAGCAAGTGCTTCACCACGTTTATGAGCTGGTGCTACATCAGTTACAATCGTACCAGTTGCTGTCGTTGCCATTCCGAATCCAATACCATGTAAGAAGCGAAGGGCAAGTAATAAAAATAAACTTTGCGCACCGAAATACATAACAGTAGCGGCTAAAAATAGTGAAAGTGAAATGAATAATATTTTCTTTCTTCCTAAATCATCGAGCCATTTTCCTGTAAATGGTCTACATAAAACAGATGAAATAAGAAAAACAGTGGCAACTAAACCAATTTCCTCAGGTTTTCCTTTTAGACCGTCTATAACGTAGACGGGCAGAGTAGTCATAAGCATGTAAAATGTTAAAAAGAGAAATAGACTACTAAAACAAGTTCCGAGGAAATCCTTCGTCCAAAGTTTTTCACTTTGCATCGTCATCCCTCCAATTTAATCTAAATTTTTAATAATTTGTTGTAACACTTGAAAAGCTTGATGTAAGTCTTCTTCTTTAATACCTTCTAGCGTCTTTTCTTCAAAGGAATCAACTTCTTCTTGCCATACGGGAATCATTTCTAGTGCAGTATCAGATAATGAGATCAACTTTTCACGGCGATCTTTTCCTTCAGTACGTATAATCCAGCCCATCGTTTCCATACGTGTTAACGTACGAGTCATAGTTGGTGATTCAACATTTAAATACTGACATAATTCTGTTTGGGTACAAGATCCACTTTGATTAATGCGGAAAATAACAGCCCATTGCGCACTAAATAATCCTGTTGGAGATACGCGTTCATTAAATTTCTTCGTAAACTTACGAGAAGTTTGACTGACAATGTGGAAAAAATGTTGTTTTTCGTCCATGTATTTGGATCCTTTCAAATTAGTTACCTAGCTAACTATATACTTTTTTATAGTAATTGTCTAGTAATAGACATGTTGATTTATGTAAAATTTTCGTATAGGTTTTATGTTGAGAACGTACATTCTACATGGTATTCTTTAATTAAGTAAAGAATTTTCTTTCTATTAAAAGAATGGGGGAGCTTGTGATGATTAAGCCTGCAACAATGGAGTTTGTTTCACTATCGAACGGAGAAACGATTGCGTATCAGGAAGTTGGAAGGCAAAATACAGAAATTCTTGTACTCATTCACGGGAATATGACATCGTCACAACACTGGGATTTAGTTATTGAAAAGCTGCAAGATCAATACCATATTTACGCTCTTGATTTAAGAGGGTTTGGACAATCGACGTATAATAAGTTGATAGATTCATTACAAGATTTTGCAGAAGATGTAAAACTCTTTATTGATCAATTAAAGCTAGAGAAATTTTCATTAATGGGATGGTCAATGGGCGGTGGTGTTGCGATGCAATTTACAGCAAATCACCCGAATTTTGTAGAAAAGTTAATTTTAGTAGAATCAGTAGGGATGAAAGGGTACCCAATTTTTAAAAAAGATATTAACGGGCAACCGATCGTCACGAGTTTATTAAAAACGAAAGAAGAGATTGCGCAAGATCCAGTACAAATTGCTCCAGTACTAGACGCGATAAAAAATATGAATAAATTATATTACCGTACAGTATGGAATCTATTAATATATACACATAATCAACCTGAACCAGATCGTTATGAAAAGTATTTAGACGATATGTTAACGCAGCGTAATTTCGTAGATGTGAATTATGCGCTCATTACATTTAATATTTCAGATGAACATAATGGAGTTGTAGAGGGAAATAAACAAATTCATCGCATTAAAGCTCCTACACTCGTCATACAAGGTGACAGAGATTACGTCGTACCGCAAGTAGTCGGTGAAGAGTTAGCACAACAATTGCCAAATGCGGAGTTGAAGGTATTAGAAGACTGTGGTCATTCACCGTTTATTGATTGTTTAGATGTGTTTATAAAGCATGTAGAGAATTGGTTAGAACAGGAATAATCCCCGAAATGAAAAGTATTGCATATACTATAACATTTGTAGGTAAAAGGGGAGAACATCAATGCACCACCCAGTCTTAATTGCACAGTCACCATATAATCATCATTTATATACAAAAATAATGATTAATCCGATGTATATGCAAGTTTCACCAGCTGTAGTTCCTATGCAAATGCAGCAGCCACTAATAGCTCATGCTCATCATTACTTATATGGACCATCATTTTATGAAAATCCATATTTTAAGCACTTTCATTACAATGTGAAAGCACAAGTTTGGGAAGGGTAAGAAGCTAAAAGGTTCATTCTTTTAGTTTCTTTTTTATTATTACGAATATTTCGTACACGCACTTGCAGAAACAGTTTATAATGAAAAGTGGAAAGCGGAAGAAGGTGAGGGAAGAGGATGTCAATGCGTTTTACATTTTGGATTATGGTTGGGATCGCGGCAATTTCTGGTTTATCGCAAGGAATGTTACTACCTACAATCGCCATGATTTTTGAACAAGAAGGAGTTAGTTCAAGTATTAACGGTATTCATGCGACGGCATTATACATCGGGATATTATTTATTTCACCGTTTCTTGAAAAACCGATGCAAAGGTTTGGAATGAAACCAATTATCGTAATTGGTGTTTTTCTCGTTATTATTTCATTATTCTTTTTTACAAAAATATTTTCATTTTGGGTATGGTTTATTCTTAGATTCCTAGTTGGCGTTGGAGATCATATGCTTCATGTCGGAACACAAACGTGGATTACAACAACGACAGACCCTAGTAAAATAGGCAGACAAGTATCGATATACGGCGTATTCTGCGGAATTGGTTTTGCAATTGGCCCTTATCTGGCAAGTACAGTTCAGTACGGTCTAGCAACGCCATTTATCGTATCTACTATACTTTGCTTAATAGGGTGGATTTTACTATTACCAACGAAAAACGCATTCCCAGCACAAGATGAAACGAATACGGAAAGTGAATCATCATTTTCTCGTTATAAACAAGTCGTTGGATTAGCTGGGATTGCACTTATTGGCCCACTTGCATATGGTGTGCTTGAAGCAATGTTAAATAGTAACTTACCAGTATACGCACTTCGCCAAGGGTGGTCTGTATCAGATGTTTCTTTCTTAATACCAGCATTCGCGATTGGAGGTATTATTACACAAATCCCGCTCGGTATATTGAGTGATAAATATGGGAGAGACCGTATATTAACGTGGACGTTCAGCATAAGTACGGGTATTTTCTTGCTTGCGGCAGTATTTGATCAATATTACTGGATCGTCTTTGCCTGTATGCTTTTAGCTGGTATGGTCATTGGATCTTGCTTCTCTTTAGGACTTGGATTTATGACTGATTTATTACCAAGACACTTACTACCAGCAGGTAATATATTATCTGGAATCGCCTTCAGTTTAGGAAGTATTATGGGACCTGTATTAGGAGGCGTATTTATAGAAAAAATACAGTATACAAGCTTTTTTATTGCGGTTATGATTATAATGGGAATTCTCGCAATGGTATATATGATCTACATGAAGAATCAATTCGCATCAAGAAAAATAGAAAGTAGGTTAGGTCATGACAAAACAACCTAATAAAAAGAAATTTGAAGTACTCGAAAACGAAACAATTACAGACTGCTTAGCACGTATGGAACAAGAAGGCTACGCACCGTCACGTCGCATGGAAGAACCAATCTTTCATGAAGTGAAGAAAGACGGCAAAACAGAAGTGGAACCGTGCGGTAGAAAGATTGTTTTTGAGGGGAAATTGAAGTAATCCGAATAGCAAATTCTTTTTGTGGTATAGAGCCATCCAATTCATTTGAATTGGGTGGTTTTTTTTACTGACCAATGAAAGACTAGGCTAAACGATCTTCATTTGTAAAGGTAGTATGGAGAGGAATTAACTACATAAAAATGTAAAAGTAAATTGAAGGATGCTTTATTTATAGAATTTTAGCGTTGGAACAAGAATGAGAAAGCTGGACTATGTATACCTTTGTAGGAAAGAACAATTATACAAAAGTAGGATGATTTCAAATGTATTTGTTTGTATTATAAAAACAAAATATATTTGAAAAAATCGTAATGTACGGGAGGGGGGAATACATAATGATACAAAGCATATATGAAACTCATTTACATGTAAGAAATTTAGAAAAGGCGATAGATTTCTATCAAATAAGTTAGGTTTAACATTAGCAAAAAGACTATCGAAAAGACGAGTTGCATTCTTTTGGGTAGGAGAAAATAAAAAACAAATGCTTGGATTATGGGAAGTACATGCTAATGAAGATTTTGTGATGAAACACTTCGCTTTTCGTGTGGATTTAGAGTTTTTAAAGAATTCTAAATTGTGGTTAGAGGAGCGTGGAATAGAGGTGATAGGAAGTCAGGGGAAAGGAAATGAAGAGCCGATTGTTCAAAGGTGGATGCCAGCTGCAAGCGTATATTTTCTAGATTGTGATGGAAATAAATTGGAATTTATTTCTATATTACATGATAATCCAGATGAATTAGAATACGCAACGTATTTAAGTGAATGGGATGCGGAGCACTAAGGAAAATAAAGTGGAACTTTAATCAGTAGTAGTTTTACAGCTTTGTATTATGTTAAATAGGTAGGAACAAAATAAAATCCCTCAAGAAAAGGCACGTTCTTGAAGGATTTTTTTATGCTTTATATATTTTATATTGCTTGTAACGTATTAATGATGTTCACTTTTAGATATTTCAGCGCGTTGAATATAACCATCAGAGAAGCTGAAATAAAGAGAATAGCTTCCTCGATTATATATAAAGCCTTCACTAGTCATATCCTCTCCGATTCCATCTGGTTCACCAAACCACTCTTTTAATTCATTGATAGGTATATCCATTTTTACCCATATATATCTAGCGTCCGAAGGGTACATGTCAATATTATAATCTCCGTATACCGCTGTATTAGGTGCATCACATTCTGTACATGGTGCTTGCTTCCAAACATCAGGTACTCCAAATTCTTTTTTCACCTCAGATATATCTTTACCCAATGCATTTAATTTAAATGGACCAAACGTCCCATCTTGTAAAGCTGTTGTTAACATTTGTTTCATTTCTTCTTTTGTATTGATGTTGAAATTATAATCTCTGTTTTTTGCTATTGCATTATAGAAAAATTGTGCATACTCCTCACGTTTCACAAGCATGTTGCCATTGTAATTACCTGCCTCATCACCGTAGGATATTCGGTTACTACGTAGTGTATTTACAAATTTATAGGCCCAATGATCTTGAGGTACATCTTTAAAGTTACTTTGTCCTTTTGATTGTAATTGAAATGCTTTTTGTAATACTACTGCCATTTCATACCGAGTTAATGCATCATCTGGACGAAAAGCACCTGTTCCATCACCTGTCATAATTCCAGCCTGTACAATAGCTTTAATATCCTTTTCAAACATATGATTTTTAATATCGTTAAACATATTGCTCTGTTCATTGTTTGCTGTTAAACCTAAATGACGAGCGATTAAGGAAGTTACCTGGCCTCTAGTAATATTATCCCCAAAACCAAATTTTCCATTTCCATATCCGTTAAAAAGTCCTGCTGACGCTAAGTAATCAATAGCAGTTTTTGACCAGTGGTCCTTTGGTACATCTGTAAATACAGTGTTCGCATTGCCAGCTACTTTATAGTTATTCGTAGTTGTTTGTGCGTTTGCTGTGCCTACCAGCATTGTAGTTGCTAGTGCTGTGGTGATTACGAATCCGAAAATTTTTTTAGCTTTGCTTGTTTTCTTGCCCATTTGAGAAAGCCTCCCCAGTTTAATTTAACTTTATTAAATATACGTATTACACATATACATCTAATACAGCTAAATGTATACATCGTAATTATAACATGTAAATGATGATTATTTGTCATTAATTCACTTAATGTGGATAAAATTCCAATGACCTATATAAAACTATAATTTTTAGATGATAAATATTCATTGCTATTTAATTGAAGAAAAATGCGAAAGCTTTTTATAAAATATGGAAATGTTAAAACCCCTTTGATAAAATAGCAATATGCAAAAATAATTATTTATAAATTCTCAATGTAATGAATATTCATGTTTAAATATACGAATTTAACTACGTAGTTATTGTGCTAAAGGGGGAGAAATATGTTAGATGAATTGTACAATGCTTTTTTAAATGCGTCTGGTTTTACAGAAAGTGCGAGGAAACGAGATCGGTATGATGATTTACATGATTATTTAAAAGATCAAGAAAGAGAGTTAAAACGATTCATTCAAGAGGCTGAATCAGCGAAGAGAGATTATGAGAGTAAAAGTAATGGTTTAGAAGCTAATAAAATTCCAGCAGTTGAATTTGAACAAAAACGTCATGAAAAGGATGAAGACTTAAATACAGTATTATCCTATTTTAAAAGTGCATTAAGCGATGTTGGATCTGCGATAAGTACAGCTTATGCAAAGTATTTGGAATATAAAGCGAAAGCAGAAGCGGAAAAAGCGTCAGCATACGCTGCAGCGACCAAGGCTTTTGAAGAAAAGAAAAAGGAAATTGAAAATCTTATCCATTAAGCATACAAAGAATGGGGGAATCAACATGAGTGGTAAAGAGGTTGAAATTATAGGAAGTAACACTGCAAGCGCCATTTCTTACGCGCAAAACATAGAGAACGGTATGAAGGATTCTTTAAACCAAGCGAAAAACTTAAAAGCATACGTTACATGTGCGAAATGGAATGGAAAAACGAGAGATGCCTTTTTAAGTTATCTAGATTTAATCATTCAATATAATTCAGAAATGGTAGAGGCATTTGAAGGACATACGAAAGCTTTGAAAGAGTTAGATAAAAGTATTCAAACGTACGGCGATATACCGAAAGTAAGGGCGATAAAACAATTGTGATGGAGAAACGAGGGATAAAAGAATGGGGAAAGAAATGAGTTTTGCACCTGCTGAATTATATGTTCTCGCAGGTGCAGCTGGGGTTACGGATATATTTGGATTGCCAAACCGTGACGTAATTATTTTACTTGATGAAGAATGTGTCACGAAAGCAACTGCGAGTTTAAAAGAAAAAGGCTTACTTACAAGTGAAAATGGAATTACCCCTGCAGCTTTTCAAATGATTGAACTATTAAAAGAATATGAAAATTGTCATGAATACACGAGAATGAATAATGTATTAATTGGCTTTTTGAAAGAGGATAAAGACCGAGTGGCTGTATTAACAGAAATAGAACCAAATAAAAAATACGAGATCGACTACATACCAAAGCCAGACGTATATTTTTCCTTATTAACACGCATCCCTTTCTTATTGAGAGAACCGAGGGAAATAGAAGATACATTTTTCTCAAAGAGAATGACAGAAGAAGAACAACAAACATTTGAGGAAAAAGATTTATCAAATAAAGATGTTATAGCGATAGAAACGTATACGAGGCCTCGGAGTAATAGAGGAGGAAAATGGGAATGTTTCTTATATTTCACTGAAGGAGAAGATTTCGTTCAAATAGATGTAGATCGTAATCGATATGACTGGGCGAGCCTCTATGCGGTTAATAAGAAATTGTATGACGTGTTAAAAATGCCGTATAAAAAAATAATTGATCCGAGACAATTCTCGTTAGGAGGTATTCAATAATGCAAGTATCAATGGGAGATAGTGGTTCTGGTGGTGGAGAAGAAGTATTAGTTAATTTTCAAGAACTACTTGATATAGTAATGAAGTTAGAAAATATATATAAAATCCATGTAGACGTCATTGGAACGAATATTGAGAGTTTATTAAGCTGTGATTTTTATCAAAAAGGTGAAGCGATGAGAGTAATTGAAAAATATCCTGATATATTACACAAAACACTTGAATTGGCTGAACACTATTATAGGTCGGCGACAGTTGTAAGGGACGCATGTGTAGAAATGTTTGAAAAGGACGAACAATTACGTGAAATATTAAGTAAGTTGTAGAAATCACCATACGGCTGGGGGATGAAAACGAAATGGATGTGAAATATAGACCTGAACCATGGCAAAACATGGGAGATGGTATGAATCGAATTACAAAAGATGCACTCATAAAATTACGGCATGCAAATGAATTATTGAAAAAAATTGATGGAAGAATACGAGATTTAGACTCAGATGGTAGTATACATTTTAACCCAAAAGATCAATCGCAAAAAATCGGGGAATTACTTGAAAGCTATACGACATTACAAAAATATTGCGGAGAAGCAGGGCGATTGGTCTCTGAACATATAGATAAACCTTTTTTAGTAGAAATGGATAAATTCGCTCAAAAAATGAGAGATACATCTATTCTTAGTTTTGAAACAAATAACCGAATTGGCTCTACAACAACGACAGTATTACCAGATGCGCACGCAGGGTACGGAAGTGTACCACAAACAATACAGAAGAAGAAAGATAAAATAACAGTAGAAGATATTTTTAAAGATTCACCTGCATTTGATAACGTACTGAGAGGGGAGTACAAAGAACTAAAAAAACAAAATCCAGATGCAAAACTAAATTATGAAGAATACAAGAAAGTAGTCCCATCCACACGAGGATTTGAATACAAATCGATAGAAGATGAACAGAAAAAACTAGAAATGGTGCGAGACATAGGAATAGGCTTAGGAATCATCATCACAACAATCCTTTGCCCACCACTTGGGACCGCTGCCGCAGTTGTATATGGCGCTGTACAAATAAAAAGCGGTATCGACGGAGAAGACTGGGGAACACACCGGAAATTGAGCCAAGAAGAGCGGGTAGGAAACATCATTTTTGGTGGATTAGATGCAATCCCAGTTGTAGGGCTATTAGGAAAAGGAGTAAAAGCATTCAAAGGCACGAGTGAATTAGCTGATTTAGCGAAATTATTAAAATTCAAAGAAGGAATGCCTGGTTTTAATCCAAATTTGGGTAAAAATGTGGTACAATCATTGCGTGATAATAAAGCTACTATGCTTGACCGTTTGAAACTAGCAAGCCTTAAAATGGAGAAATCCGGAAATGAAAAGATGTATCAACTTGGCGAAAAAATAGCCAAAAGCATAGATGATAGGACAGCCAAATCGGCAAGTTTTGAAGTTGACGGAAATGGCTTACTATTATCTAAACAAGGTGGTACAGATTTCCAAAGCTGGGTGAATAAGCATCATACAGAAAGTAATAAGATTATAGATGATAAGATTAAGGGTGTAGAGGCTTCTCTTGCTAGTAAGGGTACGGGTAATATTGGTAAGGGAGCCAGTGGGGCTAATGAATTCGATGATATCTTAATTGATTCATACAAAAATCTGAGGAAAAATAAAGAAATTTCAGGTCAAGCACATCATTTGAATCAAGATGCTGCTTTTAGAGACTATATTCCAACAAATGACGGACTTTCTGTAAAATTGGAAGGAAATATATTTAAAGATATAGATAGCCCCCATTACAATGCTCATAAAAGTTTAGAAGATTTTTGGAATATTTACAGGAAAAATGGAGATCTAGCAGGGCTTAAGCCTAATTTAACAGACTATAACAATGCATTGAGAGATTCTTTAATTAATGCAGGGTTATCAGAAGCACAAGTAAACAAAGCAGTTTCAGAAGCAATCAAGCAACAAATAAATGCTGGTCTTTTGGCTGATGATTTCGTACCTAGAATACCGGGGAGAATTAATTTACCAAAACCAAAACCAAAACCAAAACCTTGATGGAGGAAGTAAAGTGAGATTAGAAAATGAAGTCGTGAAGTCTTTATGTAGAATTGATTTTTTATCACACACTAGAAAATTAGAAATTGATTTTGAGATAGTACCAACTTTAAAATTGGCTAGTAAAAGTATTAATCAATTAAAGTGGGAGAACCTTTGTTTAGATAAAATAGGAGATGTTACTTCACATTTATCAAAGAATTATAAAGAAATGTATAATAAAAATTGGAATAATTTAGCGATGGATATAAAGAAGGAAATTATTCCTATTGTTGATGAAAAATTGTCTGTTCTGATTAGTGAAGGACAACTTTTAGAAAACATGAAAAGTCAAATTTTATTTGATATAATGAATATCGCACTATATAAAAGTTATTCTTTAGTATGCGAGTCTGAATTTTATAATTGTTTATACGAAATATATATAAATGGTTATATTCCATGTGGGTGGACTGGAGAATATCCTAAAGGAAATATAAAAGTTATATGATAAGGAGTGAAGTTTTTTGGAAAAAAATAAAGATTTCCTTAATGAATGTATGAATATTATAAATACTACCATATATAAGGTTTTTAAAATAGACATCAATGATGAACAAGAAAAGCAAATCTTAGGTGCATACCTTTTTGGAATGTTTAATGGATTAGGACACGAAAAAAATATTAAACCTGTTGACATACAAGGTGCTATGATTCAGATTTTAAACGAAAAACTAAATTATTCTTTAGAGTCTGCTGTTCAATTTAGCCAGTTTCTTATTAATTCCACAGATAAAAATTTCCATCCTACTATGTTTGCTATTATTCATAGAGGATTGGAAGGATATTTCATGTATAAAGATGGTAGAAATGAAGAATTATCACGAGATTTTCATGATATTATTGAAGTTGTTAAAACAGCAACTTAAATTAGAATTAAGATAGTATGTGCTATTTCACTAGATTCTATGAGCGAAGGAGAAAGATTTTTAAAGAATAAAGTGAAATGGCTAAAGCAAGTGATGGGCATGTTAAACTAGAAAGCGGTCGAGATAATTCAAAGCCAATTATTATAGTGAAAGTTTCTTGAGAACTTATTCGGAAACAGGGTACGATGCACATGAAAATAAAAATGACATTTATAGTGGTTACTGGAGTTTTGAAAGTGGAGCAATCGTAAAAATTTTAAAATTAGATGACTCAACTTTGAAAGATACTTCGTACTACCCTTATGATATGGTGCATTACCAAGAAAAATAAATGTAAGAATCCACAGTGATAAACTTTTACACTGTGGATTTTTTTGTCCATTTAATCGTTTTATTAAGGGTGAAAAAAGTTCATTTTGTTAATCCAATAGGTAAACATGGTGATATAGGTTCTACTACAGCACATAATGAGTTGTTAAAAATTATTGATAGTTCTCTAGATTATAGTACATTTAAAAGAAGATTAAAAAATTGAGCACATTATAGATTGGAAGATGGAATAAATTCATTACCGGAAGGCTTAAGATAATTGATGTTACTATAATTTGTATATAGGGGGATTCATTATGGAAAATCCAGGCGTAATGTCTTTATGGATAGGTAATTTTAGAACTAAGCAAAGCCTAAAAGAATATGTTGAGATTAAGTTTGATGAAGTTGGGGATAGAACTCAATCTAAATTCATGAGAGACTTTAATCTTGATTTTATTGATTATAACCAAGATTTATTAGAGAGCACCTTGATAGGGGACTCCACTACATCGTTGACTACCCTTTTAAGTGGTTCCTCTTACGAAACGGAAATTTTATCACAATTTGTGGAACATTACGGGGAAGAATTTCCAGAAATCTATGATTCTGTTATTAGATTATATGATTTTGAGTACGATGGAGATATAGATGAAGTTAAATTTAAAAGTGGAAATTTAATTTATATGGGGTCAGTTGTATATGAGGAATGGGATGAATAGTTTGTGATTTAGTGAAGGAAACTAACACGATTAGCTACAGTAACTGTCTAAGTATTTATTACTGGATTTATAGGTTATATACTAGAGTGATAAAGCATGTGGTACTAAAATTGTATACACAGCCAGGTAAGGCATGAGAACGAAAAAGAATAGGCTGTTAAAAAGTAAAGACCTCATGATGGTTGTACCATCATAGAGTATTATGTGCAATGATAGAATAGAAAATGAAGTACGAGCTTAGGCGAGAAGACATTTTATTGTGCGACGAATATAAAGACATGGAATGGACATAAAACTAACGAATTCGTACAAACTCGTAAGTTTTAACGTAGTAGTTGTCACGACATATAAAAGGTGTCATACTGTTGCCATAAAACTTACAAATTTAATGCTACTTAAAAACATATGAACTTAAAGCACTTGATTGTCAACTAGAGGCAACAAGTGTTTTTTTTTGCGTTTTAGCGTAGAAATTTAAAAGAGCACTATAATTTTATAAGTGCATTAAGTGTTAAATTTTTATTGTTGTTTTATAGATTGTAATGGCTATGTATAGCGTACGACGATAGTAGAGGAAAAAATAAAGGGTTGTATTATTTTTTGAAATCATCGTAAAGTACGTTTTAACGGGTGGACGTTATGCACACGTTATCCGCAAAAAACGGGTAAACGTTACAGGGAGTGTAATCGCTGTAACGGGAGGGAGTTTGATATGGAAGAGAAAGTAGTTGGCTATGTACGAGTTTCAACAGAAGGACAAGTACGTGAAGGATACAGCCTAACGTATCAAGTAGAAGAAATTGAACGGTACTGCATTGAAAATAAACTACAGCTGCTTCACATATACGAAGATAAAGGAATTAGCGGAGCGACAGTAGATGAAGATGGATTAACAGTTGAACGTGAAGGCTTACAAGAATTACTGTCAGATATGACGTATCATCAAGTAAGCAAAGTTATTGTGCTCAATACATCTCGGTTATGGCGCTCTGATATGGCAAAAGTGTTAATACAACGAGAACTAAAGAAACATGAGGTTGATGTGAAAGCAATTGAACAACCGAATTACAGTATATATACACATGATCCCAATGACTTTTTAGTAAATGGCATGTTAGAGCTATTAGACCAATATCAACGTCTCGAGATTGCATTGAAGCTAAGTAGAGGCAGAAAGAAGAAAGCGGAACAAGGTGGATATGCAGGTGGCGATGTGATGTTTGGTTACACGGCAAAGAAAGGTCAAAAAGTACTAGAAGTAGATGCGGAAAAAGCAATGATTGTACGTAGGCTATTTGAGTTACGACACTTTTTTAGGCATTGGTCACTTGCTCAATTAGCGGAACGACTTAATGTAGAGGGCTATCGTACAGAGAAAGGAAAGCTGTTTACGAAAGTACAAGTGAAACGTATGTTAGACCGAGAGAACTTTTATCGAGGGGTGTATACATACGGGCAAATACAAACAAATGGGAAACATCCAGCAATTATATAACAGTCGTACTTAAAAAAATCGCTCATTTTACTATATGTACTTATGAAATTATGAAAATGGATAGGCTTGCGTACCTATGCGCATCGAAAGATGAACGCTCGAACTAAGGTTGCCGACATTTTTATATATGACTAAATAATTGAATAGAGGGATGAGTTATGCATCATAGGCAGAACTATTTGTATGTAGGAGTAGATTTACATAAAGAGCAGCATACGGCTGTTATGATTAATTGTTGGCAAGAGAAATTAGGAGAAATACAATTTGATAATAAACCATCGGCATTTTCGAAGTTTTTATTAGAAGTAGAGACATATGTGAGTGATGGTTTATCAGTTGTATTTGGTTTAGAGGATGTTGGTGGTTACGGAAGAGCGTTAGCGAAATATTTAGTAGATCATGAACGAATAGTGAAAGAAGTAAATCCAGCTTTATCATTTTTAGAACGAAAAAGCCAAGTGATGATACAAAAAAATGATAGTTGGGATGCGGAATGTGTGGCACGTATATTGGTAAACAAATTTGAGCAACTACCAAATGTAAATCCAAACGATTTATTTTGGTCGATACAACAATTGGTTTCAAGAAGGAATGCATTAGTAAAAGCACAAAGTGCATTAAAGAACCAACTACATATTCAATTAAACCATCATTATCCAAGCTATAAAAAGTTTTTCTCAGAATTAGATGGGAAAACAGCATTAGCGTTTTGGGAGAAATATTCGTCACCGTCTTGTTTAGAGGGTGTTAGTGTAAAAAAATTAACGACTTTTTTATTAGACGTTAGCAACAATACATGTTCAGTAAAGAAAGCAAGCGACATATTAAAACTTGTAAAAGAAGATGGACAAACAATGAAAGAGTATCAAGAAACGCGAGATTTTTTAGTAAGAAGTATTGTACGGGATATTGAGTTTAAAAAGAGGGAAATGAAATACATCGAAAGAGAATTAAAACGGTTATTAAATCTACTAGATTATCAATTAGAGACGATGCCGGGAATAGAACTTGTGACGGCATCAGCATTAATTGCAGAAATTGGGGATGTAAGGCGATTTCCAAATGCCAACAAATTAGCACGATTCGCGGGGATTGCGCCTGTTTACTTTGGTTCTGGTGGGAAAGGTAAGACACACAAAAGCAAACAAGGAAACAGGGCGCTACACGCTTTATTTTATAATTTAGCTGTACAGCAAGTGCAAGTAGTAAAAGGAAGTAAGTTACCCAGAAACCCAGTGTTTCATGCGTATTATCAAAAGAAACTTAAAGAGGGAAAAACAAAAGGACAAGCATTGGTATGTATTATGAGAAGGCTTGTAAACATTGTATATGGCATGATGAAATATAAAACAGCTTATGAATTGCCGGTAGTAGAAGAAAAAGAAGTAGTTTAATAAGGTTTACATGGTTTGCTTTTTTATTGTGAGGGTTTAAGATTACAACATAGGGTACGGGTAATCCTGTTCATAGATCTGAAATTGACGAAGTAATTAAAAATAATTACGATAAAGACGGAAATTTGATTAATAGATCAATTGTGCCTAAGGGATATGATAGTGTTGAAGATTTCTTAAAACAAGTAGATGATACTACTATCAAAGAATTTGGGTATGATAGTGTTGAAGAGTTTAAAGAAGTCGTGGGACTAACAGAAACATATTTGAATACTAAAACGAAAAATAATATATTAAATAAGCCTTTAGCAGGAGGAACACATGTGAAAAAAGGAGTAGATTTTGATATTTTAGGATTCCCAATATTTAAAGGGGACGATGTTAAATTTACAATGAGACTAGATAAGAATTTACATATTAGTCCAGATGAGGCACAGTTTAAGGAATGTACAAGGAAATTAAAAGAAGCGATTGATTCAGGCAAGATTCCAAAAGAATTGTTTTCTCCAGATCAATTAGCTCAAATAAATGCTGGTAAGGCAAGAATAAAAGGATTAACTTGGCATCACCATCAAGTCCCTGGCAAGATGCAATTAGTTATTTCAAAAGTACATAAAGTAAATCACTTAGGTGGAAATAAATTATGGGGAGATGGAATTAGATGAGAAAAGTAGAGTGGCAATTTGCTGATGCAACTGTAAGTGAAGATTTTGTAGGGGAAATTGGTAATGAAATAGGTGTTAAATTTCCAAACGATTATATAAAATGTGTAGCTGTGAATAATGGTGCTAATGTGGAACCAGAAATATTTAATGTGAATAATCATGAAAGAGTTTTTGGGACTTTATTATCTTTTGATGAAAATAGTGACGAATATATAGTTGAAGTATATAATGATTTTAGTGATACATTACCTAAAGAATTAATTCCATTTGCATTTGACCCAGCAGGAAATTTAATTTGCTTTGATTATAAAAATCATGAAGAAAATCCAATTGTTGTTTTTTGGGAACATGAAGATGCATGGGAAAAGGAAGCGCTGATGGAAAGTGAAGGGATTACGGCAGAAGAAGCAGAGAAAATCGCAAGAGAAAATGTATTTTACATTGCAGATACATTTACTGATTTTTTAAGTAAATTACACGATTAAAAAATATATTGATGAATGAAAAATAAATTTTATGTGAAGTGGATAGAAAAAATAATAGGGTGTTTGAAAATAGATACTCCATGATGGTTGTACCATCATGGAGTACTGTGTGCAATGATAGAATAGAAAACGAAGTACGAGCTTAGGTGAGATGACATTTTACATGGCGATGAATATAAACACATGGAATGTATATTAAACTAACGAACTCGTACAAACTCGTAAGTTTTAACGTAGTAGTTGTCATGACATGTAAAGGGTGTCATACTGTTACTACAAAACTTACAAATTTACGCTACTTAAAAACAGATGAACTTAAAGCACTTGATTGTCAATTATGGCAACAAGTGCTTTTTTGCATTTTAGCGTAGAAATAATGTGGTACAATCGCTTAAGGAAAATAAGACTTTAAAGAATGCACTAGATGCGATGAAAAATACTCCTATTCCAGTAGCAGTTAGGATGGTGGATACTGGAATAGGAATGAGGCTTCCTTATATAGAATCTTCAACTGTTGGAGAAGTAGCTGGAAAGTTTTCAAAGGCAAGTACGGCAGCTAAGGACGACGCTTATCAACTTGCTAAGGGTACGGGTAATCCTGTTCATAGATCTGAAATTGACGAAGTAATTAAAAATAATTACGATAAAGACGGAAATTTGATTAATAGATCAATTGTGCCTAAGGGATATGATAGTGTTGAAGATTTCTTAAAACAAGTAGATGATACTACTATCAAAGAATTTGG
The DNA here is from genome assembly GCF_022663495.1 of Bacillus cereus group sp. BfR-BA-01383. Lineage (NCBI taxonomy): Bacteria > Bacillati > Bacillota > Bacilli > Caryophanales > Bacillaceae > Bacillus > Bacillus cereus group sp. BfR-BA-01383. The sequence continues at coordinate 32,987 of NZ_JAKUFP010000013.1, forward strand.
GTATGATAGTGTTGAAGAGTTTAAAGAAGTCGTGGGACTAACAGAAACATATTTGAATACTAAAACGAAAAATAATATATTAAATAAGCCTTTAGCAGGAGGAACACATGTGAAAAAAGGAGTAGATTTTGATATTTTAGGATTCCCAATATTTAAAGGGGATGATGTTAAGTTTTCTTTAAAGTTAGAGAAAGATTTCTATGTTATGAAAGATACAGATCAATTTAGGGAATGTACTAAATTGGTAAAAGAAGCAATTGAGAAAGGCGAAATCTCAAAAGAATTATTCACTAAAAAGCAGTTAGCTCAAATAAATGATGGTTTGCCTAGAATAGATGGATTAATATGGCATCATCATCAAATACCGGGGAAAATGCAATTAGTAATAAAAGAAGTTCATAGTGTGAATCATTTAGGTGGAAATAGATTATGGGGAGGCGGAATTAGATGAAGAATTTAGAATGGAAGTATGCGGATGATTCGGTTACGGAAGAATTTGTGGAGAAAATAGGTCAATCACTGGGAGTTGAGTTTCCAAAAGATTATATCGAGTGTGCAAAGGTAAATCATGGGGCTAATGTAATACCATATTGTTTTGATGTTGAAGGAATAGAAAGAGTTTTTGGTGCATTACTTTCTTTTGATGAGGAGAGTAGTGATTATATTGTAAGAGATTATAATAACTACCGTGCTACCTTACCTAGAGATGTAATTCCTTTTGGAATTGATCCAGCAGGAAATTTAATTTGCTTTGATTATAAAAATCATGAAGAAAATCCAATTGTTGTTTTTTGGGAACATGAAGATGCATGGGAAAAGGAAGCGCTGATGGAAAGTGAAGGGATTACGGCAGAAGAAGCAGAGAAAATCGCAAGAGAAAATGTATTTTTTGTTGCTAATACGTTCACAGAGTTCTTAAGTAAATTACATGATTAATAGAGCGTTAAAATTAAAGGGCTATCTTATAAGTGGCGGGTTTCACTTGCTTATGAGATACCCCTTTTTATTTTAGAATAGAACGGTTATTTAACAGAGAGGTTCAACAAACTACTACCTATGCTATTGCAAATTTGCTAAGTATAGAGAAATCCAGAATTCATAAGGGGATAAGCTTGGAAAAAAACAGCAAAAAGCATAGATGATATGACAGCCAAATCGAAAAGTTTTGAAAGTGACGACTAAGGTTTAATAACGTCTAAACAAAGCTGGGTGAATAAGCATCATACAGAAAGTAATAAGATTATAGATGATAAGATTAAGGGTGTAGAGGCTTCTCTTGCTAGTAAGGGTACGGGTGAAGTTGGAAAAGGGAATTCTGATTTACTTGATAATACCGGTAGAGTTAAAGATGCTGAGTTGCAATCTAAGTATGATGTATATTGTGAAAGGAAATATAAGAATAGTGAAGCGCCTAAAGAGCCACTGGAGTGGAAAGAATCAAGTGAAAAATGGGCATCACTTAAAGAGCAGGGGCAAGAATTTTCTGATGAAAGTTTTAATCTATTTTCACAGCAGTATGAAAACGCTCAACGAGAAATAACCATTGTTACGCATGAAGGGACTAAGGTAAGAGTTGATGCAATTGCATCTGATGAATATGGGAATGTTATTATACAAGAATATAAAAGTTCCGCTACTGCTCCATATACTACTAATCAAGAAAAGGGATTCCCTGAATTGAAGAATTCTGGTGGAGTGGTCGTAGGTGAAGGAAAGGGAGATTTTTCAGGGGGATACGAAGTGCCTAGTGGAACACGACCGCAAATTGTTCGTCCTGAAGGGGCAACTTATTTTGATGAATAAATGAGGTGAGAGACAAGTGTCGATATTAGACAAAAATAAAATAGATGGAATTGGCAAGAGTATGGGTGAAAATAAGTTAGCATTAATGATTGCAGATCATTTAGATTGGGAAAATGAACTTCAGCACTTAACATTGTTACAAGATAAAATTAATGCCTATGTATCTTTTATTGAAAGTGGGCAAATCTATAGTGTTTATCCGGATGCTAAGTTAGTAGATGGCTTTATATTCGATTTAAGATTTAAATATAAACCAACTGAAAATTGTAATAAATTATTGGAGGTTTTTAGGAAGAATACTCAAGATTTGAGGATTGAGTTTAAAATATATGAATCTTAGGTAGTTTGAATTGGAGATGTAATATGAAAGCAAATAAAGCATTTGAGCGCGTATGTAATCTAATATCTGAAAAGTATTTAGATAATGGCTGGAAATATTCTAAGTCTGGTCATTGGATGAGTAAAAAAGATAAAAATTTCATTTATAAGGTACTCTTTTATACAAGTTGGAATAATATATCTGATAAAAATGTAGTATTTTATGGTGAATGCGCAATTCTTCCTTTAAAATCTAAAGATAAAATATTTCATATTAATACACGTCAGTGCAATGTACCAAGCGGTCAGTTATATTGGAACATAGCAAATGAGGAAGAGTGGGAGCGGACAGTTAACGAATTCACTAATTGGTTAAATAGTGTATTTATGCCAATTGTAGAAAGGTGCGCGAATGATTTGAACAACTTTGTAAAAGAGGTTGTTGAAAGGGGTTTTTATCCTCAAAAGGGTTATATGGTAGATATTAATTTTATATTAACGCACGGGTCGCGTGAATTGGCAGAGGAAGCTATCAAAAGATACTATGACAGTTTGGAAGAGTCAATAAAAAAAGAATTTAAAGATAACTATGAAAGTATGGTGTGTGGTAATGAAGCAGTTAGTGCATATGGTAATAACATGATGAGAAATTACACCAATTTTAGAACTATCATAGATAATAAAATAATTGTTACTTTATAGTACATCAAATGGTTTGACTTAGTAAGCGATAATTGGTAACCCAATTATCGCTTTCGGTTTTAAATAAGGGTACGGGTAATCCTCCTAAGATAACGGAAATACATGAGGGGGACCTTGGGAAGCAAATTATTAAAGGGAAAAATGGAAGGAAAGAACTTGCACCAAACGAGCGTTAGATTACTGAGGATGGTTATAAATATACAACAGATGAGCTTGGTAGAATAGTAGATGTTGAGGCAGGAGAATTAATACTTCAAAAAGGAAAACGAAGAAAAGGAATGCAAGTGGCAGCAGGACGCGAAGATAGGTTACCTGATGATGGTGGGCACTTGATAGGAACTCAATTCCATGGTTCTGGAGATATTGATAATTTGATTGCTCAAAATAGACAAATTAATCGCTCTGGTGGAGAGTGGTATAATATGGAGCAAGAGTGGGCTAATGCACTAGGTGGAAAGCCTCCTAAAAAAGTGTCAGTAAAGATTGAACCAGTATATAGAGACCAAATTCGTTCATGGTAGAATATCAAATTCAAGGGAAGAAACCAGTTATACGTGAAATTTTAAATAAGGCAGGAGGTTAATAATATGTCATTTGAAAATGAATTAAATAAAATTTATCGTAAAATTGCTGAAAAGATAAACGATATGATACCTGTTGAATGGGAAGAGTTTTACTTCAATGGTGAGGTGAAAGATAGGGAAGGAGGAGTTTATTTTTTCTATACAACTGTAGATGAAAAACAAGAATATAAATATTCACACTATATACCTAGAATGTATAATGTTGATAGAAGAATTTATAATCAATTTCTGCACGAATTATTTGATTTGACAGTTCAATTACAACAAGTATTTATTGATAATCAACAAGAGGCGTGGTTTTCAGTTACAATGATTGTGAATGGTGAAGGGGAATTAACAGTTCGGTTTAGTTATGTTAACTGGAATGATTCAGAATTTGGACCTTCAGATAGAATTGAATATTTTGAGTATAAATATTTAAATAGAGAACTAACAGATGAAATAGACAAAGAACTGATGGCAAGAATGAAAAAGTATGAAGAAGAGCGGTCTTAATATAAAAAACATAATGATGATTTTGTAAGTATTATAACTACATACATGAATAAAAAACAAAGTATATGTGAAGTAGACAGGAAAAATAATAGGGTGTTTGAAAATACGTACTTCATGATGGTTGTACTATCATGGAGTACAATGTGCAATGATAGAATAGAAACAGAAGTGCGAGCATAGGCGAGATGACATTTTACTGGGCGATGAATATAAACACATGGAATGTATATGAAACTAATGAACTCGTACAAACTAAATTCGTTGAATTTTAGTGAAAATGAATCAGTTGGAGGTTAATGAATTATGAATCTTAGTTTTGAATATACTTTCAAACAAATTAAAATAGAAGATATAGAGAGCTTTGAAAAAAATAATGGATTAAAATTACCAGATGATTATAAGAGTTTTTTATTAAAGGATAATGGTGGTAAATCTAATAGAAGGAGATTTAGTACGAAAGATGATGTGGTTACGTCATCAATTATGATGTTCTTTCCACTATCAGAGGAAACAGAAAATAATCTGCAAAATTCTTTAAATTATTATATCGAGGGGAATAAATTACCCTCTAAATTTATTCCGATAGGGAAAGACCCGGCTGATAACATTATATGCATATCAATCCATGGTAGCGATATAGGTAGTGTTTATCACTGTCATACATACCATATAGATGATGAAGGAGAATTAGAACCAAAATTTATTAGAAAAATAGCTTCTAGTTTCACAGAATTTGTTAATGAACTTTCTGAAAAATAGAATTGCATTATTAGCTAGTAAATATGTAAAATATCCAAATTAACTAGCTTTAGTTGGACTATTGAAAGAAAAAGTCTAGTGATAGACGAAAAGACCTAGCATTCAAACTCAAGCCCCCACTGAAACGTTTTATCTCAGTGGGAGTAGTTGACTAATTCTTTTAAAAGGAGAAGTTTATATGGACAGCAAATCTGAGATCAAGAGATTATATAGTTGTAGATTTTTAAAAAATCAATCGGAATGTGAAGAGTTTGACAGTGTATTAGAAAACTTAGCAGATTGTGATGATGAGAAGCTTATTAAAGAGTTGTGTATAGTATTTGAGGATGAAACACAAGAGGAAGAAGTTATGTTTGGTCTAGTTCATTTTATTGAAGATTTTGAAATGGAAAAATATCTAACAGAGATGCCTAAAGCTTTACCAAAAATGCTTGAGAGTGCAAAAGAGTGGGCAATGCTACTAAACATAAGAATTTTAAATAATGATTTATATAGAAGTGAGTATGCTAAAATTCTTGTAGGAATGAATAATGATATAAAACTAACAGTAATCAATTTGCTTAATGAAATTATTTCTGACGATCCTAAAAGATTCGAGGCCGTTGCTAATGAAATTCTTAGCGAGCTAAAAGAAGTTGATAGAAAATAACTAATGATGAGGAAAGGTTACTATGGAAAGTTCAAAAATAATTTTATGTATACCAGGGTTATGGAAAAACAGAAGTGAAATTGTTGAATCAGTGGCAAGACAAAGTGAAGGATATATTTTTGCAGGAAATAGTATTGGTAAGCTTGGTGAACCAATAGGATTTTTTGAAGCCGAGATTTATGGGTATGATGAACATTTGGCGGAAGCTTTCGAGATTGCAGGGAATGGTAAATTTACAGAAGAGCAACTTGATTGTATTAAAAACCATTTCTTAACTGTATATTTAGTTGGAGAAGGCGGATCTATTGATAAAGTAGTAAAGATACTTGAAGTTGCGAATGTACTTTTAAAGGCTGGTGGACTTGGTGTTAAAGTTGAATCATCAGGTACTGCAAATACAATTGAAGAGTGGGCTAATATATATAATACAAATGATACAGTAGATTTATTTCAGGCTTTTGTAACAGTAGTAGAAGAAACAGATTTTTACTACACATGTGGAATGCATTGTTTTGGATTACCAGATGTTATTGCTTTTAAAAATCAAGTAACAACACAATATGCTCAAGATTTGATGCGGATTTTTTGCTTATACAATCTTATTGAGCAGCCTAAATTAGAAAATGGTTCTACGTTTAGTATAGATGAGAACAGTCCGAATTTTATTTTAAGGTATGCTGAGTGTAGGCATTTTCCAGAAGATCATGTATTTTATAATAAATATGGTATATGGGCATTAGTTAAAAAAAATACTTAAGTTTATTATGAATTGTACTCTATAAAATGGCCAGTTTAATAAAAAAATTTGAGAATATGAACTAAAAATGACTTTGGGATATTAATCCAAAGTCATTTTTTATATTTATGCTATTAAGGAGTGCAAGCCAAAGGTTATTAGATTATAATTTCAATTTGAGGCGTATAAGAAAGAGAATCGGGAAAGTAACATGTCCTATGAGACCTATCAAAAGAGAAGATTAGATAGCTGTGCATTTAACTATGACTCAATCAAAGATCAACATGAACATAAGGAAGTTTGGCGTGATGAGGGGATACTGGGCACGACGCTATTGTTAGCTGGGTCTACAGTGTTCTTTCCACTAGCTGGTGCAGCATTATTTGCCTTTACAGCGAGTGTTGGTGTAATGGAAGTTTCCGGTGCAGTAATGGGAAAAGATTGTTGACACAACAGAAACTTGACACAAATGAACGTTGGTTAAGCGATGTGTTGGGGGGCGTAGATGTAGCACCTGTAGCTAAAGGATTTAAAGGATTGCATGCATTTGGAAATGTCACAACAGGTTTAAAATCAGGTAATAGTACTACTACAATTAAAAGTGCTTCCAAAGTTGGGGTGGAAGAAGGCGGATCTCGTTTGAAGCAGGTTGATAGTTTTCTTAGAGAGCGAGCGCAACATGCGATTAATTTAGTAGGTAGTAAAATTGAAAACTTGTCGTAGCTCACACGGTCTCTTCCATACCTTTTCAGAATACAGTGGTTTTTATATGTCCCTAAAATTATAACAATAACTTTTCAACACCTACGCCATCTATTAATAACAGTTTCAAAGAAGGTGATATTTTAATTGCTTCTTCGATATGTAAATCTTCAAAATCTACCATATACAATCCAAATCCTTCTTTTCCATTTGCATATAATAGCACTTTCCCACCTTCATCATCACCAATTGCAAGTGAGTTAGGTATATATTTTTGGATATTATGAGCTTCATTTATCTCTATACAACCCGCTGGACTCCAAATACGGATATATATTTCATTATTTACATTAATCTCTGCATCTGTACAATGTTGAATTATCTCTAGATAATCTGAAGGAACATCTATTGATGAAAAACCTTTTAATTCTTGAATCGTTTCTTTAGTTGCTGGAGGTTCTTGTGTTTCTAAAGTGAAAACTGCATTTAAGTTCTCAAGTATACTCATTAATACTCAATCCTTTCATATTTTACTTTTAATTTATCAAGCATTCTATATTGTTGTTCTAAAGTTCCTCTAATAGTTTCTTTAGAAAATCCCGCTTTTTCAAAATCAGAAACTATATTCTTTAATTCCTCTTGTAAAGAAGAGCTCCATTTTCCATTTCCTAAGGCTACACGTTCATCACGTCTCAAGTTCTGCGCATTAGTAATAATAGTATGTGGTAACTCCTTTCTTGTTTCAACCGTCACTGTTGGTGCAAGTTTTGGATCATATCCATATTGACTTAAATTTGCTTCCGCCCATTTCCCTTGTAAACCGTGATGAGATTGTAACCTTCCTCCATATAAACCAACCATTGGTGTAGCAAAAAGTTATCTTAAAATTCGAGATGTAGATTTTATTATGCCAGGGAATCAAATAGGCTCTTACACCGATATTGTAATAAATAATGAATTCTATGGTCGAACTTTAAGAACGACAAAAAATGTTAAACCTATTTTTGTTTCTTGTGGGAACTGGATTGATTTAGATACAAGTACTGAAATTGTTATGAACGGTATTAATAATGAGAGTCGTTTACCTATTCCTGTTAGATTAGCAGATTTAGAAACACATAAAATGAGAAAGAAGTTAATAGGAGAATAAAACAGTGAATTCTATATTTATTAAGCAATAACTACAAGTAGGATGCATTTATATAAACTTGTAAGTTTTGCCTAGTATTTGTCACAACATATAAAGGCTGTCGAACTGTTACTAAAAAACTTATAAATTTAATACTACTTAAAAATGTATGAGTTTCAAGCACTTGATTGTCTACGAAAGGCAACAAGTGCTTTTTTTATAGATAGGTATGCTTTGAATGTATAAAAATTATTTTTATGAATTAGGGCTAACAGAAATTTCTAGTATTATATAATTGAAAATATATTAGCAAAAGGTGTGTCCTCCGTATCCCCATTCGTTAAAGGGGTAGAAATATCGCCAGATGGAAGTGTCGTTAGATCCGGAACAAACTTCAGCGGAAAAGCAAAAGAAGCCCATGATGCCTCGAAGGCGAGTATTCAGAGTAGGATCTCGAATTTGGAGAGTGGTGGTGTTAAGGGTACGGGTGGTATTGATAATCCTATTAGAACATATCGTGGTGTAGAACTTCAAAATATAGATCTAGTTTATATTGCATCTCAACGTACAGTCGTTGAGATGCCTTTTGTTGGGAAAGGCGAAAAGTACACTAATGCGAAGGATGGAGACGTGATTTAAAGTATTTTTGGAGTGAACTCCTTGACCGACATCCAGAAGCGTTCAGCCCGAATAATAGAGCAATAATAGAAGGTAGGAATCCGTTTACTGATAGTTCTGTTAATGATAAGGTGTTTAGGGAATATTTCTCTCAATATGATGTTAAAGGTGTTAGGGGGGACAAATTAGTTCATCATCATATTGGTGGAGGTGGACAAGTATTTCCAGTACCTCAAAAACTACAACCAGGCTTCGGTAGAATTCATAATATGGAAAAAGAAGCAGGAATATGTGGAAAGATAAAATTTATTCAGAGTTACTACAGAAACTTATTAAGGAGTGATTTCTAATATGAAAGAGGTTATGAAAGACTATTTTGAAAAATTTATAGATAAATGGATGGAGTACAACAATTCCTTACCGCAAATAGCATGGAATGAAGATGTAGGTGGATTTATATATTCGGGTGAAGAAGATGAATATGGATATATTTCTTGGAAACCAATAGAGAAGGGAGTGGAATTTTCCTTTGATGAAATTGAAAGTCAATATAACGTTCAGTTACATGATTCGGTGAAGCAGTATTTCAATTCGTATTGGTTTTTAGAATTAACGGGATGGATTTCTTCTTATAATATTAATTTGCACCCTGTTATTCCGGGGATTGAACCAAATTATTTTATTTCACTTGTCAAAGACTATGCAGAATCTAAAGAGGATATTTTTAAATTTATCCCAATTGGTTTTGAATCAAATGGCATGTTAATAGTGCTAGACAACAATACAGGTGAAATTTTAGTTGAGGATTTTGAATTAAATGAGTATAAACAAATAACTAATAGCTTAGAAAACCTCATTCAGCAATTGAAATTTAAGTATGAAAAATAGAAATGCATACCAACAGGCAGCAAGAAAAAGAGCGTTAAAAGATAAAAAAGAATAGTGACGGATTAATGTTACTTATAAAACATATGAAATTAAAGCACTTGATTGCCAATTAAAGGCAGTACCGTAAGTGATTCTAAAACATTTAAATATTAAATGATGTTGCTTATCAGCTTGGAAATAATACTGAGGCGCCAGGAAGAATTAAGTTATTTACAGAACTAGATACATACGATAGTTGTAGCCAAGTAATAGCAGAGTTTGAAAAAATATAAAAACATTGAATTAGAGGTAATACATAATAACGGAGAAAAACTAAAATCAATTTATTAAGTACTGGAGAGCATTTTTATGGAAGACTGGACATACAACGAGTTGTTTGAAGCAATTCAAGATGTATATAAAGAATTTTTATCTCTAAATAGAGAACATAGACATGCAATAGCAAGAATAGTAGACGATTTCAATAACTTAGGTAAAACAGAGGATATTATTGTAGATGTTGCTATAGGAGAGATTTTAATCACTTATGATAAAGTTTTCGTTGGGTATATTGAAGGTATAACAAAGAGTTTAAGCATGTTTAACCCAAAAGAAGCAGAAGACGAACTAACATTAGAAGAAATAAAAGACTTATCGAGACGAATAAATAACGTAATAGAAGGACTGAAAAATGCAGATGTTGAGTGATATTTATTAAAGAGGAATTACATCAGCTAATTATATAAGAATAGGAAGCTTATGATGGTTGTACCATTTAAGTAAGAGAGGAGAACTAATTAAATGATTAAGCCCTTATATGCAGAAAATATTATAGTAGGTATAAAATATAAAAATAAGTTCAATTGGTATATAACTGAACCCGATTTATGGTATTTAGATTATAATCAAGCTGGGTACTCTCCTAGTGAATATCCAGAAGAAAGAAAAGGAATTAGTATTTTAAATGAGACTACAATAGCTAAACTTTTAGAAAGAATAGAAAAATACGGAAAATATACAGAAGATATTAGGTTGGAATTTTTAAGGGAACTAAGAACTAATAGAGAAGAAACCTATTATGATTATAATCCATGTTTTTTGATAGATTTTGATCGTTCAATTTTTTATTCTAATTACCCGGAATCAATATCTTTTGAAGAATATATTCCGAATAACTGGGAAGGTTATTTACAGCGATTTGATGAACAAGTACTCTATGAGTATAGATACTGGGAAGATAAGAATAAAAACTATTTAGTTAAAGGGGATTAAGGTACGCGAGAAAATAAATTAACTATGATAAAAGAAACATTTAAAAATGAATAAATTGGTGAGCTAACGCCGGGAGTCCATGATGGTTTACCATCATATATTATTGTATACACCAATATTTCGACAGGTTAAAATCAGACATACAAGATTAGGTGAGATTATATTTTATAATGGGTATGGACATGGAATTTACGAATGTGTACAAGTGCATAAGTTATAATATAATACCTATCTCGAAACATAAAAGGTGTCATATTATAACTTTAAAACTTACAAATTTATGCTACTTAAAAATATATGAGCTTAAAGCACTTAATTGTCATTTATGGCAAAAAGTGCTTTTTTCATAGATATCTTAAGACTTGATAAACAAATAAAATATAGATTGTATATACGGATTGATTAATGAAATAAAATAATTCGTGAATATTATATAATTGAAAATATATTAGCAAAAGATGTGGACACCGTATCCCCATTCGTTAAAGGTGTAGAAATACTGCCAGATGGAAGTGTCGTTAGATCTGGAACGAACTATAGTGGGAAATTCAAAGAAGCCCATGATGCCCCAAAGGCGAGTATTCATGGTAGGATCTCGAATTTGGAGAGTGGTGGGGTTAAGGGTAAGGGTAGTTCTGGCAGTAACATTTCAGACAATATCTCAAAAGAAATTAAAGAGTTAGATAAAGAAATAAATAGATTAAAAATAGAGGGAAATGACAAAGAAGTTAAAAGATTCACGTGAGAAAAAATAAATTGGCCAACAAGTTGGATACGAAAGATGTTATTAGTAATCATTATGACTTGGAGGTTGCAAAGGAGTAGGAAAGAAAAATCGATAATTCTAAATATTTCTCTCATGATAAAAGTGATTTTGGAGAAGAAGTGACAAAAATCGTAGCTAGAGACAGTGATTTAGGTAAAGATGTTTCCGATCTGTTTCAAGTGGGGAGAAACGGTATAGATGCAGCGTTCCTATCGAAAGGGCCGCCGCCAAAGTTAACGATTATTGAATCAAAGGCATCAACTACCAAAAGAAATAACAGTTAAGGTTGATGTAATATACTTTGGGAATGATATGAGTCTATACAAATTTATAGTTACTTACACTATAGATGGTAAGCAAGATAATGCAAAGTTAAAAATTTATAAAAGGAGTGTAATGTAGTATGAAAGAATTCGAAGATAGATTTAATGAATTGCAAGCTGATATGGTATCCATATGTATGGAATATGTTGAAAATAGAGCCGATAAAGTATATGTTTACGCTTCATGTGAAGAAGATATGATTTCTAGTAGTGTCTTTTATTTAATTAATAATGAATATGTAGAGTTTCACAAGGTTAATGATGCATTGGAAAATGGAGAAGAAAGATATGATGTATCTCCAGAACGAATGTTTCAGGTTCTACAAATTATAAGTGAAGATATCGAAGAAATTGAAATATTATGCAAAGAATACGGAAAAGTTATGCCAACTGAGCTGAAATTAATATACGATGCCCAGAGTGGGAAGTTTAAAGCTGAATATGAGTATGATTTAATCCATACAAATGATGAAGTGAAAACGGCTGATGATTTTGCTGATGAGTGGTTTGAGGAAGTGAAAAATAATAACCTTTAAAAAATCAAAATTAATAGATATATTTAAATTGAATTAATAACTCATGAAGGTTGTAACATTCATTTGTAGAATAGAAATAACACCAAATTCCAGATAAAGTGCAATTGGTATGAACCACTTAGATGAGTCATATAGAATGGGATAACCAAGAAAAACTTGTTAGTCGGCATTATGTGCTAGGGGTAGCCCGAAAAATGGGTGTTCATTTTCCACAAGATTATATTGAATGTGTACTTGAAAATAATGGTACAAGTGCGGAACCAGAAGCTTTTGATGTAAATGAAGTAGAGAGGGGATTTGGCTCGTTACTTTCTTATGATGAAAAACGCATAGAGAATATATTAAAGGTTTATGAAAATTATAAAGGAACGATTCCTAATCAGGTTATTCCTTTTGCAATTGATCCTTCAGGAAATTTGATCTGTTTTGACTATAAAAATCATGAAGAAAATCCAATTGTAATCAATTGGGAGCATGAAGGCGCATGGGAGAAAAAAGTGTTAATAGAGAGTGAAGGGATTACAACAGAAGGAGCAGAGAAAGTTAGTGAGGGTTTCCTTTTTTATGGATTCAATCTTTAATAAAGGCTCTGTTAAGGGTAAATGTTGATATTTAAAACCTACCTGAAATCTTATTATTAAATACATCATACATAGAGAGAGGAGGAATAACAATATGAATTTAGTAGAGCAATATGATACGTTATTAATTAATGCAGAAAGTCTTTTAAATACCTATGAGGATATTGTAAAGAATAAAGATTTTTATAAAGAAGGACAACGGGTAATTGGTATATGTAAAGAATGGATAACAAATAATGAAATTACTGCTGATGATATATACGAAACTGTTGATTCACAGGATGGATACGATATAGTAGAATTTGGTTGTTTGAAAGGTATAACCGAGGAAGAATCGTATATGTGGGCTTTATTAACGAATATAGTGTGTGTATTATGTAGTCTTGCCTATCAAATGGAAAATCAAAAATATGTGCCACAGGCTATCGAGTGCATTATAGAGGAGAGAATAGAACTATTTGTAATATTTATTAATCAAAATATGGGTGTACATGAGAATGTTAAAGAGTGTATGAAGTATTTTAATGAAAACTTATGTTATTAATATAGCATACTATCAACATTGTTCTTTAACAAAGCCTTAATAAAAAAGTTAGTTTGATAGCAAAAAGTAATACCCTCAAAATAAAAAATACGTTATTCTTTCTGTAGAATCAATGGAGGAAAGTAAAGGAATACAGAGAACGTGGAACAGCAATTAGTGGTATTGAAAGTATTGATGACTCATTTGTTCAAAAATACAATAAAAGTGCAGTTTACTTTACATCACCATTTGCTTTTCCAGAAGAATATGGTGATGTACGTGCTGGAAGTGGAGAGCAAGGTGGCAAAATTCTGTTAGGATTCTATATTTCCCAGTCGGAATATGAATATTTTGTGAAATACGGTACGGAAAAATTTGAAGAGTTGTTAGAGGAAAGTAATATGGACCCTTTTAATGTTAGTAGAAAATCTATAATTTGAGGGTGAACTTGTATTGAAAGGTATAGAAAATTAAGGTTAGAAATTAAAGAGTTCACATAAGGCAAGTAAATGAAAAAGAATTTATTTTTAAAGTGGAAAGAACAAGAATAGGCTGTTAAAAAGTACATACTCCATGATAATAGAAGTGAAATATTATCTAGAATAGAAAGGGGTAGTATTATGAGAGTAATGAGTGAAATAGAATTGGAAAAAATGATTGAAATAGAAAAAGATAAATTAGTTGTTAGAAATGATATTAGTGATACAACACTAAAGAGGTTTCTAAATTATTATAATCTGTTTTCTAATAATGTAATAGATTTTGCAGAAAAAGAAGGTAAACCTACCATATTGTACAGTAAATATTATTGGTATACAAAATATAAGAAAAGATATTTTGAAGTTTATGGATATGATGCTGGTATTGAACAAGAAGGGGTTATGCTGTTAGAAGAAATTGAAGATGATTTGGAAGACGGGATTGATTGGATAATAATACAGGATATTGAAGAGAGGGGAAAATATGAATCAAAAAGCACCTATTGAATTTATTAAAAAAGCTGGGGCCTGTATTATTTCCAAAAATATAATTAATGAAACAGGAAAATTAAAATGGATATTGAGAGAGAAATCAATAGATGTAGTAGATAATGGTTGGAGATTTTTTTCGGAAATTGATGATGATTACATTAATAATCCTGAAAATTTAGTAGTGTGTGATTTTAATACTGTAGCAAATATTGAACCGGCCATTCTGGGAATATACGAGTTACCAATAGGTAGTGATTTACAATTAGTTTCTGAAAATGGAAAAATAAGATTTGTTGATAATTTAACTGGTAAAGAAATGAAACATTTAAAAGGAATTTAAGAAGCTGAGTGCATTATAGGTTAAAGAGTGGGACCGGTTGATTACCAGTAGGGATTGAAAAATTTGGAAAGGAGGATTAATATGGAAAGTCCAGGAGCTGTTTCTCTTTGGTTTGGAAATTGTAGTAGCAAAGTTGTGTTAAGAAAGTATGTAGAAATAAAATATGATAATGAGGGGAACAGGATTCCTTCGCGTTTTATGAATGATTTTCAAATAGATTTCACTGAGTATCACCAAGACTTATTAGAATGTACATATAATGAGCATGTCACATCTTCTTTATCTGAATTACTAAAGAATGCTTCGTATTCTGAATCAATGATAAGTGAACTTGAAGAATTTTATGGTGAAAATTTAGAAGAACAATACAATATTGTCATTAGGTTATATGATTTTGAATATGAAGAACTTGTTGAAGAAGCAAAACTGGATGGTAGGAACCTTAAGTATATGGGGTCGATAATTTATGAAGATTAGAAATTTAATGTAATGGCCAGGCATACTCATTACACCTGACTAAATGTATTAAAATATTTTTTAAAGTAAAGAAAAGCATTTCTTGTTAAACGACAAAAGATGCTTTTTTACATTGGAAATCTAGGAGGTAGATAGTAATGGCTTATGTAACAGGTGAAAAAGGTACCTATATACAAAAGTTAATGGATAAGAGTAATGAGGAGTTTGATAAGTATAATTTAGAAGAATCTGTTTTTTTATTGGAGCAAGCATGGGGAGAACTTCCAAGTGATAAAGTAATTTATGATGAAAGTTTTTTAATAATATGGGGTATTTTAGATATCTCAATTTTATTAAATGATGTTGAACGGATGAAAAAATGGGTTGATAAAATATTTGTCGCAGATCCTGAAAGAGGCGATACAGGCGAACGAGAACTCTGGGCTGGTAAGGTGGCTTATGAGGTAGGGGATTTCTCTAAAGCTAGAGAGTATTTAGAGATAGCTAATAAGAAATCTAGAGGTAGATGTTTTAGTACAGAAGATGGAGAGTATTTAAAGTTTTTAAAGAGTTAATGAAATAATCTTCAATTAACTAAATTGAAGGACTTTAAAATGATATCGGGGGTTTCTAAATTAGGAAGATAAAATATTAAAGGAGGAAACATATGGATATTAAATTTGAATATGTCTTTGAATCTATAAATAAACAAAATATTAAAGAGTTTGAAATGAAATATAATATTGTACTTCCAGAGGATTATAAAGACTTTTTGTTACTAAACAACGGTGGAAAGACGGATCGTAGAAGATTTACTATTTGTAATAGTAAGGGGGCTAACATTACTTCATCAATTATGCTATTTTTTCCGCTTTTTGAGGAAACAGAAAATAATCTTGAAAAGATGTACTCTTTATATAATAGAGGAAAGGTAGTTCCAAATCATTTAGTTCCGATAGGAATTGATCCAGCTGATAGTCTAATATGTTTGTCAATCATGGGAGAAGATGTAGGTTATGTGTATTTCTGTGATTTAGATTATTTTGAAGAAGATAATGAATTAAGAGAAGAGTATATTATACTGATGGCAAAGAGTTTCACAGATCTTATAAATAACTTATTCACACCATCGACATAGTAGCCCTGTAAATACATATTCAGAGAATTATATACTAAGCATGAAAGGAGCGATTATTAATGAACATACTACATAACATCAGTGATATGTATACAGTTGATAATAAAGAACCTCCTTCGAAAGAAGAAGAAATTAAAGCGCTTCAGCATTTTTCGGTAATAGATGTACCTACAGAATATATAGAAATGATTCAACTAGCTTCAAATGTTGAAATTAATGTTAACGACCAAATGTATATTAGGATATGGGGAGCTTTGGATTGCATAGAAATGAATGAAGCTTATAAAGTGCAGAATTACCTTCTTCATTCACTCGCAATTGGTGATGATGAAGGTGGGGGTGCATTAATTTATCTACAAGGTAAAGATGGTTTTGGAATATACTATAACAGATTCGCAGATTTGGATGTTGAGGAGGCAGTGAAAATTGCACCATCTCTAACCGAGTTATTAGTAAATAATGTTGGTGTGAATATCTTATTAGACATTTGAAAACATGTAGAGACTTTGGCGTTATAGTTCATTGTAATTTGTTTTCTAATAGCTATAGGGAATACAGCAAAGATATATTTATATGATAATAAAATTGTGAGAGTGTTTAAAAAAACATTTTCACAATACAGAATCTTTATATGAGGCAAAGAAAAAATAACAATATCAATTATTAATATTCTTGTCTTAGTTTGTTAGTAAACAACTAGATACAAAAGAATACATATAAAGTATGAATAGGGATGTAGTAAAAATGACAATGATACAATTTAATTCTTATCATCAAAAAGTAGAGATTAAGAGAAATTTAGAACTTATTAACTTAGAACATAAAAAAATTAGAGAATATGTAAATTTTGATGTATTTTCTTTTGAGCAATTAGATGAATTTCAAGTAGGATACAGCATTGACACCGATGGAAACCCCCTTGTAACCGATGAGGAAGATACTTGGGATGCAAATTGGGTTGTTATTGCATATGAAACTATGTGTGGAGATCCAATTATTATTGATTTAAATGAGGAAGGATATCCTATATCTTCAATCATGCATGGAATGGACAGTTGGAGTGGTGGCGATTTTCTTGCAGATTCAATGGACTCATTTATTAATTTTATGAAAGATATAGGTGATTTTCTTACTGAGAAACAAGTGTTAGAAGGTAAAAGAATGATACAAACTAAAGAATTGGAAATATTGTTAAATGAGTTTTTGGAAAGAAATAAATTTGCTGATTTTGAAATATGGCACTCTTTATTAAGTCCATTATTTGATATTGCAGAAGAATACGAGCAAACATTGGAGATAAAAGTAAAAAAGATGAAGGAAGAAGGAAAGAAAATAACGGAAATTGCCCACCTGCTTAATATAAAACCTAAAGAAGTGTATGAATATATTAAGAAGGTTTAATAGCAACTCTTCACTTTTGAGAGAACAATCAGGCACGATGATGGAGCAATACAGGCAGAAAATGCTCGAATCTTTTTATAAAGCCGAAACAAAAATCTGCTGAAGAAGAATCCATTTTGATCAATCTTTTTCAAAATGGATTCTTTTTATTTATCGTAAAACTTAGGATTGAGAGTTGTTTTTGTTTAAACTTTATTTCAAAGCGACTGTATAAACTATTTCATGCAATAATGTACGCAGGAAAAGTTAATTATAGTTAGATAATCACTATGATTAACCTGTTTTTTGTTTTAAAGCGAGTGCATTGGGGTTTCGAGGCAGCTTCTGCATGAGCAAAGATACTTACAAAAAATCAATGAAATTCAAATGAATATCCCTAAGTGAATACAGCATGGAGAATGGGACTGAAGGACGACGCGAAAGGTGGCTACAGGGATGAAGTACGGTGAAAATACAAAATTAGTTGAGGAAGTTATCGAGTATATACAAAAAAGAAGCTTATTT
The DNA here is from genome assembly GCF_022663495.1 of Bacillus cereus group sp. BfR-BA-01383. Taxonomy (NCBI): domain Bacteria; kingdom Bacillati; phylum Bacillota; class Bacilli; order Caryophanales; family Bacillaceae; genus Bacillus; species Bacillus cereus group sp. BfR-BA-01383. The sequence continues at coordinate 51,160 of NZ_JAKUFP010000013.1, forward strand.
GATAGGAATGATATAAAGTTACATGAATTATTACATGACATTGAAATTATCCATGATTTTGATAAAGCACAGGAATTGGCTTGGTCTCAAGATTTGGATGTTACCCAAATCGTTTGGGATGATATTAAATCGGATGAAAGTGCAAAATTATTAGAAGGAACTTATAACCCTAATATGGAATCAAAAAAAGATATGTTATATGAAGTTTTTTCGAATAACTATAACTATTATCAGGAATTTATTTCAATTGATCATATAAATATTCTTGAAGAAGTAGAAAGAGACCTTGAGATGTGTGGACTAAATCGTTTAGTAAATGGAAAAGTGGATAATTTTTATGAAAAGGTATTTGAGGTGTATAAAATGGGAGGATGGCCTTGTGGATGGAAAGGTGAGTACCTGAAAGGGGAAATGATTGTCTACTTACCAAATGAAAAATGAAGGCTTACATACCGATATACTTTATGAATTTAATGAAATCTATAGTGACAGGATTATAGAGAGATGAAAGGAAGTTATCGATACGTATAAATATCTTGATAGTTTAGGAGGAAATATTAAATGATTAATCTATTTAATATTCCAGATTTGATAGAAAAATCAGCAGCGAGTGATATTGAAATTCAAGCAGTAGAAAATCGCATGAATGTTACATTACCTAATGTATATAAGGATTTATTGAGATTTACAAATGGCTTTTCAATCGGTGGTGGGCTAGTTATTTATAGTACGGAGCATATTGCAGAAAGGAACGAGGTATGGGAAGTAGATGAGTATGCGAGGGGGTATGTTTCAATTGGTGATGACGGTGGGGGTAATGTATTTTTAATGGCTCAACATGCAGAGGAAAAAGAGGTGTTAGTAATTGGTTCTGGGGATATGAATCCAAGCCATGCTACTGTAATTACCGCTGATTTTAAAAAATGGATAAATAGTGGTTGCGTAAGTGAAATAGAACAGAAAACAATAAATAAGTCGTCTGATATTTGTAATATAGTGTTAGTGAAAACTCCTAGTGAAGGTTTGAAAGATTTAATAAGAATAAAGAACGTATTAGGGCTTGAGATTTCCGCAATTGATTTGCTAAAGGGTTCAAAAAATCCTCCTTATATATTAGTAGAGAGATTTCCATACGGTAAGGCGAAAAAATTAATTGAAAAACTAGCAATTAGTAGTACGATACTGAGTATAGAAACAACTGGAAAAAACAGTTAATATTAGAGGGTAACTTTCATACGATTAGAGAAATCGATATTAATCCAAGAGAGTAAACAGGGAGAGTTAAACATGATCATAAATGATGTGGTTTTTGGTGAGATTGAATATACATATGGATGGGTTAAGGACATTACCATTGAATTTTGTGGAAAAGAAGCTGAAATAGCATTGATGATTAAAGGTGAAGAAAACGGAAATTTTGATGAAGAACAATATATTGCTTATAATTCATTATTGCAAAATTGGGAACGACTGCAGCAAGTTTTTTTACAAGCAATTTTAGACTATTACAAGCAAGAGCGTCAACAACTAGGGTATGATATTGAATTTAATGAAAATTATCCGCATATCGGAACAATTAATCAATTACTTAAGATGATAACTTTAGTTGGAATTGTAGTTCCATATGGTGATATTAATGAAGAGCGAGATATTGGGATAACTTTCGATTGTACATGGGATGCAGAGAATGGACTTGGGCTACGTTTATTAAATGAAAAAGTAACTGAAGTGGGGTATCAAGACGTTGCCATTTAACTTTTAATTTAAGGAGTGAAAAAGTAATATGAAAGAGTTTGAGGAAAAGTTTAGTGAATTGCAATCGGATATGATATCTATATGTATGGAATATGTTGAAGATAGAGCGGATAAAGTATATGTTTATGCTTCATGTGAAGAAGGTATTATTTCAGGTAGATTCTTTTATTTGATTAATAATATACATGTGAAATGTCATAAAGTAAATGATGCATTAGGGGATAGAGACGAAAGATATGATGTGTCTAGAGAACGTCAGTTTATGGTATTGCGTATAATATGTGAAGATATCGAAAAAGTAAAAGCATTATGCAAAGAATATGAGCGCGACATGCCAACTGAGATGAAATTGATATATGATGCTCATAGTGGCAAGTTTAAAGCTCAATATAAGTATGATTTAGTATATACGAATGATGATGTTAAAACAGCTAGTCATATTGCTGATGAGTGGTTTGAGGAAGTGAAAAATAATAACCTTTAAAAGGGGTACAGTAATAGTTACATCATAGTTAAATGGATAATGAGTGGGAGTAGAAAATGGAGAAATCAGTATTAGAAAAAATAGAATTAATTAAGGGGATTTTAGGTAATGATCCATTTTGTTTGCTTATTGGTGAAATTATAGAGGTAGAAAAAAAGATTGATGAAAAATTAGAAGAAGGTCCCTTGAAAGATTATAATTTTATTATAAAAAAATATGAAATGTTGAACGGTGGAGTAATTACTATATATGGTCATCTAAAACGCGAAAGTATTCAATTTTATACGGAGGACATGCCAGGTGGTGCTGATAAGTGGATTTGTATAGGGAAAATTGAAAGATATCCATTGTTTATTAATAAGATTAATGGAGAAGTTTCTTGTTTGTATGGAGATTTAATTAATCAAAATTTTATTATTGAGTCATATGGTGATTTTAATAATTTCTTACAACATTATTATGTAGGAAAAAGATATTGTGAATTAGGTAATAAGTTTGTTCAATTTGGAGGAATTAGTGAAACCGTAGGAAGTAAAGAGGATGATTGGTATCAGTTATTAGAAAGTAATAATTTATTATAATAGATTAATTGAACGTATTATGAACATAATGATGTGAAAATATGTGATAAATTATAATAACGATGTTGTAAAAAGGAGGAGAAGTCAATGAATTTTAATGAGCGAATATCCATTTTATATAAAATGCGTTTTCTAGAGAATGAAGGGGATGATATTGAAGTTTTTGAGAGTATTCTCAATGAATTAGCGAATAAAGGGACAAATGATATAATTCCTGATCTTTGTATAATTTTTGAGGATGATATTGCTGAGCCATCAGCGGGTGACTACCTTATTGAAACGATTTTTTATATTGCTGAACATTCCGGGGTAGAGGAAGGGTTATGCAAATTAGCTATTAGTATTCCTAAAATGTTACCTCATGCAGAATTCTGGGCGGAAAGAATTCATCGGACACTTTTACATTCAAAAGGTTTAGTAGTATCGTATATGAATGTTTTAGAAAATATAAATAGTTCAACAAAGCAAATAATTAAAGGGATTCTTCTTGAGATAAGAGAGGACGAAGCAGATTTATATTTAGAAAAAGTAAATTCAATCTTAGAGAAATTGTGATAAGGGGATACTATGGAAAAGATAAGTGATTTTATATGTTTCGAAAAGCCGTCACAAGAGATTGTTGAAAAGTATCCAGGTAAAGTTCCTGAACAAATAATAGATTTATGGAAACAATATGGATTTGGAAGTATGTTAAACGGATATTTAAGGTTGATAAATCCAGAGGAATATTTAGATATATTAAAGGAAAGTTATATCCGCTATGAAGAAGCTGAAGGTTAAACGTAGCATTATTAAAGATTTTTGTCGATTAAAACTCTCATAGTGAAGTTACCAATATCGGAGCTAGTAATATTAATACAAAATAACTAGGAGGATTCAAATGATAGATGTTCAAAAATTGTTGACATATAAATTATATTCTCCAGTTGATGAAACTGAGATTGAAAAAGTTGAAGAGGAAATGGGATTAGCATTCCCAAATACTTATAAGCAATTACTAAAGCATACAAATGGATTTGTAAATGATAATGGAGTTGTTCTGTTTGGAGTTGATGTAATACATGAAAGAAATAAAACATATGAAGTCCGTGAGTATGCAAAGGGTTATGTTGCTGTAGGAAGTAATGGATCTGAACTATGCTGCTGTAGTAAGTGAGAATTTGGTACAGTGGGTAAATGACGGTGCGATAGATGTTGAATTTATGAATGAAGAGCGGGAAGTGTGTAAGGGAAAGTTTTGTAATCTTATATTAATTAATCCACCAATAAGAGGGGCTATGGATTTAAAGAAAATACAAGAGGTATTTATCATAAAAAAGGGATTGTTCGATTTATTAAAAGGGTCAAAACAATTACCATTTGTATTAATGGAAGGTATCCCTGTTGAATTAGCTTTAGAAAAAATAAACCAGTTAGGAGAATTAGGGGATATATTAAAAATATCTAGTATTGATTAAAAGGTTATGGTAGAAATAGTGTTCTTATAGTCGTTTGAAATAAATAATAATTCTGTATCAAAATAGTGAAGTGTTGCTGGGATTAATCAAATAATTTATGAGTAAACAAATTAGGATTTTAAGAAATATGTACAATTAGAGAACTAAATTTTTAACTATAGGTAAAAATTATTTTGTAAAAGACGATTCGTGTGATTTTGATTCTGAAGGGGTTTAGGAGAATTTCATTGCTACTAATGGGAACAGAGAGTTTAATAAATGGTTTGGTAATTTATCTATAATAGAATATGTGAATTGAAAGGTAGTAGAATTATGAAAGAGAAAGTATCCATATGGGTTGGGAATTTTGAGAGTAAGGATGAATTTTTGAATTATAAAAATACTGAATATACAGAAAATGGAGATAGTATATCTTCTAATTTCGAAAAGGACTTTAATTTGATTTATTATGATCGCGATTTAGTTGAAAAGGAATGGGTTAGTCAATCAAAAAATAATATAAAGGATTTATTGAAAGGTTTTTCTTACGTTGATCAATTTATTCAACAATTTAATAATACAAACCGTGAAAAGAAATTTAACGCAGCCATTTTAATTTACAATATGGAAAGCAGTGCTAAGGAAAGAAAGGTTAAATTTAAAAATAATGAATTAGAATTTGTTGGAGTTTATCAATATAGGATACCTGTTGATGATAGATGGTAAATTTAAAGTTGACTTTAATTATGAGGATCTTTCAGAGACAAATTCGTATGAATGACAATATACAATTTAACCTCATACCTAAATCTAATTTCGAAAAGAAATATTTGGATATCCATGAAGGGAAGAAAGTTTGAGTACAATGGATTGTACTAGTACTGGATTGAGCATATTAAAACTTATAGTAGATTAATACAAATTCACATTAGTTTAATAATCAATGTAAAAAGATGATGTAATACATATACTATTAGAATTAAAGAATTAGGAGGGGAAATTTATGATAATAATGAATAATTACCCCGAGGTAGGAACATATATCATGTTAGAAACTAGCGGATATTCAATAGTCGAAAAGAACAAGGTACAGTTGGTTAGACAAGGTGTTGGAGGATTTAGTGAAGATGGACAGGTAGTTGGTATATATGTTGAAAATAACAAACTATATTTTTTCTATAATGGACTTTCATTTGAAACATTGATAGGCAATTTAATTTGTGTAAATAGGTATATTTCCAAATTTGAAAGATGTTTTAGTGTCACAATAGCAGGACGAGATATCTGTCATATAGTTTATGAGCCTTTTATTGATCCAGGAATGATCTATTATGATGCAGATCCTGAAGAGTTTGATTTATTACTGTACTTAAGTGAATTATTGAAGAACGAGGATTCTATTAAGAGATTTATGTACGGGATGGAAATGCTAAAAAAACAGCATAAAGAATAGTGTTTTGAGTGTGAAAGCAAAGACTTTTTAAATGTAGTACCATCACGAATTAATTTGAATAACGCTATAATTAAAACTATCGGCACCTTTACAGAGAAAAAAAGAAGTTGAGATAAGGGGATTAATATGCAAAATATTCAACTAGCTAAAGAAATTCGTACAGCCATCAAGCAAAATAATGTTGAAAGAGTAGCTGAGTTAATTGGTTCAGATACGGAGCTCTTGAATATGTCGATGAGGCCGTTTGGAACTTTTCTTCATGTTGCAGCCACACATGGGAAGCTTGAAATAGTCAAGCGACTTATAGAATTAGGTGCTGACATAAATAAGCGAGGTGGTGTATATGGTGATGGGGCACTTAACCAAGCGGCTTCAAAAGGACAGCTTGAAATTGTCATGTATCTATTGACTTGTGGAGCGGAAGTAGATGTGAGTGAACCGGAAAAGAATCCGCTGTTTGGTGCTATTCAAGGTGGATATATAGATATAGTAAAACTTCTGATTGAAAATGGAATTGACATTCACGTTAAGTACACGGGAGAATATATGAAAAATATGGATGCATTAGCATTTGCATATGAACAGGGACAAATAGAAATAGCAAAACTATTAAATTCTAGTAAAAAAGAGGAATTTAAGGATATTAACTAAAATGAAAAAACTGAAATTTTAGATTATACAACAGAACAATTTGATCCTATTAAAAGATATATGATTCTGAATGAAATTGCTTTAATACTGGGTGGTAAACTAAATGTTACTAAGAAATATATGTATAGAACTAGATACACGTAATAGGTGAGGCAAAGCCATTGTTGGAGTGGTTATTAAATAGAAGTATAAAAAATTAAAGGTACCCAAAATAATGGTAGGATTCTTATCCTATAAAAGGAATGATATCGTGAAAGAATGGGGATACGATGAAATATTTCAGGAAATTAATGAAGACTATAATGATTACTTGAAATTAAATAGGGGACATGAATATGCAATAGCAAGAACTATTAATGAGTATATAAACCTTGGAAAGGTAGAAGACTTTATTGTTGATACTGCTGTAGGCGAAATATTGTTATCCAAAGATAAGGTCTTTATTGGATATGTTAAAGGAATATCGAAGAGGTTAAGGATATTTAAGGATTTAGATGTTACAAAAGAACTAACACAAGAGGAAATAGCAGACTTGACTAATAGGATAGAGAAAGTATTGGATGGCCTTAGTAAGATTGAAATAGATTATAGCTTTTATTCTGAGTAGTTACTTAAAATTAAAAATGTTAATAGGGTCAAAGAAGACTTAATAGAAAATAATCCTACAGGTATGGATTCAAAAAGTACTACTATTATAAAAGAAAAAAATATTATGCTATAAAAGAGATGGATTAGATTGGAGAGAGGGTATTATGAGAAAAGATTTACAATGGGAATATGCTGATTCAGAAGTATCAGAAGTTAAGATTAAATCGAGTGGCTTACAATTAGGATTCAAGTTACCCCAAGATTATATTGATTGTGTCAAGATAAATGGAGGGGCGAGTGTATTACCAGAGGAATTTAATGTAGGAAAAGTAGAGCGTTGTTTTGGTAGTTTATTTAGTTTTGATGAACAAAGCAGTGAATACATTGTTGAAAAATATAGAATATATAATCCTACACTCCCTAAAGAGATTTTACCTATCGCAAATGATCCAGCAGGAAATTTAATCTGTTTTGATTATAAGGATCATGAAGAAGGTCCAATTGTTGTTTTTTGGGAACATGAAGGTGCGTGGGAAAAAGAAATACTGATGAAAAGTGAAGGAATTACGGCAGAAGAAGCAGAGGAAGTAGCAAGAGAAAATCTGTTTTATATTGCTGGTGATTTCACTGAGTTTTTAAATAAATTACATGATTAATAGAGGGAGAAAAAGTGCTATTTATAGATGATATTTTTAAAAAATATTTTTGAAAATTGGCGTTAATTCGTGCAATAGTATGTGCTTAAAAAAACGCTAGAAAATATGAAACGATTATAGAAGTATTAAAAGGACAAACTTTAAAAATAGGTATATGAAAAATGGATAATTACTAGGGATTATCCCTGTAAGGTTTCCTACTGAACTGATAATGATAAAATCCGTGCTAAGAAATAGGAGGACATAGTGAACAAGAAAAGTCAGTTAATTCAACAAGTAAAAGTCGTGATACATAAGTTAGAGAAAGACTATGTTAAAGATATTAATAGTGGCATTTTACAACTAATATATAAAAGATATAAAAAAGCATTAGAAATATTAGAGAATAACGAGGATATTAAGGGAATAACCATTGTGGGTGGTGTGCGTGCGTATATGGACAGTTACAATGACTATCCACATACGCTATTAGAAGAATTACATAAGGCTGAAACGATAATTAAAGAATTAACTAACAGATAGTGATAGAGAAAAAACAAGAAGTGATAAAATAGGGGAGAAGTTTTTTACAAAAAGCAAAATATAATTCTTGTACAATGCTTGAGAATAAGGAGAGCTATCATGAAGATATGGCAACTAACAAATCTATTAGGTAGTATGGATTAATAATATATTGGATTGACCAAAGTTTTTTAGATTTTAAGCCAATAAATGAGGTGGATAGTTTTTTGGATGCTAATGAAATATGGGAGTCAATTAAAGACGAAGATGAGCTGATTTTTTTCGGAGATTCAGATATAGCTTGGTATTGTTATAATGTTTCCAAAAAGAAATTTGTTGAACTAGACAAGCCCTCAGGCGAGCATATGGAAACTTTTTGCGATTTTGATACTATGCTTAAATCTGCTCTCTCAGTAGCACTTAGCTAAATGTATCGTAGTCAATGTCTAACTGTTTAAGCTAGATGAAAATAGTGCAGGGGGATTCTATGGAAAGTAAGGAAAAAGCGATAAAAATCTATGATTTCATTAAAAAAGGTGATATAGAACAAGCGAAAGAGATAATTATCACTGATAAAAGTTTACTTAATTTTGTAACACCATTTGGAGCTTGGCTACATGTTTCGGCTAGAGCTGGTGAATTGGATATGATAAAATTTCTTGTTGAATCTGGTATGGACATTAACCGTAATGAAGGTGTACCAAAGTCAGCGCCTATTGCACATGCAGCTAGTGAAGGTGAAATTGGTATTGTAGAGTACTTATTTGATAATGGTGCAATATTAGATGTTAGTGACCCAAATAGAAATCCTCTATTCTCGGCGATTTATGGTGGGCATCTTAATATTGTAAAGTATCTTGTTCAGAATGGTATTGATAGTACTGTAAAGTATACAGGGGATACTATGAAAGAGATGGGAGCTTACGAATTTGCTACTGAAAGAGGACAAGTAGAAATTGCTGAATATTTAAAAATGTACACTTGAGATGGAAGCTGTATATTGATGTAATAGAAAAATGAAGACACCCTCCCGCTATAAGATTCTATTAACATGATGCTTGTATAAATAAAAGCCAAGAAGAGTTGTATTATGAATAAAACTGAGAACACCTTAGCGAAGAGCTAGGGTATTTGTGTTATATAGTTTCACCACATATGCTTCCGAATTAGGAGCAGGAGTAATCAATAAATCCTTTGTAGCGTTTCCTATAATAGAATGCAAACTCTTAAAATTTTAAGAGTTTGCGATTAGTGATTATTAGTCGCTCAAATAAAGGAAAACAACTAAAATTTCATTTCATTATACAAATTTACGAATGTTATTTCTATTTTTTTACATGGTTTATACAACTAACAAGGAGGTAAATGTTCACTATTACTTTCATTCCTGCTATAACGAATTCTACAATAGAAGACAGAACGTATATTTGGTATAATCAAAACATACTATATGAAATGATGTACATGAGTTTGAAATTCATGTAATAAGGTAAGTACTACATAACAATAAATAATATTTAAAGTTCCAGTACATATAGGATTCAGTTCATGTTATATAAACCAATTGTTAGAAAGGAAAAGGTGTAATGGATCAAATTTCATTTGAAGATTTATTTGAAGAAGAAAAAGAAAAGGTGGAGGTAGCCGAGATCCCTGTACCTTTATCGCCCTTACAAAAGGATATTTTACAATTACTTAATTCTGAAGAAATAAGTGCACTTGAGTTATGCGAACAATTAATACGAGCTGGTAAAATATCAGATGAAAGATTCACAACTGATAAGCCTAAAGCATATGGGCAAGTATGCTTACTATTAGAAGGTTTTGTGAAAGAAGGAAAGCTTATTTTTATCAAAAATGATGAAAAAAGAGATAGGGTATATAAATTGAAAGAAGAAGATTCTAACGAATAAAATGTGTAAAGTATAGTCATGAAATAAGGAAGTCCTCATATTTGTGTTGAAAGATTGTTTAAATTATTTTCACATAAACGTGGGGATTTTTTTGTAGGGAGGATGTATGAAAGATTGGGAGTATTACGAATTATTTAATGCAATTCAGGAGGCGTAGGAAGAGTTGTTAGATGAAGAGAGAGGGTATGATGTTCTGGGGGAGAAAAGTATAAATAAAACAATAAGAAATGCTATTAAGCTTGGTGATATTAATGAAGTAAAACGTCTAATAGGTGATAATCCAGGATTTTTACATTCAATGACACCATTTGGTACGTGGTTACATGTTGCAGCAAAGAAAGGACATATCGAAATTGTTCAGTATTTGATTAATAAAGGGATAGATATGAATGCTAGAAGCGGTACATTTGATGCTTCTGCATTAAATTTGTCCGCAGGAGCAGGACATTTGGAAATAGTAAAATATTTAGTAGAGTCTGGTGCCGAATTGGATGTAAGTTTAGCAAAAAGAAATCCACTATTTGGAGCAATTTATGGCGGACGTAAAGAAGTAGTTGAGTTTTTAGTTGAAAAAGGAATAGATATTTCAATTAGATACACTGGAGAAAACTTTAAGAATATGAATGCTTATGAATATGCTGAAGAATTCGGACAAACAGAAATTGCTGCATACATAAAGCGTAAGATGGATAAGAGATAATAAAGATTGTAAAAGGGATAAGACTAAGAATAAAGAGATTAATAGGGGCAGTGTTTAATGATTGTGATTTTGAACTGGCTGACTTTAGAAGTTGTAAGAGTATTGCCTTATTAATATTGTAAAGGAGTATGAACATGGTAAATAGAAATGATGCATATGGAGGGTTTATTGTATCTAGAAATGTTTTGAATGGAGTACCTATTCGATATAGTTTTCGAGAAGAAAGTTCTATTTCTCAATTAAATGGTTGGAACATCTTTTCAGAAGTGGATGATGATGAATATGTAAACAATCCAAAAAACTTTTGCATAATTAATGCAGAATCAATGTCTTCAATTGCACCTCAAATGCTAGAAATATTTGAAGCACCATATGGAACAGACCTTTTTTGGATATATGAAGATAATGTACATGTTGGTTTTTACGATTTAGTGAAAGACTGTATGACAGATATAAATAAGATTTTAAATGTAATTTATTAAGGTCTCTTATAACTGTTTTAGATGTGTAGTAATTAATTGAGGAAATTCAGAGGGATGGTGCGAGATGAGTAAAGTGGAATGGAGATTACCAGATAAGCCTATATTGCGAGAAAATGTAAAGAATGTGGAAAAGGAGTTGGGCATTCATTTCCCTTTAGATTATATAGAATGTGTAATGAAGAATAATGGAGCACATGTTAGCCCAGAAGTATTTGAAGTTGAGGGGAAGAGAAAGGTTTTTGGGACATTACTAACTTATGATATGGATGATGATGAAAATATTATGGAGGTATTTCATGATTACAATGACACATTACCGTTAGGATTACTTCCATTCGCATTTGACCCAGCAGGAAATTTAATTTGCTTTGATTATAAAAATCATAAAGAAGATCCAATTGTTGTCTTTTGGGAACATGAGGGGGCATGGGAAAAGGAAACATTGATGGAAAGTGAAGGGATTACGGAAGAAGCAGCAGAGGAAAGAGCAAGAGAAAATGTATTCTATATTGTTAATGATTTTACGGAGTTTTTAAATAAGTTACATGATTAATAATATTATCCATATAACATGGTTCGTATAAATGTAAGAAGCAATAAAAGGAGAGAAAATTATGGACTTAGAGCATTTGAAAAAAGATATTTGGTATGGAGAGGTTTCTAATCATACAATTGAAAATCTTAAGTCTAACCTAAGAGATAGTGCAACAGAGAAAGAATGCATTATCTTAATTAATGAATTGTTAAAGCTTGGTGATTTCTCTGTAAAGGGGTTACTAATCGAACTTATGAATAGTACTCGAGATGATCTTGTTTTGAATTTATGTACTAGACTATTTTGCTCAGTAGCTACTCACGATGATTTATTAGAAACGAATAATTTGAAATTCCTTTCAAGTGCTTCAGAGGATGGGGTTCATAATTTTGTAGTAAGTGCTGGTGAAACTCTCTCATATAATGTAGTACCATACCTTCTAGCATTACTAGAAGAGTGGGAAGGTACCTTTGTTGAAAAAGCTATTAGAAATGAACTTTCATGGATGCTTGGAATTGAGGACGAGTATTATGAAGTATCGTTAGCAGAATTTAATGAAGCTTATTCTGGTTTTATCGAAAATAATGATGCGCAAGAATATTATTATCGTAATAGACTATCTTTTCCTAGAGATTGGGCAAAGGAATTAGTGTCGGAAGTTATGAGTTCTTTAAGAGATAGAACTACTTATAATGTTATTACTCTACCTTCCGTTTTATCAATTTGGAGTGGAATCAAATGTCCAATTCAATACGATACGATTATAACAAATGAAAAAAATAGAGAGTTGATGTCATATATTGATGTTTTAACAAAGAAAGAATGGAAGATTGGTAAAAAGTATTTTTATGGACATGTAGTCGAGTCGTATAAGAAAGCGATATACGAGTAAAATCGAATACAGAGTGTATGATATGCAGGAGGATAAAAATGATCTCACCACAAGATTTTTTAGTGAATTGGAATAAAGATATATACGGTTTAATTCATTATGATGAAAAAGTCATTGGTTCCTTTTCCTTCTCGAAAGAAACGAAAGACTTCTTAGTTAAAGCAGGTTTTCCGGAGTCTGCTCCGCCATTTCTTACATTTGAATCTGCAAATAACGGTGGCGGGATAAGGTTGAGCGAGATACATAATGAATTAGGTACGATGTATTATAAGTTTATATACTTTGGATTTACTGGTAGTGGAAACCCAATTTGTATTGATGAATCTAAATCACAACTCGTATATATAGATTATGACAATGAAAATAAAGTTGTTCTTATAAATAGTACGATAGAGAAGTTTGCAGAAGCTTTACTTGTCTATGTAGAGTTTATAAAAGAAGTAAAGGCTGCCAATGGAAGAAAAGCTTATTTTGAGAAAAATATACCTAAAGGTTTGGTAGAGTGGATTTCTAGTGCACTTCAAAAAATTGATGCAGTTGCTTTAACGGAAGGATGTTTTTGGACAGAGGAAATAGGGAGTTTTAGTGAATAAGTGTAGATAATAATAGATGGTATTTTTTTATGTGGAAAAAATAAAAAAACAACTAGTAGCCCAATTAAATCTTAAAAGATATAAACACGTCAAGAAGGTGAAAGAATGATATTACCAGAGGATTTTCGAGAGAAATGGGATGTTAATAAAGATGGCCCACTTATTACATTTCATGAAAAAGAATTAATGGACAAAAACTTTTCAGATGAAGTGAAACGATTTTTGTCTATAGGAGGCTTACCAGAAACACCGTCACCATATTTAGAGTTTACTTCATCTCAGTCTTTCATAAGGTCTATTACAAATGTATTTCATATGCCAGAAGAGTTTCGAAAATATTGGTTTTTAGGAACAACTAGTTCTGGAGATCCAATTTGTATAATTGAAAAACAAGAAAATGTAGTATTTCTAAATAGTAGTGATGAGTATAAAGCAGTGTTTATAAATTCTTCTATACATCAATTTGCAGAATGTTTATTAGTATATTCAAAAATGATCGATAAGGCAGTAGAGATAAATGGTGAGGATGCCTTTATCGATAATAATATACCCGAGTGTACAATAAGTTGGTTGAAGGAAGAGTTGAAAAAAATTGATAATAAGTGTATGAAAAAGGGGTCTTTTTGGTTTATTGAAATTGAGAATTTATATGAATAATTGAAAGTAAAAAGGGAAATGTATGGTGCATTGAAGAGGAGTATGGTGATAGTGAAGAATGCTATGAGTACATATTTTAAATTGAGAAAAGAATATTTTGATAGAGGTTTGAATTTCTTATTTAAAACACCATATAACGAAAAGGGTGATTTTGTTATATATCAAGGTGAAATAGAGGAAGATGAAATTTCATGGAAACCGGTTGAGAAATATTTTAAAACTGATTTAATCCTACTTGAGGAGCGGTTCGCAATTAAGTTTCATGATTCAGTTCATCACTATTTTAACTCATATTGGTTTGCTGATTTGGATGGGTTTATCGGTGACCATTATATTAGTTTAGAGGCTGTATTACCAAATATAGAATTAGATTCTTTCAAAGAGAAGTTAGAAGGGTATGAAAAAAATCATCGTAAGCTAGATAAGATTCCGATAGGAGTAGAAGGAAATGGTTCACTAGTTGTTTTAAATAATGTAAGCGGAAAGGTCGAATTGGAGGATTTTGAACGTGGGTTGTTTATAGAGGTTTCGAATAGTTTAAATGAGTTGATTTCTAGTTTGAGGCTACAAAAATAATGTTTATATGAATTATAGACCGGCTAGGTGGGGGTGGGAAAATGGAATATAGTGGAATGGTTTCAGTGTGGTTTGGAATTTCTAAATCACTCCAAAATCTTGAGGAGTATGTTGATATAGATTACACGATAGATGGAGATTCAGTTCATTCAAAGTTTGGGACGAGCTTTGAATTCGGTTATTATGATGAAGATAATATTGAATACTACACAATTATTGCTCGAAAGGAACATGGATTTCCTAATAAGTATTTAGTTTTAACGGAAATGACAGCAAATGCTGCATTGGTACTTGATAGTGTAACCGATCAAGTTTACTCAGTAAATTTTGAAGGTGGAGATGAATTACTTTTAAGTGGAAAATTAAAGGAGAGTTGGCCAACATTTTATTCATTTATAAAAGAATATTTCAAATGTTAGGTGTTATTTAGTGGAGTCATGATGTAACTTGTGTTAACAGAAATGAATAATAAACAGGGACGTCTTAGTAATGAGTGCGAGAGGAGTGACGGATAAATGAGAATGAATGATTCAGTTTTCGGAGAGCTTGAATATAATTATGCTTGGGCTAAGTGTATGCCTATAACTTTTATAGGTAATGAAACTGAGGTTGATTTGATGATAGATGGTGAAGAAGATGGGATGTTTGATGAAGGGCAGTATATAGCGTATCAATCATTAATGAAAAATTGGGAAGAGGTACAAATAAGTTTATTACAGTCTATATTAGACTATTACAAACAAAGGCGATGTGAATTAGGATATGATATTGGAGTGCAAGAAAATTATCCATTAATTGAAACAACTGATCAAATACTAGAGATGATTAGTTTAGATGGTATTGTTGTTCCGTATGCAGATATTATGGGGGGAAGAGAGATTGGGATTACATTTAAGTGTACGTGGGATATAGAAAATGGTGTAGGAGTTCGTTTATTAAATGAAAAGGTAGTTGGAGTAGGGTATCAGGATATTACTTTTTAATTTAAATACGTCTCAACAAACGCCTGTATATCACTTTGAAAATAAAATAGCTGATTCACTGATGGGATTTATGATAAAGATCAATCGGGACAGTGAATATTTTGAAGATGAAAAAAGGGTATCAATCTTTATCGGATTGACACCCTGATACGAATCTGATTAACACCTTACATATTTACGCTTAAAACCAAGTCTTCCTCTATCAAGCTCTTTCTGAATACTTTCGGAAGCATTTAGAAGGCTGCTTTTTTTCTTATCACGTTTTATTTCAACTATACCAACTTCTTTTGCAGTCTCGACTGCCTTTTCGTGTAGTGGAACATATGAAATTGCCACAGTGTTTAGGAAATTATTCATAGCGGATTTTGTTCGTTCTGGTGAATTATGAATTGTATTTTTCACCATTTCAAGCATATCGGAAATTTTGCTTTCGGAAAACTCATTGTCTTTACGATTTCCTAAAAGCCAACAGTAGCAACTCCATCCTGCTGACATTCTCAGCTCATCCCCACTTTTAATCCATCTATCAGCAACATCTTGTGCAATATTTGACTCGGATAAAGTTACTGCCACCACATAATCGGATAGCATATAAAAATATGCTCCGTCTATCCAGCGATCAAAATCAGACTCACTCATAGCTTTTGGATCTGCGATAATACCTGCAAAGTACATAGCATCGTAGTTTCCTGTGGAATACAGCTCCTCGGCTAACTCTTGATTTAATTTTATTTTCTTAGCGATTGGTTTCATAGCGCCTGTAGCTACGCCAAAAACTGGCTCGTGTGCACCGTTAGATATGTATATTTTTTTCGTTCGTTCCTTACCGAGGGATTCAAGCTCTTGCATAACTGTTTTAAAGTCCATAGCTGTGCACTTCCTTTCTTAATATAAAAACCTTTTTAAGTGTAATTATCTAGTTTGTATTTTTAAGCCTTGCATACTTCTCAATGTTAATACTAATTGTATTCTAGAGGTATGTCTACTTTCTAAAGTTCATCGAGACTTGGTCTGATTTTTGAATAAAATGAAGCCAGAGTTAATCTAGAGAATGGTATAATATAGAAAAAGTGGACGGTAAAAATCACATAGGGGGAATTTAATTGGAAAAAGAGCTGAATAGGTTATATAGAGAGATAGCGGAGACGGTTAATGAAATGATTCCAGCAGAGTGGGATAAATTTTATTTCTACGCTCAAATATCAAAAACTGGAGGGGGAACTTACTTTTACTATAATACACCTGAAGATAGAGAAGATTTTAATTATAGTGTGAAAATCCCGTTTTACTTTGCTGTTGATAAAATAGAATTTAGAAGTAATAAAAGAAAGTTATTTGAATTAAGTGATGAATTAAGAAGTGTTTTTAAAGATAACCACCAAGAACTTTGGTACTCCGTTACAATGTCTCTTGAACATAGTGGGAAATTTAACATGCATTTCGATTATACAAATTGGTTCGATACAGAATATAGTTTTAGTGATCAAATGATTATTTGGAAACATAAATACTTAGGTGAAGTACCAATTGATGAAAATGATAAAGCGCTAATTATTAAGTATGATAATGAATTTCCGAATAATCCTATTTAACTGAATGGAAAGAAGAAATGGTTTTTATAAAAATCATGAGTTTTAAAGTAGTTGATAAGTTATAAAGTTAGTTCTGCAAGATAAGAATTAAAGGAGAAATACAATGGATAAGATTCAAATTGCGAAAAGAATTAGAGAGTCTATAAAGAGGAGAGATGAAAATTGCTGAATATTTAAAGCGTAAGTTGAATGAGAATATATATTCATAATGGGGGACGCTATTAATGGAAGTACATGGAATGGTTTCAATATGGTTAGGGAATATGGAAACGCAAGATCAGTTAGATGTATATATGGAGGTTACATATGATGAAGAAGGAGACTCTATACCAGCAAGGTTTTTTGTTGATTTTAATATTGATATGATTGATGTAGATGAGGATTTTATTGAAAAGGAAGTGTTAGAAGAAGCGAGTGATGATATTTCTGTGTTGTTAACGGGATGCTCATATGATGATAAAATACTTTCTCGAATTAAGGAAGAAGTTAAATTAAAGAAATCCTATAATTCTATCGTATTAATTTATAATTTTCAGTATGACAATTCCGTTAGTAATTTTGAAGGCCTTGATTTTGTAACTGCTACAAGCTATCTATAGTTGTGAGACAATTACAGTAGGGTAAGGAAGAATAAAAAAATATACAAGTTGTTAGTGGCTAATAAAAGGGGGATCGTATTGAAAAGAACGCTTGAATTCGTACTAAGTGAAAAGATGTATATCGATGCTAATCAACAAATTGAAATTAAATTCTGTATTAACAAGCGGATTCCTTATTAACATAAGAAATCGACTTGTTATAATTATTTATTTTGTAAGTTGTCTTTCCAAAAATTATAGCTATAATCAATAACTTCTTTTAATTTGAAATAGTTTTCCCAAGTATCTTGCACATGGTAGAGAGTTTCGCCTTCGTCTATAAAAACATCACTGTAATCATTTATATACTTTCAGTCCTCGTCATGGTTAAAGTAGTACATTGCGAATTGATTGCCCTCATCATTTAACATGTCGTCTGCTAAAACGCCATCCCAGTTCATATAAATTTGTGTACCAGTCATTTGTCTAAGTTTAAACTGGTTAATTTCGTCTTGAGACTCTTCTTCAAATTCTTGACTACATAAATCATGTTCAATTATCCATCCTAAAAACATGCCAGTATGTACAAAAGCTTGATCGATTGGTAAGTCCTCAGGAAAATCACCTTCAAAATGGTACTTCGCTTTATCATAAACAATCGTATGTAACAATTAGGTCATCCCCTTAATATATAATCTAATAAACTCATACGCTTTGCCTTAATATTTCAACAATATTTTCAAGCCATTATAGCGGTGTTATTTCTAGCCCTTCAAATTCAGTAAATGGTTTCATACGTAAGCAGTGATTTTTATTTAGTGGTGCATGAGCAAAAGATTTTAACTTACTAATTAGTTGCTTCATTACTTTTTGTTCTTCTTTACTTAATGTATCAATATTAGCGAGTAGAATATATCCCTCTTTACATTTGTATTATAGCAATATTTCAAAGGTTTTTTGAGGGGATTAATAACTCTAGAAATTATATTTTTGCAAAATGTAAGTAGAGTGTAGTAGGAATGTGTATGTAGATTGAATTTTTGTATTTTCAAGCCCCTTCCAAGCCCCTTCCAAGCCCCTCATAAGCACCTACCAAGTAATAAATCACTAAGAAAAAACAAAACAAAAACAACTACAACTACAAGAACAAAAAGCGCGAAAAAATAAAACCGTTGTTGTAGTAGTAAAAAAATTTGAATTCAAATGCCCAAACCATCCCTACAATCCTATATTTATATTGAAGGATTGAAGTTTGCCTTTTTACTAGTAATGGGCGGGAGGGAAACATATGGCGGTATACCGTAATGTGCGGGTTAACTTTTGGCAAGATGAATTCATATTAGACTTAACACCAGAGGAGCGTTATTTTTACATATATTTGTTAACGGGTACGAAAACGAAGCAATGTGGAATTTACATATTACCGAAACGTTTGGCAGAGCTTGAAACAGGTTACAGTAGGGAGACTGTTGAGAAGTTGTTGAACCGCTTTGTTGAATACGGGAAGATTTTATATGATACAGAAACGAAAGAGTTATATATTACAAATTGGCTACGCTATAACCCTATTTTAAATACGAATGTAGAGAAGTGCGTGTTACGTGAGTTAAAGGCTGTGAAGAGTAAAGAGTTTATACATATGTTTTTACGTAAATGTCTTGAAGAAGAATGGAAGATTCCATTATTACTGCAGCATTTTGGTATGCCGAAAGAAGAGGATAATAGTAGTTTACAAGCAGTTGTTGAAGAGGAGGAAGATGCGGAAGTTATAACGGTAGAAGAGACTACTCCACATAGTGAAGTTTATAAGTTTTACGAACACAATATAAGTAGTCTATCTCCATATATTGTGAAGGAATTGAAGGGTTGGATACAAAGAGTTTCAGGAAAGGTAGTACTAGAAGCACTTAAAGTTGCGTTTGAAAATAATAAGCGAACGTTCGCTTATGTGAAGGGGATTTTGAGGAATTGGTGTAAAAAAGGGCGAGTAAACTTCAGTAAAGGAAAGGAAGCAGTGCGTAAGAGAGAAGTATACAGTTTGTATGATCCATAACGTGAGAAAGTAAGGTTTTTTCTTTTCTAAAAGGTTCTTTTACGATAGAAGCGAATAGTTTGAGAAAGGAGGGATTGTATGGAAGTCGTCATAAAAAAGAAGCGAACTAGGGGGAAAAGAATTTTTATTTGGTCTAGTAGTATCGTTATTTTATTAGTTATCTGTGCTGCAATTTTTTTGAATATATATACGCTGGGATCTATGCCAAAGATAGATGGAACGATAAAGCTAGAGGATTTACAACATGCTGTTACGGTGAAGCGTGATAGTAAAGGGGTACCGCATATTAAAGCGGAAAATGCACATGATTTATATTTTTCACAAGGATATGTACAAGCGCAAGATCGTTTGTTTCAAATGGATTTAAGTAGAAGACAAGCTTCTGGAATGTTAAGCGAAGTTGTTGGGGAAGCAGCTGTTGATCGAGATAAGTTATTTCGAACGCTCGGTTTACGGAGAGCAGCAGAAGCGTCTGTTAGTCAATATGATGGGGAAGCGAAATTTGCTTTGCAGTCATTTGCTGATGGGGTGAACGCTTTTATACGTGAGGCGAAAGCGGAAAAGAAATTGCCGGTCGAGTTTACTATATTAGGCTATGAACCTGCTGAATGGTCAATTGTGGATTCTTTAACGATTGGGAAGTATATGGCGTTTGATTTAGGGGGACATTGGCACGGACAGGCGTTTCGATATTGGGCGCTGAAAAACCTTCCGAAAGAGCAAGCAAATGAGCTATTTCCAACATATCCGAAAGATGCTCCTAGATTGCTAGCTGAACTGCAAAATACAAATGTGAATGTAGCGCAAAGTTTTTCAAAAACAATCATTCCACCTGAGTTTAACGGGAGTAATAACTGGGTTATAAGCGGTGAGAAGAGTGCGTCAGGTAAGCCGATTTTAGCGGATGATCCCCATCTTTCTCTTGCGACACCTTCCATTTGGTATCAAACGAAACTAGAAATGAAAGATTTACATGTGAGCGGCGTTATTTTCGCTGGAGTGCCAGGAGTTATATTAGGCCACAACGACAAAATAGCATGGGGTGTTACGAATACAGGTCCTGATGTGCAAGATTTATATATTGAAAAAAGAAACCCTACTAATGAAAATGAATTTCTGTATAACGATAAATGGGAAAAAGCTACTGTTGTTGATGAATCTATTAAAGTAAAAGGCGAAAAAACAATTCCTTATAACGTTACGATTACGAGGCATGGTCCAGTCATTTCAGAGTTTGCGGATAAGGGGAAAGAAAAAACGAAAACTGTATTTGCTTTAAAGTGGACTGCTTTGGAGCCTTCAGCTGAATTAAAGGCTGTTTTAAATATGAATAAAGCAAAAAATTGGAATGAGTTTGAAACAGCACTTCAAGATTTTCATACACCCACTCAAAACTTTGTATTTGCATCAAATGATGGCACAATTGCCTATAAAGCAAATGGAAATATACCAGTGCGAAAAAAAGGTGATGGTAGTTTGCCTGTTCCAGGATGGACAGATGAATATGAATGGGAAGGGTATATACCATTTGATCAGCTACCAAAAGTAATAAATCCGAAAGAAGGGTTTATTTCAACTGCGAATAATAAAATTGTTGATGATAATTATCCGTACCATATTAGTAATACGTGGGCGCAGCCATATAGGCAAATGCGTATTCAGGAGTTTTTGCAAGAGAAGGAAAAGTATACGGTGAAAGATTTACAGAAGTTACAGATGGATCAAAAGAATTTATATGGGAAAGAGTTTACCCCAATATTTTTAAAGGAGTTAAATAAAGCGGATTTAACTGAAGCAGAGAAGGAAGGAATAAAACAATTAACGAAGTGGAACTTTTACGATAGTAAAGATGAAGCGGCACCGTTAATATTCCATTTATTAATGAAGGAAATTTCAAATACGTTATTTTCAAAAGAAATACCGAAAGATGTGATGGAGTTATTTGAAGGAAAGTCACAAGTTGTTGATGAATTGATTCGAAAACAAGTAGCAGGAGAAAATAGCGCTTGGTTTACAAAGTACGGAGGATTCACGAAAGTTGTGCATACATCGTACGAGAATGTAATGAAGAAATTACAGAAGGAATATGGACCCGATGTTGCAGAATGGAAGTGGGGCGATTACCATCAACTTGCTTTTACGCATCCAATTTCGAGATCATCTAGTATGTTAGCATTACTTGCATTTAATCGTGAGAAACCAGTTCCAATTGGCGGAAGTCAAGTTACCGTTCAAGCAGCGAATTATGATGATAACGGTCTTGTAAATCATGGGGCGTCTTGGAGATTCGTTATTGATACGAAAGATATGTCAAACGGTTATCATATAGTAGGACCAGGACAGTCAGGACATTTTAGAAGTGATTGGTATCATGATCAAATAGATGATTGGGTAAATGGCACATATCATACGACTACACTGAATACGGATGGAATAGAGGGGGAAGTGTTAACCTTAAAGCCATGATAATGTTAGAAGAGACTCTTACTATATGTAAGGGTCTCTTTTTGTGATGTGACAAATTTTGACAAAATATTCTGTGGAAGCTTGTTATAATTTCTTTTGGAATATTTTGTTTAAGGGGAAACGGTCGTATAGCATAAGGTTTTACAGCAATAGGGATACATGTATATGTTATACATACGTTCTAAATTCAAGGATTTCATAGGGGGAGAAGTACAAGAATGAACGACATGGAGAAATATCGAGAGAAAATTAAAGTGATTTCTTTTGATAGAGAAAAAAATCAAATGGTAGAAGTGGAAGAGAGTAAAATAACTTTCGATGATGTTGGCGGAATGGAAGATATTAAAAAGAAAATAAATATGGATTTTATTATGCCAATTAAAAATCCAGAGTATTTTCAAGCTTTCGGTAAGAAAGTAGGAGGTAGTTTATTATTTTATGGACCGCCTGGATGTGGTAAGACATTTTTAGCGCGAGCAGTTGCAGGTGAGATAAACGCTAATTTTATTCATTTAGAGCTGCAAGCAATACTCTCAATGTGGTCAGGAGAAGCGGAGAAAAATTTACATGAAGTGTTCGAAGAGGCAAGAAAAACAAAGCCTTGTATTTTATTTATAGATGAATTAGACGCATATGGCGGGAATAGACAGAAGATGGGAGCTCATCATCAAAGAACGTTAGTCAATCAATTGTTAGTGGAGATGGATGGAAGTAACTCTTTTAATGAAGGTGTTTATATAATTGGGGCAACAAATACGCCATGGTATATTGATCCAGCGTTACGCCGACCAGGCCGCTTTAATTCACTTGTTTTTGTAGCACCACCAAGTTATGAGGAAAGACTGACAATATTAGAGCTGAAAACAAAGGATAAACCGAGAATGGAATTGCAGTTAGATTTTGTTTCAAAGTATGCAGAGCATTTTTCAGGGGCGGATTTAACGTATTTAGTGGAAGACGCTATAAATGAAGCTATTCAGCGTTCATTTGAAACGGGACAGTTACAACCGTTATCCAATGAAGATTTGTTAAAAGCGATGAAAAAACGGCAACCGACAACTTTAGATTGGTTTTCCACCGCAAAGAATTATGCAACGTTTAGTGATGTAAATAAAGATTTCGACAAAGTATTAGAGTATATGGAAGAGCATCAATTGAAATAAATGATATAGGAGTGGAGGGAAAGGCATAGATGGAAGAGCAACTTATGAGAATCTTACATTTATTAAAGCTTGACGATGTTGATCGAGCAAAAGAAGAAGCAGAATGGATGATAAAAGAAGATCCAGAAGATGCTACTGGTTATCTTTGTTTAAGTCATGTATATTACCTTGGTTTCCACCAAATTGATGAAGCAAGTAAATATATAGAAGAAGCACTAAGAATAGATCATTTAGAAGAGAATATTTTATCAATAGCATTAGAGATTTTTTATGCACAAGAAAATTTTGTGAGATTAAAAGAGACAGCAGAAATAGGAATAAAAAATTATCCGGAAGAAGGCCGATATTACTTTTATATGGGTGAGGCAAAAATATATATTGAATCGCTAAATAAAGGTATTACTTACTATAACAAAGCAATAGAATTAGAACCTGAAAATGATACGTATGTTGGAAGATATGCTTTTATTCTTTTGAGTTATTTTCCGAAACGAAAAGAAGAGGGTATAAAGGCGGAAAAACATGCTTTAGAGCTGAATCCAGAAAATGTAACAAATCTAGTGTATTTTGCAAATGTAGCAAAAGAAAAAGGGAATTTTAAAAAAGCAAGAATGCTAGCTGAAACTGCAATACGATTAGAGCCGAATCACGAAGGTGCCTACAAAATTTATAGGGATACAATAGGAACGAAAAATAAGTATTGTGCTTTTATGGCAAGTTTTACTTATACATTTTGGAATGCTTTTTATAAGTTTTGTAGAATATTTTCGTTTGCAAGTAGGAGAAGTCTTAAATTGCATTATAGTTTAGTTATTTTAAGTCTTTTAGGTTGGATAATTCTCCCTGTATATTTAACAGGTTGGTATGCGGGTTCTGTGTATATAGTAATTCTTATTATGTATATCATTTCATCTATTATAAATGGACGAATTCATAAAGGGGTAGGATTAGGAACTCCCTTTGATGCTGAATACAATGTGAAAAGAAATAAAATCATTCGAAGTCGTGAAATTTCTAATATGGAGAGTACAGTTGAAAAAGGAGAGACTACTACTATTCCGACTGTGAAACTATCAAAAGAAGAACTGGAAGCACAATTAGAGGGGTTTTGGAGTAAAGGAACTGTGTATGAGGAGCAGCAAGAAGTTGCGGCGGCAGTGAAAGAGCCCGCTTTATCATCAGCTGAACATAAAAAGATTCAATCATATTCAGATATTGAATCACCCAAATATAATAAATGGTATATTTCTTTAATTGTTGTTTTAACGATCTCCTTTATATTTAAAGCTGGGAAATTGTATAACTTAAATAATACAAATGCGGTGAATACGACGCCACAAATTAGCCAAGAAACGAAGAAACAGATTGCAGAGCAACAAGATAAAGCTCTCAAAGATACAAAAGAATCGCTCGATAAGTTGGAAGTAGTATCTGTATTATATGTATTAAGAAAAGGTGATTGGAATGGAAGTTCAATCGAGGGAGCTATAGAGAAAAGTTATGTACCGGTTATGTTAGAAAAAGTAGGACAACCAGTTGCGGAGAAGTTAAAAAAAGCAACTCCTATTAAAATATATAAAGAGGATACAAGAACGTATGTATTACTTCAAAATGAAGAGAGCTCTTTTATAATCGAAATTACAGCAAAAAAGTTAACTCATATTTACGGTGAGAGCTGGAATAACGCGCAAGAAGAGATGCAAAAATATGAAGAGTTACTTGGGAAAATAGACTCACAAGGTGTTGAAGCAAGGGGGATTTAGCATGAGTATTAAAGTAGTAAGGGCAACGGGGATGATGGGGGGAGCAGCGAGAGTCGCTGTAAAGGTAGATAATGAAGTAGTAATGAAACTTGAAAATAATGAAGAATATACGCTTCCTTTTGAGTTAGATGAAGCAAATATAAAAGTTAAACAATTTATTTTTGGGAGTAAAGAAAAGAAAGTAAAGGATGGCGATGTAGTAGAAATTAAGATTAATGGTATCGCCATACTACTCATGATTGTGTCAATGATGGCTGTTTTATTCGGGTCTTCAATTGGCATAAATATTGTTGTTTTTGGTGTTATAGGAGCGTTAGTTACGTTAGCATATGGATTGAATAACTGGTTTAGTTTAGAGGTTAAATAAGTATTGTATCTGTTTTATGGATGCGTTTAATGTTGAATATATAATAACAAAAGATTATAAATTTGAAGAGATGCGCACAACTGTAAAAGTGAGTGAACGTAATGCAGATAAGAAATCTAGCACGGATAAAGAAAAAATGGATGCAGTTGTGAGTATAAAAATTAATTCATATGAAAAATTTGACCCAATTAAGTTACCAGAAGGAATTCAATAATTTCAATTGTGTAAAGATAGGGAAAGGGAGCGGAAATCCGTTCCTTTTTTGTTTTTTTATTACAAAGTTTATTTGCGACGACAGTATATAATCGAGGGGAAAATGTTGTTCAGCAATTGGAACAATTACATAAAGCAACTGGGAAGCCAGTTTACTTTGGTGGATTTAATGTTCCAGCGCGTGAACTTGGACTGCAAAATCCGTGGAACCCAGACGTTTCAAATGTATTTTCAAAAGATGTACAATTAAATGGATGGCGTGCTTACCGAGATGTATTAGAACCGATGCCGTATTTTAAAGGTTTTTCAATTTGGTTTATTGGCTCTAATAATAGTACGCATGCGTATCAAATACAGAGCAAAGAAGCAGAGGAAGTTATTAACAGTTGGTACCGAAAATAAATTTTTGAAAATAGGCAAGTTTTGAAGTATAGTACATATATTTTTAGTGAAAGGCCTTTCACCATCTTATCACCTAGGGGGCAATCATAATGAAATTTTTGTCTTACCTTACAGTAATTTTGGTGATTCTTGGCGGTTTGAATTGGTTATTTGTAGCGTTAGATTACAACGTAGTTGAGAAATGGTTTGGTTCTATGCCGGCGCTTGTGGACACTATTTATTGGCTCTTTGGTCTTTCTGCTATTTACCAAATTTTTGATCGGTTCTTTACGAACGATTAGCTATTATTCTTTTATTACTAGAGTGTTAAGTACGATTATGTACTTAACACTTTTTTGTATGTTTGTAAAAAAGTGTTTACACGTGCGAGCGATTCCATTGCGTCTTGCGCCGTAATAATAGAAAAGAAATTGACCGTATATTGCATTGTGAGGTATAATTCAGAAAGTTTAAAAATTCATAAAAATGAGAAATAGGGAGGTCATCCGGGTGATGGAGAGAGTGTATAATTTTTCTGCAGGACCATCAATACTCCCTTTGCCAGTTTTAGAGAAAGTGCAAAAGGAGCTTTTAAATTACAAAGGGACAGGCATGTCTATTATGGAAATGAGTCATCGATCTTCTTATTTTCAAAGTATTATCGATGAAGCGAGCAGCTTACTTCGTGAATTAATGAACATTCCTGATGAGTATGAAGTATTATTTTTACAAGGCGGTGCTTCATTACAATTTTCTATGATACCGTTAAATTTAATGAATACGTATAAAAAAGCTGGATACGTACTGACTGGCTCATGGTCTAAAAAGGCGCTGCAAGAGGCAGAAAAAGTAGGGGAAGTACAAGTGATTGCTTCTTCTGAGCAAGAGAAGTTTACTACGATTCCTAAAATGGATGATTTGCAGCATGATGGAAAACTAGATTATGTACATATTACAACGAATAATACGATTGAGGGGACAAAATATGTGGACATTCCACATTTAGAAAGAGTGCCGCTTGTTGCGGATATGTCCTCGAATATTTTATCAGAACGATATGATGTTACGAAGTTTGGTCTTATATATGCGGGAGCGCAAAAGAATTTAGGACCAGCGGGCTTAACGATTGCTATTATAAAAAAAGATTTAATTGGCGGGGCAGACCGTTCTTGTCCGACAATGTTAAACTATGAAACTTACAGTAAAAATAACTCCTTATATAATACACCGCCATCCTTTAGTATTTATGTAACAAAACTTGTACTAGAGTGGTTGAAAGAGCAAGGCGGTGTATCTGCGATTGAAGAACAAAATAGACAGAAATCGTCACTTCTTTATCATTTTTTAGATGAATCTAAATTGTTTACTTCACCAGTTGATCCTACGTATCGATCACTTATGAACATACCGTTTACAACACCGTCAGAAGAGCTTAACAATCAGTTTTTACAAAAAGCGAAGGAACGCGGTTTCGTTACGCTAAAAGGACATCGCTCAGTCGGCGGTATGCGCGCTAGTATTTACAATGCGATGCCAGTGGAAGGTGTAGAGCAATTAGTAAATTATATGAAAGAATTTGAGCTTGAAAATAGATAGGGAGATGGGGATATGTTTCGTGTTCAAACGTTAAATCAAATTGCGGAAAAAGGTTTGCAAGTCCTTGGCGGAGAGCGTTATGAAGTAGGGGATAGCATTGGCCACCCAGACGGTATTTTACTTCGTAGTTATTCTTTGCATCAAGAAGAGTTTTCAAAAGATTTAAAGGCGATTGCAAGAGCTGGTGCTGGTGTAAATAATATTCCTGTAGACCGATGTACAGAAAAGGGAATTGTAGTATTTAACACGCCAGGGGCAAATGCAAATGCAGTAAAGGAACTTATCATCGCAAGTCTTATTATGTCTTCACGTAACATTATTAATGGAGTAAGCTGGACGAAAAATTTAGAGGGTGAGGAAGTACCTCAGCTTGTTGAATCAGGGAAAAAACAATTTGTTGGATCTGAAATTGCCGGGAAGCGTCTAGGGGTTATCGGCCTTGGCGCAATCGGTGCTTTAGTGGCAAATGATGCGTTAGCGTTAGGAATGGACGTTATCGGATACGATCCTTACATTTCAGTTGAAACAGCTTGGCGTCTTTCTACACATGTGCAAAGAGCGTTTAGCCTAGATGAAATTTTTGCAACGTGTGATTATATTACACTGCATATTCCTCTTACGAACCAAACGAAGGGAATTATTGGTGAACACGCTATAGAGACGATGAAAAAAGGAATGCGTCTATTCAATTTCTCTAGAGGAGAACTTGTAGATGAAAAAGCTCTTCAACAAGCGTTAGAAGAAGAGATTATTGCACATTACGTAACTGACTTCCCAAATGAAAATGTCATTAAAATGAAAAATGTAACAGCGACACCTCACCTTGGTGCATCTACGTCTGAATCAGAAGAAAATTGTGCGGTCATGGCAGCTCGTCAATTGCGTGAATATTTAGAGACAGGAAATATTCGTAATTCAGTAAACTATCCAAACGTAGAACTGCCGTATATCGGTAAGAAACGAATTACAATTATGCATCAAAATGTACCGAACATGGTAGGACAAATTTCAGGATGTTTAGCTGAACATCATATTAATATTGCAGATATGATTAATCGTAGTAAACATTCTTGGGCGTACACAATGATTGATATTGATAACGGAATTGATGATATAATTAAAGAGAATGTTGTGGAAAATATAAGGAAAATTTCAGGTGTTGTAGCCGTTCGAATGATTGTGTAAAGGAGAGAGAAACTTGACAAAAATCCGACCGTTTCGGGCCATTCGTCCAGTAGAAGAAAAAGCAGTGCAAGTTGCAGCTTTACCGTATGACGTATTAAATAGTGAAGAAGCAAGAGAAGTTGTAAAAGGAAATCCGTATTCTTTTTTACACGTTGATAAAGCAGAAATCGACTTAGATCCGGCACTTTCACCATACGATGATCGCGTATATGAAAAAGCGGGTGAAAATTTAAAGCAATTTATACAAGAAGAAGTATTCATTCAAGATGAAGAGCCAGCGTTATACATTTATGAGCTGACGATGCAAGGAAGAACGCAGTCAGGTCTTGTCGTTTGTACATCAATTGACGAGTATGAAGATGACACAATAAAAAAACATGAGAGAACGCGTCATGAAAAAGAACTAGATCGTATTCGCCACGTTGATGTGTGTGACGCAAATACGGGTCCTATCTTTTTAACGTACCGTACTAAAGACGAAGTGAAACGTTTAATTGCAAGTTGGAAAGAAGAACATACACCAATTTATAAATTTACAGCAGAAGACGGCGTTGAGCATGTTGCGTGGAAGATTGCAGATGAAGATGTAATTGCAACTTTAGTAAACGCATTTGAAGATATTCCGAACTTGTATATTGCAGATGGGCATCACCGCTCCGCATCAGCTGCAAAAGTTGGACTTATGCGAAGAGAACAATATCCGAATTACACAGGAGAAGAGGAATTTAACTTCTTCTTATCCGTTTTATTCCCTCACGATGAATTATCAATTTGGGACTATAACCGAGTTGTAAAAGATTTGAATGGCTTATCAGAGGAACAGTTTTTAAAGCAAATTGCACAATATTTTTATGTGGAAGAAGCAAATGTTTCTCCGTATAAACCAAATGAACCAAAATCATTTGGCATGTATATAAACGAGAAGTGGTATAAGCTTACTGTGAAAGAGGAAACGTTTGATGCGAACGATCTTGTGAGAGGTTTAGATGTATCTATCTTGCAAGATCATTTATTAAGTCAAGTACTTGAAATACATGATCCGCGTTCCGATTCCCGTATTGATTTTGTCGGCGGAATCCGCGGACTAGAAGAACTAGAACGTCTTGTGAACAGCGGTGCATATAAAGCTGCATTCGCATTATATCCAACGTCAATGGAAGATTTATTAGCAATCGCAGATGCCGGGGAAGTCATGCCGCCAAAATCAACGTGGTTCGAACCGAAACTGCGCAGTGGGTTGTTTGTTCATTCGTTAAAGTAAATAGACTTCGTTAGTTTTGAAAAACCGAACTGATTTTTAGTTTCGGTTTTTCTTATTTAAGAAAGGAACTTGAGGAGGGGTATCAATGAAATTGCAAGTAGGCGAAAAAATCACCTTTGAGCGAACTTTTACAAAAGAAGATGTTGCGTTATTTACAGAGGTGTCTAAGGATGAAGGAGTTCATCATGTTACACCAGATGAACAAGGAAGATTTGTTGTACAAGGTCTGTTAACATCAACGCTGCCTACAAAAATTGGCGGTGATTATAACGTACTAGCCCGCAAGATGGATTTTGAATTTTTACGTCCTGTTTTTAGCGGTGATACGATTCGTTGTGACGTAACAATTGAACAATTTGAACCCGATGAAAAAAATCGTACAAAAATTATTACGACGTTTACATGTATGAATCAACTGGAAAAGGAAGTAATGAAGGGGAGCTTTTCTGGGATTATTCTTTAATTATCAAAGGGACCAAATGAAAAAGATATAATCAATCAGTGGGGGAATGGCCCCCGCTGATTAAAGTTTCATTCCACTCCACTTTCTAAAATATAGAAAGATCCAGTATTACAATCAATTTCTGCTATCGCGCCGTAAGGCAAAATAAATTTCGGTTCGGTATGGCCAAAATTTAAATTATAAAGAATAGGCAAATCTTCTAAGTTATATTCCT
This sequence comes from Bacillus cereus group sp. BfR-BA-01383, assembly GCF_022663495.1. Lineage (NCBI taxonomy): Bacteria > Bacillati > Bacillota > Bacilli > Caryophanales > Bacillaceae > Bacillus > Bacillus cereus group sp. BfR-BA-01383. Next base: position 81,891 of record NZ_JAKUFP010000013.1, read on the forward strand.
TCATAATCTTAAGTATTTCATGTTTATATTCTTCATAATATTTTTCGTCTTTTGGTTTACCAAAAATAATCCCATTTGTTTTTTCCAGAATGCCTTGAGCTGCATAATTTCGCAACCAATACTTTATATAACTTGGTTCTGGATGATCTTCAGATGTTTCAAAGAAGAGAATACTATTCTTCCAATGTTTTTTCTCAGGCCAAAGTTCCGTTCCTTTTACAAATTCGAGCACTTCCATACAACCACCAATTAAACGTCCTTGTACAGTGGTAGAGCCTTGAAGTACCTCATATCCATTGTTCTGCTGCATCGTACGCCTTTGATTTTTATTCGACTCTATCCATTCTAAACGCTCACTCGTCCATTCATTTGCTGATTGAATTTCGCCAATCATCTCATTTGAAAAGAGAGTACGATTTACCATCTCAATCGTATATGGATCCATCTCCACATTTTCAGCAAAATCGGTTAAAATTGCAGGACCGTAAAAAGAGGAAAGGCCTGCTTTATGACAAAACAAATGTGAAACGGTATCGTCAGAGTACCCCATAAAAATTTTTGGGTTTTCACGTATAATTTTAAAATCAATATAAGGAAGTAAACGGATGCTATCTTCTCCACCTATATTCGTAATAATTGCTTTAACGCGCGTATCTTTAAATGCTGTCATTAGATCTTCCGCGCGAGCCCCTGGATTGTTATAAAGGTATTCGCTACCTTTTAAACTATTTGGCATTGGGATAACTTTAAGGCCGAAAACTTCTTCTAATCTCTTTACTCCTTGCTCATAACGCCATCGTAGCTTAGAATCACCTGCTCCTCCCCATGAAGCACTTACTGTCGCCACAATATCTCCTGGCTGTAATCTTTTTGGTTTAATTAACATTTTAATTCCACCCCTGCATAATTTAATTTACTACGACTATATAAAGTGTAGAGTTGAAAAACATGGTATATGACATTAGTTTCTGCATCTTCAGTAAATTCACCTGCTGTAATTCAAGAGTTTAGCACTAGTGTTGAATATAGGAATAATCTACAATGAATTCTTTTATTAAACTTTATATGAAAGTCACAAGTGTAAGAATCGCTTTATATTTGAAAATTACAGTATGCAAGATTGCATGAGAAAAGTGGTTGTTATTTGCAATTTACTCCAAACAACAAATGTATAAACTGAATGTATTATGCAGCACGCATCTAATTATCATGTGAATGACAATTAGATGCGTGCTTTTTTATTTTGTGTTTTTTTAAGAATAAGGGATTTTCGATTAGAATATGATGTTAACACTGGAGTGAATGTGAAAAATACAATATCGAAAGAGGTGTTGAAAGATGGAACAAGATGAGATTTATTTACGAGCTAAAAAAAGGGTAGAGAATTTAAAAGCGTTTTATGTTCATTTAACGGTCTATATACTAGTTAATTTGATGCTTTTTCTAATAAATATAAACTCTGACTCAAGTAAATTATGGTTCTTATATCCACTTGGAGGTTGGGGAATAGGTATCGTTATACACGGTTTGACAACTCTTCCATTAGGGATATTCGGAAAAGAGTGGGAAGAACGAAAGATTAAAGAGTATATGGATAAAGATAAGTAAATCTTTTTCTGGAATTTATGAATGTAAAATACAATGGTAATAATCCTTTAGAACATAGCATGTTTATAAGAAAATTAACTTAAATCCGCTGGTGAGGAATCCATTTTGATCATTCTATTTTCAAAATAATATTGAGGATGGGGGGCTACTTCCGTATAGAAAAATGGGGTACAAAGCAGTAAGGTGTGACGGTCGTGGTAAAGACCTTACAGGGGATTTACATTCATATAAATCGCTTGAATAAAAAAAGATGTGAAGTCTATTTCTATGACTTCGCATCTTTTTTTGTTCAAACTTTGTGTGAGTCAGTTTATGTACAGATTTAGAATAAAGTTTAATTAAAAATTCATATTAAAATAAAAACAAACCACTGTTCGATTTGAGTGTTCCACGATATAATGGTGAGAGTTTATGGCAGAATAAATATTTACATAAGAAGTGAGGTATTGTATGAAGAAAAGAACCACAGACATTATTTTTATTATTATTGGTGCATTCCTTTTTGCATTAGGTGTGAATTTGTTTGTTATCCCGAACGAGTTTGGTGAAGGTGGGGTAACGGGTATCACGATTATTACCTACTATTTATTTGAGTGGTCACCAGGCTTAGTCAACTTAATTCTAAACGCGATTTTGTTAATAGCTGGCTATAAATTTTTGAATAAGATAACAACAATTTATACGATTATTGCTGTAGTTACTAACTCGCTATTTCTTCATTTGACAGAGGGCTGGTACATTACTTCGGATGAAATGCTGGTAAATGCCATTTTTGGCGGAGTATTTATAGGATGCGGTATCGGTCTAATCATTCGTGTTGGCGGAACAACTGCAGGTACTACCATTTTAGCAAGAATGACGCATAAGTACTTAGGCTGGAGCATTAGCTATGGTCTATTGTTCTTCGATTTAATCGTTGCTTTTTCATCTTATTTCATCATTGGTGCAGAAAAGCTGATGCTGACAATTATTATGCTATATGTAGGAACGAAAGTAATGGAATTTGTAATTGAAGGTTTGAATCCGAAAAAGGCTATTACGATTATTTCTGATAACCCGAATGAAATTGCCAAAAAGGTGACTACCTTAATGGACAGAGGGGTTACTGTGTATTCAGGTCATGGCTATTACACGAAAACTCCGAAGGAAATTCTTTATATTGTTATTAATAAGCAAGAAGTAGTGAAGCTAAAGCGGATTGTTCAAACTACGGATCCTACTGCTTTCATCGCCATACACGATGTTCGTGATGTGTTCGGAGAAGGATTTGTTGATATTACTAAGGCTTAATAAGAGTTAGCAATTGTTTTTGATTAAAATAATCTTAATACTAAAATGTGAGAATCTATTTTGAATAATCTTTTTTCAAAATAGATTCTTTTTATTTATCATAAAATATTGGTTTGTAGGGGATTATTTATCAACTCTTATACCAAATAACTGTTTTATAACATTTTGTTTTTCTTTTTCTTGCAAAAAATCTAATTGTTTCTTAATGTAAGGATGTAGAAGGATGAACGAGAGAGGGTTTAATGAAGATGATACATATTTTATTAGCTGATGATGATAAGCATATTAGAGAGTTATTACATTACCATTTACAAAAAGAAGGGTTTAAAGTTTTTGAGGCTGAAGATGGAAAGGTAGCGCAAGGCATTTTAGAGAAGGAAAATATTCATCTTGCGATAGTAGACATTATGATGCCGTTTGTGGATGGCTATACGTTATGTGAAGAAATTCGTAAGTATCATGATATACCTGTTATTTTATTAACTGCAAAAGATCAGTTAGTGGATAAAGAAAAAGGATTCATTTCTGGTACTGACGACTATATTGTAAAGCCATTTGAACCAGCTGAAGTGATTTTCCGTATGAAAGCATTATTGCGCCGTTATCAAATGCTGAGTGCTGATATTATCACGTTGCACGGAACGACAATTGATCGTAAAGGTGTTGAAGTAAAATGTAACGGTCAAACGATTTTGCTTCCATTAAAGGAATTTGAATTATTATCGCAACTTGCTAGTTATCCTGGAAGAACATTTTCAAGAGAAGAATTAATTGAGTTAGTATGGGGAATGGATTTTGAAGGGGACGAGCGAACAGTCGACGTTCATGTGAAGAGACTGAGAGATCGTTTCTCAAAACGAACAGATGATTTTCAAATTACAACAGTGCGCGGACTCGGTTATAAGTTGGAGTTGAAATAAGATGAAATCATTATATTCTAGATTTGTTTTTATGACGGTTGGTATTATGCTACTGAGTAGTATTATCGGCTTTTTATTAACAAATGTGTACTATCAAGTGAAGTTAAAACCATACAATAGTGAAAAGATTTTAAAGTATGCTGAGGAAGTAAAATCATTATATGAAAAGCAAAGTGAAGAGAATAAAGAGGTATATTTACAATCTGTTGCGAAATTGGGGTATGAAATTTATATTGTAGATGACCAAAAGAATGGAAAGCGTATCGGCAATGCATTTCGTAAGACGTCTATTAGCGATGATACCGTTCGTAAAGTATTGGAAGGAGAAACGTTTAATGGTGTTTCCACTTATCCAACGCGTTTCTTTATTACAGGATTTTTCGATAATGAATTAATTAATAGTGTGGGTGTACCGTTAAAACATGGAGATAAACAGTACGCTTTATTCATTCGTCCTGACATTCAACAACAGTTTGGGGAGATGCGAATTTTTCTAGCGGTATTACTCGGTTTCATGGTCGTATTAAGTATCATTTTTATAGCGATTGCAGCAGGTTATATCGTTCGTCCAATTCGAACATTTACGAAAGCGACTCAAAAGATTGCAAGTGGTGAATATGATATTGAATTAGATGAAAATCGAAAAGATGAAATTGGTACGCTAGCAACTAATTTTCAAAAGATGACGAAAAGTATTAAAGAATTAGATCAAATGAGACAAGAGTTCGTTTCTAACGTTTCTCATGAATTTCAATCACCGCTTTCTTCGATACAAGGTTTTTCGAAAACATTACAATCGGAGAATATGAGTGAAGAGGAAAGAAAACGTTACTTGAAAATTATTGAGGGCGAAAGTAAGCGGATGTCTAGTTTATGTAAACAGTTACTTACGCTAGCTTCTTTAGATAAAGAAGAGAAAGTATTACAGATAAAAGAATTCAATTTACAAAAGCAAATTAAAGACGTCATTTTTATGCTCGAATGGAAATGGCGTGAAAAAGATATAGCCGTTGAATTTGATGTGCCAGACATCACTGTAAAAGGTGATGAAAACTTACTTCATCAAGTATGGAGTAATGTTTTTACGAATAGCATTAAGTTTTCAAACGATGGTGGAACGATTGAATTTGTTGTGGAAGAGTTAGAGTCCAGTATTGTAATTTCTATATCAGACAACGGAATCGGCATGGAAAAAGAAGAAATGGTTCGTATTTTTGACCGTTTTTATAAAGTAGATACAGCAAGGGCAAGAAACGTAGAAGGTAGTGGCTTAGGGTTATCGATCGTGCAGAAAATCGTTGAACTGCATCAAGGAACCGTTTCGGTATTTAGTACGAAAGGGGAAGGGACGACTGTTCGGGTTGAGCTTCCGAAATAGATGCAAGGGAAGAGGCTGTTTGGAACGGCCTCTTCTTTTTTGTTCGTTAGTCTATGTGTAAAGTGAAAAAAGTTGTTTGAAAACATGCGATTCATTCTATTCTATAATTGGGTTAGTTTGTGGCATAAGATTAGCAGGAAGTTTATTTCAAAATGTAGAATCCCTACAGAGTTATAAGGGTTTTATCGAAACTGTAACCATTTAGGGAGGAAATTACTTTGAAACGAATTGACTTGTTTTTAAACGCACTAGATTCAACATTCGATAAAGAAAGTTGGTATGCACCGTTTAAACATGCTATAGAGGGACTTACAGCCGAACAGGCTATCTGGAAACCATCTGGAGAGACAACGAATACCATTTGGGAGAATGTTAATCATCTCATTTATTATAAAGAGAGGCTTGCTGCAAACTTGGAGGGCCGTGAATGGACAAATAATCTCGACGGTGGTGAAACCTTCTATCTAACCAATCAATCTAATAGTGATAAGGAATGGAAGAAAGTCGTTGAACGTTCTGAAAATGCTCAACGTAATTTAAGACAGGTGTTGAGTGCAATTTCTGAAAAAGAGCTTGAACAAAATTCACTTGAGGGGAAATTACTGGACATCATGCTTCACGATGCTTATCATACGGGCCAAATTATTCAATTAAGAAAAATGCAGGGGGCATGGCCATCAAATCGTTGATTGAATGTTCTAGTTCATTCCATTGGCGCTATTGTTGAATAAAACTTAGATTTTTAAACGGCTGTATTGTAGTGAAGTAGTTTACATCCAAAATTAAACAAGCATAACTCCGTCCTAAATTTAGAACGGGGTTATGCTTGTTTGAGCTTTTAAAATTAAATAATTTTATCTCTACACATCGGATTAGATAATATTTTCTTTCTACTATAAAGCAGTACCTTTCACCCGTTCTTCCTTAAACCGAACCCCAAAAGTATCCGCTGTAATTTCATCAGCTTTTGGCAATGCTCGTAATTTCGGATGAAGTAGCCATACGAGAGAAATGAATAAGATTCCGATGCTAGCGAGTGCGAAAATGAGCTGGCTACTAAATACATTTGCAGTGTATCCGCCAATTAAAGAACCAAGCGGCATAGCAATTGTACCCATACTTCGCATGACAGAGTTGATGCGTCCAATATATTGATTTGGAATTACAATTTGACTAATTGTCGCAAATAATATGTTGGTCGCACCAATTGGTATCCAAGCTAGGCCGAATAAGAAAATAGATAGCCATTGAAACGGTACAATCGTAGAGAGAAACCAAAAGAAAGCACCAGCCGCAAAGCTAATAATGGAGACATGGCCAACATTACGTTTACCAACCCATGAACTGAATAATGCTCCAATTAAACTGCCGGCTGATATAGCGGCTAAAAAGAAACCATATAATTTCACGCCGCCTAAAGAATCAGCGAAAGAAGGAAGTATCGCCATCGTCATACCGATTGAAAAATTGGCAACAACTGAACCGATTAAGAAGGCACCCATTAATGAACGAAAGACGATTGAAAAACCTTCTTTTAAATCAGAGAAATATTGCTTAGTTGAAAGTGCTGCACCTGTTTCGGTTTGTTTCGGCATTTTTAATGAAAAGAACAAAAGGGCAGTAATCGCGAATGTAAAGGAGTCGATCACATATAAAGTAATTGCGCCAAATAGTGCTACTAATATTCCAGAAAGAGTCGTACAAATTAAATCAATACCTTGATACGCAAATGAGAAGAGGGAGTTTCCTTTTAATAATTGTGTTTTATGCAGTAGAAGTGGTAAAGCTTTCGATTGTGCGGGATAGGCGAATTGTTCGATAAAGGCTACGATGGGCATAATGATGAGTAGTAGTTGAACTGTTAGTAGGTCGAAGTAGTGTGTAATAGGAATGATTAAAATAAGAATGCATTGCAAAACTTGTGTGATTACGAGGGTGTTTTTTATTGACCATCTATCAACGAATGGACCAGTAAGAAATTGAAGTGCAGAAGGTAATAACGTAAGAAAACCAGCTAATCCAGAATAAAAAGGATTACCACTCAGCTTATATACGAGCCACATCGCTGCTACATAATACAAACTATCTCCTATGTTTGTAAAAATTCTCCCTAAAAATAATAAGAGGAAATTACGGTTCTTTAATACGTCCACTTTATCTACTCCTTTATAATAAATTTATTCGGTAAAATAAAATTGACCGTTGTTGTAAAAAAAATCGTATTACGATTTTTTTAAAATGAAACTATATCGACGCAAATCAAGATATATCGAACACAACTTTAATTATATCGACGCAAAATGAAATATATCGACGTTTCGACAGGGGATATCGACTTATCGACAAACACCGACAAGTTTATTCCTCTTCTTTTTTCACAAAGCGTTGCATTGCTCGCTCATCGATTTGTAGTGCAGTAGTAGAAATGTAATATGATTTACTATTTGGATCTTTATCCGCGTCTTTTGTGATCTCGTCTAATTCATACATTAATTCATAAAATTTTTTCACCCACACTTGAAATTGTTCTGGCGTAGCATCAAACTCCCAGCAGGATGAAACGTAATTCCACTCAGCCGGGTCTTCGCTTACTTTTCGTAATGTAAAAGCTTCTTCTGGTGCAGCGAGAATGTGGCTTTTCGTTGTCTCCGTCATTTGTAAAAAGATTTGGCGACCTGATTCGCTTAATAATTCTAAATGAGGTAATAAATCTGCGGCAGGGGTAAAGCCTTTCGCGACAGATTGATAAAATTTTTGAACGATGCCATTTTTTTCTTCTGTATATACGATTTCTATAAAACCATTCTTCTCTAATTCTTTTAAATGATAATGAATTTTCGCCCTTGAAATGCCGAATTTCTCAGATAGTAGTTGCCCTGTATAAGGACGTTCACATAGACGCATCATCATTTCGACTCGTAGTGGATCGCTCATTGCTTTTAGTTGGCTATAAGTAGTTAGTGTGAACATGGGCTTCAAAATGATCAACTCCTTGAATTAAATTACTCGGTCAATATTATTTGACTGAATTGTATCAAGGATTCTATTTGTTTTCAATACTTTCAGAAAATTTAATCTTTATTTTTTGATCTTCTGTTCATATTCCGTTCATATTCCGTTCATATTTCTTTTTTATCATAAGTGCATAGAAAGTAAGAGAAAGGAGCGAGCGAAATGTTTTTAGCTCTGCGTGAATTAAAACAATCAAAATTAAGATACGGATTAATCGGACTTATTATGGTGTTATTATCATTTTTAGTCCTTGTAATTTCAGGATTAGCAAATGGATTATCATATGATAATGCTTCATCGATTCAAAATATGGAGGCAAATAAATTTGTATTAGCGGATGATGCGGAAAATAAATTACTTCGTTCACAAATTAAGCAAGATGATGTAGATAACGTAGTAAATCAAGTAGGCGAGAAAGAGGCCGTTCCGTTTCGTGTGAAAAATTCAACTTATGAAAAGAAAGGTAGTTCGAAAAAAGTTGATGTCGCTATTTTCTCAAGTGAACGCGATTCATTTTTAGAACCGAAAATTGTTGAAGGTGAGAAGTTAGGTACAGCAAACAACGAAATGGTTGCTGATGAATCAATTAAAGAAAAAGGAATCGATATTGGAGATACAATTATTGATCCTGTTTCAAAGAAAGAATTTAAAATCGTTGGATTTACGAAAAATCAAATGTTTAGCCATACACCAGTCGTTTATGTAAATGAAGACGTATGGGGCGCTATTTCACAACCAAACCAAAAAGATTATAGTGCAATTGCACTTAATACAGATAAAGACATTAAAAATGCACATGTTATCGACAAAAAAGAAGTATTACAAAGTATTCCAGGATTTAAAGAAGAACAAGGAACATTAACGATGATTATTGCGTTCTTACTTGTTATCGCTGCGTTACTAATTGGTGTATTCTTCTACGTAATTACATTACAAAAAACACAGCAATTAGGTGTATTAAAAGCAATCGGTACGAAAAATTCTTATTTAGCAAATAGCTTAGTCGTACAGGCGTTATTCTTATCAGTTGTGGCGATGATAATCAGTATTGTTCTTGTACAAGGGTTAGAACAAATTTTACCAGCAGGTATGCCGTTCTTATTAACAACACCGATGATTGCACAATATGCAGCAATCTTTATCGTAATTAGTATTTTAGGAACACTTATTTCGTTATATCAAGTATTAAAAGTTGATGCATTAGAAGCAATTGGAGGCGGGATGTAATGACTTCATTATTAAAATTAGACAAAGTAAGTAAAGTGTACGGAGAAGGGAATACTGAAGTAACAGCCCTTCATTCGATGTCACTTGATGTGAAAGCTGGAGAATTTATCGGAATCGTTGGTCCTTCTGGATCAGGGAAAAGTACGTTATTATCAATCGCGGGTGCTTTACTATCACCGTCAAAAGGGGATATTTACATTCGTGAACAAAATATTACGAAGTTATCAGAAAAGGAAATGACAGACATTCGTTTGAAGAAAATCGGCTTCATTTTCCAATTCGCAAATCTTGTTCCATATTTAAATGTAAAAGAACAATTACTTTACATTGCAAAGCTTAAAAAAGACAACAAACAAGAGTCTGAAAAGCGTGCGGATCACTTATTAGCAGCATTTGGATTAGGAGAAAGAAAAAATCATTATCCAAATCAACTATCTGGTGGGGAAAAACAAAGGGTAGCAATCGCTCGTGCGTTCATGAACAACCCAGATTTAATATTAGCAGATGAACCAACGGCAAGCTTAGACTCAAAACGCGCACGTGAAGTCGTGGAAATGATGAAACGTGAAGTGAAAGAAAGTCAAAAAGCAGCTATTATGATTACACATGATGAAAGAATGCTTGATGTATGTGATCGTATATTGACGCTTAGAGATGGGCAGTTAATCCAAAATTGAACAATGAAAAAGGACCACAGTACATATAAATGCTGTTGTCCTTTTCATTAATAATTTAAGATAGTTATAATAGCATTATTTTGAGAATAACGTTTTAATTTTATTGCGTGTTACTAATAAAAGTCCACCTAGAATAGATAACATTCCTAAAGCCATATTACTTGATTGCTCACTACCAGCGTTAGGAAGTTCTCTAGCATCGTTTTTTGCTGGAACAGTAGTATTGTTATTATCCGCTGTCGTTGGTTTAGGTTGTGATACTTCATTAATTTTGTTATCTACATTTTGCTGCGTTGTATGTAACTCAGCTAAATTGTCATCAATTTTTTTCTCAGTATGTTTAAAATCGTTTATTTTAATGTCTAGGCCTAGCTTTTTCTGTGTTAAATCATCTGAAACAGTTTGTTTCGATTGTTTCATTTCATTTAATTTATTTTCTAAGTCTTGTCTAGCTTTTTGTAACTCAGCTAGTTTGTTTTGTACATCTTGTTTAGCAAGTTCTAAGTTAGATGAAAGGCTATCTAAATTCCCTTTAATTTTCTTCAGTTCTTCTAACGTGTTACCGGTATTCGGCTTGTTTTCTTTAATTTCAGCAAGTTTATCCTCAGCAGTTTGTTTCGCCTTCTTTAACTCAGCTAATGTTTCATCTGCATGTTTTTTAACCTGCTTAAGTTCAGTAACCTTTTGATCGATGTGCTCTTTATGTTGCTTAATTTCATTCACTTTTTCATCGACAGTTTGTTTATGCTCTTTAATCTCGTTAACCTTTGTATCGATATTTTGCTTATGTTCTTTAATTTCAGCGATTTTCTCATCAGCGATTTGTTTGTCTTGCTGAAGTTTTGCATCTAACTCTTGTTTATGTTGTTTTATTTCGCTGATTTTTTCTTCTGCAACTTGTTTATGTTCATGTAGTTCATTCGCCTTTTCATCGACAGTTTGCTTAACTTGGTTAAGTTCATTTAACGTTTGATCCACATGTTCTTTGTGCTGCTGTAGTTTCGCATCTAATTCTTGTTTATGTTGCTTAATTTCAGCTAATCGATCTCCAGTACTTGGCTGAGTAGTAGCATCGTTTACTTCCGCATGGGCCGAGTTTGCACCTGCAATCATTGCTAAAGCTAGTGTTGATGCAGCGATTGTTTGTTTTGTCTTCATATTTTTGTACCTCTTTTCTTTCATATGAGTGAGCTGTTTTGTGTAGACTTGAGCATATAAAAGTAGATTATTTTATCATTATATACCAAGTTCGGCGCCTAGAGGAATTATTTGCATAATAATCTATGATTATGTAATTTCTTATGGGGAGGGGATAACTCTTTAGTAAGATGAACAATTCCTTCTAGGATAATCACTAATCTTTTCATAACGGCCTCCGTTAATATCGTTATAAACAGGAATCTTCCTGCCAGAGAATACACAAATTGTAGGAGCGATAGCAAACTAGAATATTGACAAAAAAACTTATTTATGCTATAATTTACCAATATAAAAATAACGTGTATAATAGGGTTCTCCTGGCCAGGGGAACCCTATTTTTGTTGTGAAAATGAAGGAGAGTGTATGTGCGTGAAACAAGGTGAAGCAAGTGTAACGTCGTTAGTATCAGCTTTTGGAAGGGCGTATCATAGTGAATTTGATAGTCCTAAAATCTTTGATGATTATGTAGCTAAAGATTTAATTTCACAAAAAGAGCGTAACAATATTGAAATGAACATGGTTCAAGGGATACATTTTTTCAATAAGGACATTGCACAGCAGTTTCAAGATGACCCGAAAGAAATATTAAAATGGATTACGCAAGTGCAGTTATCACCAACACCTTTAGCACGTGCGGCATATTGTGAAAAAGTACTACTACATGAAATGACACTAGGAGCAAAACAATACGTCATACTTGGTGCAGGCTTAGACACGTTTAGTTTTAGACACCGAGAATTAGAAAATAAAATAGAAGTATTCGAAGTGGATCATCCTTCTACGCAGCGATTTAAGAAGGAAAGAGTAGAAGAAGCAAAACTTGAAATTCCAAATAACCTTCATTTTGTTTCAATGGATTTTACGAAAGGATTTTCCTATGAACAGTTGCGTAATGAAGGATTTGAAAATAAAAAAACTTTCTTTAGCCTTTTAGGTGTTACGTACTATTTAACGAAAGAGGAGCTTGCTAGTTTAATAGAATGTTTATTCGAGATGGTTCCAGAGGGGAGTTCCATCGTTTTCGATTATCCTGATGAAAACTTATTTACGGAAAAAGGATTATCCAATCGAGTTGAAAACATGGTGAAAATGGCTGCGGTAGGCGGAGAACCGATGAAATCATGTTTTTCTTATAAAGAAATGGAAGCATTGTTAGAGAAGTCGGGCTTACTCATTTATGAGCATTTATCACCAGAGGATATTCATAAATTATATTTTGAAGGACGAAACGATTATTTAGAAGCTTTTGAGACGGTGCATTATGTGCATGCGGTGAAGAGGTAGATAATTAGTATTGTGAATTTTCAGGGGAAACAATTGGAATTTCTTAAGAAAGAAGAGATTTTGTCTTTTTATTGTACACACGAATCAGTTTACTTTAATAGTTAGATTAAGATAAATTATGATATGATTGGTATTGGATTTCTTAATAAGGGGGTTTTTAAATGACGCCAGAACAAATTGTTAGAAAGTTTTTTGAAGAAGTACGTTCAGGGAATAATCCTGATTATTCAAATCAATTAATGGCAGAAAAAGTATTGGCACATCAAATTGTATCTGAAGAAGAACAAACAGTTTGCAGAACACCTGAAGATTATGCTGAACATGTAAGAGAGATGATTGAAGTATATGGTAATTTCTCTTTAGAAATTCAAGAATTTTTAGAACAAGGAAGTAAAGTATATGTACGTTGGAAACAAGTAGGTATGCATGTAGGAGAAATCGATGGATATCAACCTACAGGACTCCCAATAATTCAAATGGCAAGTGCGGTGTATAGAGTAGAAGATGGAAAAATTGCAGAGTATTGGATTCAAATTGATAGGTCAGGAATTCAAAACCAATTAGAGCGCAATAAAAACATTCAATAGTTAACTTTTAAAGCTATAAGTAGGCATGGGGAGAAATCTCTGTGTCTCTTTTTTTAGGGGAAACAAGGAGATTAAATGTAGTGATGGAAAATATAATTATAAATATATTGCTACATATATATGTGAATACTGCTTTGTGGAAGTTGAAGGAAAGGAGAAATAGAAGATGTTGAAATTACAAGGGAAATACAATGAAGCGAAAATATTTACTACTAACGTAGAAGAAACTGCAGCAGGTCAAATTATTGATCTTTGTAATCAAGAGTTTGTAAAGGATAGCAAGATTCGTATTATGCCAGATACACATGCGGGGGCAGGGTGTACGATTGGGACAACGATGACGATTCAAGATAAAATCGTTCCTAATTTAGTCGGGGTTAATTAATCGGCTCAGACTTTAAACTACTCACTCAATTGACTGGGAACCCTAACGATAAAAGGCGAGGGCAATCAGCAGCCAGTGGTTATGGTGACATAATCGAATGGTTCAGAGACTTGTATCAGGTTAGCAGACTGAGATACAGAATTATTCCTCATCCATTTTGAGTTGAAGAGGGATAATTAATACGGTGAGCCTACGGTAGAGACTGCATATCTCGATGACTGTAGAGAAGGTATAGTCCACTCTTTCAGGAAACTGGGAGGTAAGTACGATATTGGTTGTGGCATTGAAGTTGTTGTGATCGACAAAAAGAAAGAGGAAATCAACTTCGATCACTTAGACGAAACAATTCGTAAATTTGTTCCAAGTGGTTTTCGTATTCGAGATAAGGAACATCGATTTTCAAAAATGATTGATTTTGATAGTGTAAGAGCCCCATTTACATTGCAACGTGCTCAAAAGAGTATTGGTACACTTGGTGGAGGAAATCATTTTGTCGAACTGAATGAGGATGATAAAGGGAATGTATACATTGTCATTCATAGTGGTTCTCGTAATTTAGGTAAACAAGTAGCAGAGTATTATCAAAACCTTGCGTATGAGCAACTTATTAATGTTAAATCTATTAAAGAAGAAATCATTGAGCGTTTCACAAGAGAAGGTAGACAACAAGAAATACATGAAGCTATACGAGGGATTAAGAAGCCGACAATTCGGAAAGAATTAGCTTACTTAGAAGGGCAAGGATTTAAAGATTATATGAATGATATGAAAATTGCTCAACAGTATGCGGAGTTAAATCGTAAAGCAATGATGGATGAAATTGTCACTAGAATGGATTGGAAAGTAACAGATCAATTTACTACAATTCATAATTATATTGATTTGGAAAATATGATTCTACGAAAAGGTGCTATTTCAGCTCAAAAAAATGAACGGGTAATCATTCCAATTAATATGAGAGACGGTTCAATTATTGCATTTGGTAAAGGAAATCCAGATTGGAACTTTTCTGGACCACATGGAGCAGGACGTATTATGAGCCGTAAGAAAGCGAAAGAAGTACTGAACTTAGAGGATTTCCAAAATACAATGACAGAGGTTTGGACTACATCTGTTGCAGAAAGCACGTTAGATGAAGCTCCAATGGTATATAAGCCAATGGAAGAAATTGTTGAGAATACAAAGGACACAATCGATATGAAACATATTATTAAGCCGATTTATAATTTTAAAGCGAACTAAAAAGGGAGTAACGTTTATACATCAGTATGTTGCGATTGGAAGGAAGATAGATTATGAAAAATAATGTATATGTTTTTATAGGAGTTTTAGCGGCTATAAGCATTTTTATCCTTTCGATCGTTTTCCTTTATTTCAATCCTTACAGCAATCAAATACTTGATAAGGAAGTATATATCACTGTATTTTTTATTTTGTTGCTTCCTTCTTTTTTAGCAGTAATTGCAGTACTTGTTAGAAAACCTATTTTGATGATTCTTTTTGGAGTTTAGTTATTACCTGGGACGCTGTACCTTAGTATAGCTGCAATACCTACGTTATGGAATTTATATATTATATTTTTAATGATTTATTTTATATCTATCGTTCGGATGAAAAAGAGAAATGCTTGAAGAAAGTATTTCTCTTTTTTTATTAAGTTTTTGAAACGGAAATGGGAGGGTGAGGAGCGTAATGAAGCGAGAATTATCTAAATTAGCAGATATACTAGTTAACCATTCTACTAAAGTGAAACCTGGTGACCAAGTATTAATTCAAAGTGTTACTGAAATAGACCCTATAGTAGTTCGTGAGATTATTAAGGCTGTGGAAAAAGCTGGGGGATATGCGCATGTATCTATGCGTGACGTTTCTGTTACGAGGCAATTGATTTTGTCTGGATCTGAAGAACAGTTTAAGTTGTTGGCAGATTGGGAGTGCTACCGCTTAAGTAAGATGCACGTATATATTAATCTCCGTAGTCCTAGAAATGCATACGAATTAGCGGATGTACCAGCAGAGAAAATGAAATTGTATCAAAAGGTATTTGGAAAGGCACATAGTGAAGCAGTGTATAAAACGAGATGGGTGACAACTCGAATTCCAAATGCAGCTTCAGCGCAAGAAGCGAATATGAGCACCGAGGCTTATGAAGAGTTTTATTTTGATGTTTGTACGCTAGATTACAATAAAATGTCCAAAGCAATGGAGCCGTTAAAAGAATTAATGGAAAAAACAAAGGAAGTAAGGATTATTGGAGAAGGTACGGATTTGAAATTTTCAATTGAAGGAATCGGCATTTTAAAGGGAGATGGTATAGATAATATACCTGATGGCGAAATATATACAGCACCCGTTAAAAATTCAGTGAATGGGATAGTAGCATTCAATACAGTATCTGTTCAACAAGGTTATGCGTTTCAAAATATAAAGTTACATATTAAGAATGGGAAAATAATAGAGGCATATGCAAACGATACAGAGCGAATAAGTCGAATTCTTGATACGGACGAAGGAGCAAGATATATTGGAGAGTTTGCGCTGGCTTTTAACCCCTACATACTACATCCGATGAACAATACGTTATTTGATGAAAAAATAAATGGTAGTTTTCACCTAGCGATTGGAGATTCGTTGCAAGGTGCAGACAACGGGAATACATCAGCGATACATTGGGATTTAGTAAATATTCAAAGGCCAGAGTATGGCGGGGGTGAAATTTGGTTTGATGATGTACTGATCAGAAAAGATGGGGAGTTTGTTTTACCAGAGTTATTCGGATTAAATGAAGAGGACTTAAAAAAGTAGCGTATTTTGTTGTGGTTATGTAACGGAAATTAAAAGATTCATCATATAAATTTACATTTATTTAATGTTAAAGGCTAGAAAGCTAGATTAGCGCGCATTGTTAATTGTGGATTGCAAAAAAAGACAAAATCTCTTAAAAAACACTTAAATTTTTACTCCATCAATCTTTACAATCTCTCTCTATAATGTGAATTGGACAAGCAACTAAGAGAAAGCAGAACATGTCAGTTTATACATTTTATTATTAGGGGGAGAATTTGTATGAAAAAGGCAGTTGCTTCATTAGCTATTATGACGGCGTTATTACCGACATTTTCAGCACATGCGGAAGGGAAAGAGCAAGTCCGAAAATCAGCTACAACTTTTAACGTTATTAGTGATATCCAAGGGGATTTAGGGGATTTTGATCATGTGTTAAAAGATATGAACAAGGTGACGCCACTTTCTAGAGCACTTATTATGAATGGGGATATAACATCAACTGGACAGCAGTCACAATATGATGATGTTAAGCGTGTGTTAAACAAAAATAAACTCCCGGAAAATGTATGGTCAACTGTTGGAAATCATGAGTTTTATGCTGGAAAATGGACAGCTGATGGAAAATTATCTCAAAGCACATGGCCAAACGGTGTAGCGGAAGAAACATTATTTAACCGCTATTTAAAATTTAGTGGACAAGAAAAGGTGTACCATAAAAAAGAATTAGACGGTTATCCGCTTCTATTTTTAGGAACTGAAAAATATATGAAATATCACGATTCAAAAATGTGGGACGAAGTATATATGAGTGATGAACAATTAGGTTGGTTAAAGCAAAATTTAGAAGAGTACAGCCAAAAAGATAAAAATAAGCCAATTTTCATTTTCTCTCATCACGTTTTACCTGATACGGTATCTGGATCAAGACAATCACCATATTTACAAGACTATTTAAACGTCGATAAATTGTACGATATATTAAAAGACTACCCACAAGTTGTTTTCTTCACGAGTCATACGCATTGGGATTTAAACTTACCGGACTGGGCTGGTAAAAAGAAAATTGCAGGTGGAGATGAAAAAGGATTTACAGTTGTAAATACGGGCGGAATTGAAACAGGCTGGATGTCGGCTGGAGCAAATGGCGGAGAGAAAACTGCTCCGGATGGATATTCATTTAAACAAGGATTACAAATCAAAGCATACGGTAACGATGTAGTAGTAACAGCTTACGATTATAAACGTGATAAGGATATTAAGAAACTATTAATTAGCGATTCGAAAATTGCACAAATGGCACCAAATGTAACTGCTGATGATAGTAAAAACGTAATCGTCGGTGCAACTGAATATATGGAGTATTCTATAGAAGGAACGAATGAGTGGCATACGTATAATCCAGGGAACCCTCCGAAATTTGATGGGGACAAAATCGTTTACGTCCGTCATAAAGGAGAAATGAATTTACAGCCGGGATTAACACAGCTACTTCGTTTTTCGGTAAATAAGTAATTGGAAGAGGGCCCATCTAATGAGATAGGGCTCTTTTTGTTTTATCGTTTTTGTCGGTAAATCGATATTTTATGTCGAATCGTTGATATATTTCAAGTTATGAACGATATATTTGAAAAATCGTTCATTTAAATTTCATGTACCGTATTGAAGTTAAAATCATTCATGTAATTGAATTTACCGAACTGAAATTCAATACATTTTTAATTCAGAAAGGTGACTTCATCATTTTTACATGTAATAATAGTATCGTTACATATATTGTGAAAGAAGTACAAAAGGAGCGTTACAATGAATTTAGCTAAATTCCCGAGAAAAAAATATACAGAATCATATACACCAATTGAAAAGTTAAACAATTTTTCTGAGGCACTTGGTGGCCCAACTATTTATTTTAAACGAGATGATTTACTTGGTTTAACAGCTGGTGGTAATAAGACGAGAAAGTTAGAATTTCTAGTTGCGGATGCGCAGGAAAAAGGTGCGGATACGTTAATTACAGCAGGCGGTATTCAGTCTAATCATTGCCGTTTAACTCTTGCAGCGGCGGTAAAAGAAAAGATGAAATGTATCCTTGTGTTAGAAGAAGGGCTTGAGCCAGAAGAGAAGCGAGACTTTAACGGTAACTATTTCTTATATCATTTATTAGGTGCTGAAAACGTAATTGTTGTACCAAACGGAGCAGATCTTATGGAAGAGATGCATAAAGTAGCGAAAGAAGTAAGTGAAAAAGGGAATACACCATATGTAATACCAGTTGGTGGATCAAATCCTACTGGCGCAATGGGATACGTTGCTTGTGCGCAAGAGATTATGGCGCAATCATTTGAACAAGGAATTGATTTCAGTTCAGTTGTTTGTGTAAGTGGTAGCGGCGGTATGCACGCTGGTTTAATTACTGGTTTTTCTGGAACACAAAGTAACATCCCTGTAATCGGAATTAACGTAAGTAGAGGAAAAGCTGAGCAAGAAGAGAAAGTAGCAAAACTTGTAGATGAAACTTCAGCTCACGTTGGTATTCCAAACTTTATTACGCGCGACGCTGTTACGTGCTTTGATGAATATGTAGGACCTGGTTACGCGTTACCAACAGCGGAAATGGTAGAAGCAGTTCAGTTACTTGCGAAAACTGAAGGTATTTTACTTGATCCAGTGTACACAGGTAAAGCAGTAGCGGGACTAATCGACTTAATTAGAAAAGGTAAATTTAATAAAGAAGACAACATTTTATTCGTACATTCAGGTGGTTCACCAGCTTTATATGTGAATACTTCTCTATTTGCGTAAGTGTAAAAAGCATTGGGTATCCAATGCTTTTTTGTTATATATTGGAATTATTAGAAGGTGAGAGGGGGATTATATGAGTTCAAATTTGAAATGGATCGTATATACGGTACTTAGCATTTCTATTCTATTAATTTTATTTGTGGCTTATGGGATGTATTCGTATTTCACATCTTAAAAGCATAATGGAAGTGAACCATTATATATATTAAAGGCAGAGAACACTCTTTTATGTACACCTCCACGTGAATTGGAACTGCTAATCTGGTCCTGATACCTTTACTTTCTGTCCATTCTAGTTGTTGCGTATCCCTTATTATTTCACATAACCATGATTAAGTTTAGTTGGCTCTTCATTGATGTTAAAAATTCTTACTCTAATATCTTTAACACCAGATGCTTGAAGTCTGTTCTTGTGCATTTCCCCATATTTTTCAGCATCTTGTTTTTCTTCAAATACATAGATACCGCCAGCTTCTTTTGTTTCTTGATTTTCTGTCCATATTTTCCAATGGAACCCTTCTTCTTCGTTAATACTTTTTGCTAAATCCCAAAATGCTTTTTCCATTTCTTCACCAAAAGGACCTTCGAACGGAAAATCAACTTGTAATAGATATGCCATTTTCACTCACTCCTATTTTCAATGTAAAGTTCACTGGAAATTTCTTTGATTTGATAGCTACTTGATAAAGGTTTCATTTGTATAAAAAAATTGCACCCCATTTGTTGGCTGATTATGATTTTTTGATTCGAATGATGGTAATGTCTCAGTTAATCGTACTGCTATTATTATTCTGTACTAAAAGGTAAGAAAGCTACCAAACCAATACCAATTCACATTTAGTATATCAGTTAAGAGACCAGCAAGTAACGCACCAAATGCTAAGTTACACACATTATATTATCTTAATTAGCCACTAAAATACGTAAGATTAATTCCATTACTCAGAAATTCTGAAAGTCATAAGGAAAAGAAGCTAACAATAAATTGTTAACTTCTCAGCGTGAGGAAAAATAGTATCTTTCCTTATTTTCTACTATCTAGGTTGTGATTTAATATTTGTAAGATGAGCATCGAACATATCAATTATTTCAAGAAATCTATCAGCTTCACGGAAAACATGGTCTGCTAATAATGGATGAATGATACTCTTTATTTTGCATTGCTCAATTAAATCACGTGCCGTTTTCTTAAAATCCCGAAGAGATGTAACTGACACACGATTTTGATCTAAAAATTGATCTAAAAGAGGAACAGTTTGAGATTGTGGTTTCATAGATTCTAAATCAATTGCTTGATACATCAATTCATCAAAATCATTGCTAAAATTCCGGGCTGTATCTACAAGCTTTCTTTCCGATGGATCAAGAAGATGACCAATAAATTTAGCATGGTCTGCCATAATCCTTAAAAAGAAAATATTTTCTTTAATAATAGCATCAGGAAGAGCATCTAATTTACCTTCATTTAATTCAATTAAACGTCTTCTAAAATAATCAGCTTCCCTACTTGTATGGTCAACTAACAGTGGGAAATTATTTTGTCCTGGCAATTTACATGTGAGAATTAACCCTAGAATTTTTCGTTTAAATCCCCAAATATTAGTTGCAGCTTGTTGTACTTCTGAATTAAATCTTTTTATTTGTCCAGGATCTGTTTCATTTGTATAGGAATACGCTATTTGTTCGATATGTTCAAACGATCGATAAAATTGATTAGCCTCTTCGATTAGTTGGGTATCCTCGCATCTAAACCCCAATCGAAGAAAAAAAGAATGCTCCTTCATGATTCTAGACCAAAAACGAATTTCATTTAATGATCGTTCAACAAACATTACAGATGTAACACCCGTATCAGGATGTAATGAGGTTTCATCCCTATTCATTCTTAATCCCCCCAGTAAATACTTAGCTAGTTCTATTCTTATGAGTAAATATATATATAAATACCATCAATAAAAATTCATTATTGATAGCCAAAAAAGCTCACTCCTTATCTATTTTTATATGAATGTATGGGATTGATTTTGACTTAGAAAAATAATAGGTAAATAATTTGATACTTAAAATGACCAATTATTTTACCAAGAGATTAATGTCTTATGGAGTTACCCCAGAGCAGTGGGGGATTATTATTATTTAACGTCTTAGCGTTTCTCGCTATATTGACAACAAGTATTGTTGCTGGAACTGTTTTGGGAGCAACTTGTTCTGTTAGATTGATAGGCATAGAGTGAGAACACTTTTTATAATAATTTATTACTTGTAAGGGACTATTCAGTGTGAATTGAAAAAAATATCTACCATTTTTCTGTGTCGTTCTATTAAAAAGTCTAAATTTGATCAATTAAATGTGATAAAATCTAGTCAAAAATAATGAAATTTCAGGAAAAATAAGGTACACTAGTCAATGGTTTTGGTTTAAAATCGATTGACGTTAATGTATACGGGGGAAAGATTGATGAACAACAATGCAATAAATGAATCAGTTGAAGAAGTTGATAAAAAACGGGTAAGATCAAGCAAACGTTTTACAAATTGGAAGCTTATCGCAGCGGGTGTTGGTATAATCGCACTTCTCATTGGGGGAATGAGTTATTATCAGGCAACTCACTTTAATTCGAATGTTACGATTAACGACACAAAAGTCGGTGGTCTGAGCGCTGATCAGGCAATACAGAAATTAAAAACATCTGGACTAGAAAACAAAGTCTATGTCGATCAACAGCAAATTTTAGATGAAACAGATACAAAAACGGAACTTACGGAAAAAGATTTGCCTCAAGTTAAGAAACTATTAAAAAGCCAGTGGACACTTTTCCCTTCCTCAAAGGAAAAAAATTATTCATTGCTACCAGAAAAGGCAGATCAATATCGTAGTGAAACGATGAAAAAACTTGTAGAAGAAAAGCTCATCTCTATGAATAAAGAATTAAAAGCACCTCAAGATGCTATGGCGAAGCTTGAACAAGGAAAAATTGTCATCTCGAAAAGCGTTGAAGGAAAACAGTATGACGTTACTAGTCTACTGAAAGATTACGACAAGCAGAAATATAAAAGCGAAATTCATTTGAAGTCTGCATACATACAGCCTATTAAAGAAGACGATCCGATAATCAAAAAAGAGGAGAAAGCACTTCAGAATCTACTTCAACAGTCCGTTGATTATAAAGTGCAGAATGAAGTTTATCCTTTAAAAGCGAAAGATTTAATTCAAAATGCCTCTATGTCAAAGGATATGAAAGTTACAATCGATGCGAGCGACATTAAGAATAAGATTGCTGAAATTAATAATGCCAAATCAACATTAAATAAAGATTTCAAATTTAAAACTCATTCTGGTTCGGTCATATCAGTAAAAGGACAAGGCTATGGCTGGGCACTAGATGTTGAAAAAGAAACAAAGCAAGTTCAACAAGCCTTTGAAAAAGGTGAAAAATCGCTATCTGCTTCTAATATTCACGGGAATGGCTGGGATAAAGAAGGTATCGGTTATGAAACAACATCGAATAATGGCATTGGAGACACGTATGCGGAAGTTTCAATTGCAGAGCAACAAATTTGGATTTACAAAGATGGAAAATTAGCAGTCACAACAAATGTAGTAACTGGTAAACATAGCACGGGTGAAGATACATCACCAGGTGTATGGTACGTCCTATATAAACGAACACCATACACGCTGAAAGGCAGCGCAGTAGGTAAAGCTGATTATGCAGTTAAAGTAGATTACTGGGTTCCATTCACAAATAGCGGTCAAGGATTCCATGATGCCGGCTGGCGAAAAGACTGGGCAAATAATGCCTATTTAACAGGGGGATCAGGCGGATGTGTTAACCTTCTGCCTAATGTTGCAAAAACTGTGTATGATAATTTAAACACGTATGATCCAGTTATCGTGTACTAGAAAATAGCAACCCCGCGTGAAGTAATACCAATTTAAGTTTCAAAAAAGCAGAAAATCAATCGTGATTTTCTGCTTTTTTTCTTGCTACCGATAACGAAAATTTTATACATCGTTGCCTACTGATTTCGTGTACCAGCATCTTTTTTGTGACTGAATAGATTCATTACTGATTCAGACTTATGTATGAATTCATACCCTAACAGTAAAAGGGGGGATTAAAGGTATGGCGATTAATGATGAATTAATTTGTCAACAGTTTGCAAGAATTATAGGCGGACAAGAAGGATTCGCCGGTGGAAAATGTGTGGCAACAATAAATCGGGATGAAATACAAGCAACAATCTTAGGAAAACGTTTTAGAGTAACAACTTCCTTCTCATTCGAATCACGAGATAATAAAACTGGACGGGCATTATGTCTAGGCCGGGTAGCACTCTTACAAAAGGAAGTTACAGAATTTGTTGCTACAATTATTAAACAAGGAATAATAGTTTCGTCTATACACAATGAGTGGTTATGTGATGATCCAAATTTGATTTACGTTAATATCGAAGACGTTGATGATCCACTAAATTTTGCAAGAAAAGTTAGAAGAGCGTTATGCAATTAACAAATTTCTTTAGTTAAATGAGTGATTAAGTTAATTAGAATATTTTAGAGTGTTGGATGTTATATTTGAAAAATAGATTTAAGTGAATAGTTTTATAAAATAATAGAGGGCATTCCATATTTGGAATGTCTTTTTTGGATGTTATTGTTACTAATGTGGTTTGTTAAATTATTTCACTTGATTATATGCTGCTTATCTTACAACAACAAGAACTGAGTGAGGTATTCTTAGAGGGGGGATGAGCTCCCGATTGTGGGAACCTTTAGGCATCTATTAGCTGGTTAGTTGAAGAAGAATTTGTTTCGCAACCCTTAAGTTATTATAATACATAAAAATTAAATTCTCCTCCTGCAAGTTGCTAAACTTAAGCCAAATAACTATACCATCTCTAGCAAAATAATTAACATATCCTATGCAAGAAAGTTTAGGTAGCTAATAGCATATGTTTTATTGAAAGGATGTGATTGAATTATGGAACGGCCGAACTGGGGAATTGGAGGATTAGTATTCGTTGGCTGCATGTTTCTTGGTGGAGGGGTGGG
The DNA here is from genome assembly GCF_022663495.1 of Bacillus cereus group sp. BfR-BA-01383. Classification (NCBI taxonomy): domain Bacteria; kingdom Bacillati; phylum Bacillota; class Bacilli; order Caryophanales; family Bacillaceae; genus Bacillus; species Bacillus cereus group sp. BfR-BA-01383. The sequence continues at coordinate 106,101 of NZ_JAKUFP010000013.1, forward strand.
TTCTATGTTAGGAAATACCCAAACTGGATGGCTAATGGGAATGGGTGCTGGATTTCTTGGGATGGCTTTAACTAGACTGATTAGAAAATAATATAATGGGGATTCTTCTTCCAGTAAATAAGGAAATATGCATGTAAGTAATTACTTACATACAAGCTCTATAATATGTAGTAATCGTACTTATAAAGAACCACTCTCTAACAAAGTGGTTCTTTTTGTTTTCTGCTCTGTTAAATTTCAAGTGTATCGAAAATAGATGTATGATCTTTGAGATATGACTTAAGAAAAAGTAAGAATGGAAAAAATGAAGCGCAGAGTGTAACAAAATTGTAACTTCTATGCTGGTATTGAATGATGAAGGTAGCGGAAGTGCTCGATGTGCAGGAAATCTATATTGGCAGCAGTTTTCACTTCTTTGGTGGCATGGAAGAAAGAGGCTTGGATACATGAGGCCTCTTTTTGTAAAGAAGTAGGTTGGAATTAATCCCTCAGGACTGATCAGCACTTTTGTTGATGCTTCTAAACAGCTGGATAACTTAGTTAAAGAAGTTGTAGCGACATTTTGGCTCATCCATACACATAAAGCGACTAAATCCTTTACTTGGTACTTACTGGTTCGCTGCACAAAACCAACATCTCTAGCAAAATCTCGTAAGATATTTGAGGATAAGAAACTTTGAATTTCTTGAGCAAATAATTTTAATTCATCAGATACAGACATACAAAAAACGCCATCCTTTCCTATAATTATACAGAAAGGATAACGTTTTTTTGCTTTATGAATAATGAAAGAACTAGATTGATAGGAATTTTCTGTGACTCTTAGTACACCGATTAATCAAAAATAAAATAATTCTTCAAATTTTTTATCTAATGCTATACAAAGTACTAATGCTAATTTTGCAGTTGGACAAAATTGTCCTGTTTCAATAGAACTAATTGTTTGCCTAGATACTCCTACCATTTCAGCTAATTCTCCCTGTGATATTTTTTTCTCAGCTCTTGCTACTTTCAAACGATTTTGCAGTACTAATTCATCTTTCAATTATCATCCCTCCAGAAAGAAAGCTATGGCACTTGCAATTGTACTCATTATTGCTAAAATGCTTGCAATAAGAAATTTTTGTGCTTTCAATTTTTTAAACTTATAAAAGCTTGTACTAGCTATATAACCAGAAAAAATTGAAATTAATTCGTAACTTTTAATACCATGCATCAATTTCCAAGAACTAAAAAATAGGACTAAAACAAGAACCGCTATTAAACCGTAACTAGATGAATCTAATTCTATAAGTTCTTTACGTTCATCTCTCCCCATTTTTTTGTATTTTCTTAATATCTCTTCTTTTTGCATCATTAGTAACCACCCCTTATTAATTATATTTTCATTGTAAAGTTTTATTATCATTATGACAAGTTAACTTGTCATAATGATAATAAAACCTGTCTTAAAGGTGCATAGTAATACAATTTGTATAGATATAAAATTTTCATTCTGGGGGTAATTAAGAATTTTAGCTTGATAGCGATGGGCAGTACCCCTACTTGGAAATAAATAAAATGATAGGACTTGTAAACAATGGAAAACCGTGATAATATCAAAAACGAACTTATTGACTATATTGTCCAAAAAGTCATTCGGAGGTGGAGATGTGGCAGTAGATCGAAAACGTTCTATTATTGAAGCTGCAACAAATTCTTTTTCAATGTTTGGTTATAAGGCAACAACAATGGACCAAGTTGCAAAGTTAGCGAATGTTGGGAAGGGAACGATTTATACGTTTTTCAAAAATAAAGAAGAATTGTTTGGTGAAATCATTTTTAATTTGATTACAGAAATGAAGCAAGTAGCAGAAATGACTATCGATTCAAATGAACCATTTTTTGAAAACGTACATTGTACTTTATATAGTATTTTAGAGTTTCGAAAAGATCATCAACTTATGATTAAGCTTATTCAAGAAGAGCGAGATATGGGAACAAAAGAAGTGCAAGATGTGATGAAGCAACTGGATGCTACAATTATTACGTTTGTTAAATCGCGTCTTGAAGATGCCATTGTTAAAGGTGCAATTATGGAATGTGATCCAGAAATTACAGCATTTATTATGGTTCGTTTGTATGTATCTCTTATTTTTGATTGGGAAAAACATCATGAACCGTTAGAAAAAGAGCATATCGCTAAACTTTTTGAATTATATTTATTAAAAGGATTGTCAAAATGAGATAATCCCCTTATTATTATAAAATGTGACCGATTGAATAATTCAGTCATGTGTCAGTGGAGGAGAAATTGTAAGAAAATAGAAACATATACGAGAAGATGAATTGATCGCTATTTTCTTCTTTTTTTACAAAAAAATGACTAAATGAACAATATGGTCAATTATTTAAAGGAGGAGTAAACAATGCGAGGATTGAAACTGCTTGGAAAAGAATTTGCTACCATTATTAAAAACAAAAAAATCTTAATTCCAATTATTGCGGTCTTATTTATTCCAGTATTGTACGCTGGTATGTTTTTATGGGCATTTTGGGATCCATATGACCAATTAGATGATTTACCAGTTGCAATTGTAAACCTTGATGAAGGTGTAGTGTACAATGGAAAACCGATTGAAGCCGGTAAAGAACTTGTTGATAATTTGAAAGAAAAAGAGGGAGAGGGCTTCAAATGGGAGTTTGTCAGCGAGAAAACAGCAAAAAAAGGAATGGATGATCGCAAATACTACATGACGATTCGCATTCCAAAAGATTTCTCGAAAAATACAACAACATTGATGGATGCAAACCCAAAAAAATCAGAACTAGAGTACATTCCAAATGAAAGCTTAAACTTCTTATCTTCACAAATTGGTGGATCAGCTATTGAAAAAATTAAAGGAGAAGTTTCAGCTGCAGTAACAAAAACATATGCTGAGACAATGTTTGATTCATTACAAGATGTTTCTAAAGGTTTTGCGGATGCGAGTGAAGGCGCTGGTAAGATTTATGATGGTACAGGGAAATTAAAAGACGGTTCTGGGAAAGTAACAGATGGATTGAATAAGATAAATAGTAAGACTGGTGAAATGCAAACTGGTGTTGGAAAACTATTAAATGGATCTCAGCAAATCGAGGGTGGCTTAGGGCAATTTGTCGATCCAAAAGGAGAATTCCAAAGCGGTTTAGGACAATTATCAGGCGGTTCTAAACAGTTAGCAGATGGGCTTGTTCAATTTCAAGAAGGACAAGGAAAGTTAGCTGGTGGAGCAAAAGAAATTCAAAAAGGTATTAATGATTTACATGGTGGTTTAGAAAAATCATCAGCTGGCGTTCAAGAAATGCAAAAGAAATTGCCAGAGTTAACAAAAGGAACTGAAGGTCTTAGCGCAGGTGCTTCGGAGTTAGCGCAGGGTGCAACAAAGTGGCAACAAAAAGCAAATGAGTTAAGTGGTGGCGCTGATAAAACAGCAAAAGGCGCTCAAGACGTTGCGAACGGTTTAGTTGCTTTAAATGAACAAATCAAAAATCTACCTGATGGTGAAGCGAAACAAAAATTACAAGCAACTGTTCAACAATTAGAAGCAGGTAGCAAAGGTGTGGCAGCAGGTACAGAACAAGTTTCACAAGGTGTGAAAGGACTTGCTGGAAAAACAGATGAAATTCAAGGCGGTGCTACAAAGCTTGCCGGTGGCGCAAATGCGATTCATACTGGTCAGGTAGCGCTTCAAAATGGTGTTGATCAATTACAAAATGGTCAACAGCAACTTGTTGCTGGTGCCGGTAAATTAGCAGAAGGTCAACAGTCATTTGTAACGAATTTCCAAGTGTTTGGTAAGAAATTAGGAGAAGCATCAAAAGGTGCAAGTGGTTTAAATAGCGGTTTAAATCAACTGTCTAGTAAAGCAACAGCAGGTCTAGGTCAGTTATATGCAGGCTCAAACCAATTAACAGGTGGTTTAGGTGAATTATCTTCTGGTTCAAAACAAATGGCAGACGGCATCAGCCAGTTAGCAGACGGTTCTGGCAAAGTAACAAACGGTCTTGGCGAAGCAAATGACGGTTCAAAAGAATTAGCAACAAAACTTGGCGAAGGTGCTGAGAAAACAAGTGAAACAAAAGGTGACGAGAACAAATATGACATGTTCGCGAGTCCTGTGAAAGTGGAAACTGAGAAAGTAACAGAGGTTCCAAACTACGGAACAGGCTTTACGCCGTACTTCTTATCTCTTGGTTTATTCGTTGGGGCATTGTTATTATCTATCGTGTTCCCGTTACGCGAAACAGTTGGTATACCGAAATCAGGATTTAGCTGGTTTATTAGTAAGTTTGGTGTACTACTTGCCGTTGGTGTGATGCAAGCACTTGTGGCAGACGCAGTGTTACTGTTTTGGTTAGGTGTTGAAGTGCAAAGTGTTCCATACTTCGTATTGTTTAGTATTATTACAAGTTTATCGTTTATTGCGATAGTTCAATTTTTAGTAACAGCTTTCAGCGATGCAGGACGTTTTATTGCAATCCTGACATTGATTATACAATTAACAACAAGTGCGGGTACATTCCCACTTGAGTTAATTCCGAAACCGCTGCAAATCTTTAACGCATGGTTCCCGATGACATATTCTGTATCAGGATTTAAAGCAGTTATTTCAAGCGGAGACTTCAGTTATATGTGGCAAAACGCAGGTGTTTTAATGATCTTCATTGTTCTGTTATCACTTGGAACAATTGGTACATTAACTTGGATGCATAAGCGTCAATATGGAAAGCTTGCTGATTGAACTAAATAATATAAATAAGAAGAACAGTCCTTTACTTGATTTTTCTAGTCAAGTAAAGGACTGTTTTATATGTAAGGAAAAAGTATGAAGATTACCTTCGCGGCAGATTTACGACTTCCACTCCAATAATCAAAACTCCAAATATTTAAGCATAGAACCAATTTTTAAATCGTTTTTCTTATAAGGATCACCATACATGTCCATCAAGCTAAGATTTTGAAGTACCCCAAAAATGAAACTTTTCTTTCTCTACAGTTAGTTACTTTGAGAAGTCAGTTCTATTTTTCGTTTTGGGGTATTTACTTTTGTTAGCTAGATAGTGATGTGGTGGTACTCTTTATAAAACATGTAATTATTTTTAATCATCAAATTTATTTTTTTATAATATTCAAACCAATTTGTCCATCTGTACGTTTACATAGAACGAAGGGATAAAAATTCAGATACGATTACAATAGGAGGGAATCAAAAAACGTATAGTAAGTATATTTGCAAAGATTCAAACACCCTGTTTACCTGCTGATTTTGCGTGTACCTATGAAAGTTATTCATGTATCTTGAAGATTTATCATGTGAAAAAAATTTAACGAGGTGAAGAAATGTTAAAAAAAATGAAATTTAAAGGTGTATTGGTTGTAGCTTTGATGTTTGTTATTATTTTTCCGACTGCCATTTTTGCTTCATTTACTGAAAATAAAAGCTCTATGGCAAAGGAGAGCTTCGATGGAAGTATCACTAACAACTCCCTCGCTATAAGTCCCGATGAGCAGATTGCGATTGTTTCAGATAGTCGCGAACAATCCATCCGTATTTATGACCTTGCTAAAGGTACTTTACGCAAGAAAATCGATGGTTTTGTTACACCGAGAAATATCGTGTTCGTTAACAATGGTTCAGAATTTGTTGTCTCGGACAGTACGCTAGGCACTTTGCGATTCTACAACGCAAAAAGCCTAACCTTAAAGGATGAAGTCGTAGTCGGTCCAGGTGCATTCGGCACCAGCGTCAGCCCTGATGGAAAGACGCTGTACGTGAACAATCAGGCACATAGCTCTGTAACCGTTATAGACCTTGAGAAACGCAAACCGACTGCAGTCATCACTGGTTTCTCCCAACCACGCCAAGGTATTACAGTCTCTCCGGATGGAAAATATGTGTTTGTAACAAACTTTAAAGGAGATAAGGTGTCCGTAGTTGATGTAGCCACTAAGAACATCGTACGTGAGATTATTGGTTTCTCTATGATTCGTGGAATCTCCGTGACTGCCGATGGTCAAACATTGTATGCTGCAAACAGCGGTCGTGACAGCATTTCCGTGGTGGACATCTCTCTAGGACAAATCGTTAACGAGGTAAAAGTTGGACGTGAGCCATATGGTGCAGCCTTGTCGCCCGATGGTAAACTGCTTTTTGCAAGCAGCAAGGCGGACAATACTATCGATGTGATCAACGTCTCTGATAACCATGTGATTAAGACAATCGGTGGTTTCACAGAACCCCGGCAAGCCATTGTCTTTAGCCAGGACGGAGAACGCGCTTATGTCCTTAATCGTGATCTCTCCATTTCCCGTGTGAATGTAAAAGACTTATCCATCACCGATACGATTCGTGATAAGTCAAATAAATACAAGCTTTAGGTGTTAGAATCAGACGGAATCGGAAAATATTTAGCAGACGATCAAGGAATGACACTTTATTAGGAATCACTCTACATTACTATCAACCTAAGGTGAACTTATACACATAATTCATAGAAAGCGTTATTCTTTTTGTAGAAATATACAGAAAGGATGGCGCTTTTGTATATTTCTATTGATTCAAGATGCGTTTCATTTGTTCACTGAAGAACTACAGCGATATCTATATATCTACTCTCTACGTTGGCAAATAGAGATTTTGTTTAAAACATGAAAGTCGTTCTTTGAAATTTTTGAGTGTAAGGACATCCTAAATGACCGTCTTCGATATTCTTGGTGTTGTCTATGAAACGATGGTGAATAAAAGGCAAGTTGTCTAGCGGAAAAATCACATTTTCATAGGTTTATTTGGCATGTTTATTTTTGCGAAACTCATAAGTTACAGTACAAAAATCAAGGTGTAGCTAGGGTTTCTCACCGTTAACTTGATTGCGATGGGGTTGCACCCCATCACAATCAAGTTAAGAAAAGCAAATGCCCCAAAAACAAGAAAATCGACATCTCAAGGTGAAAATGTACATTTTTTTGTTTTGGCGGCATTATAAAATTCTTAAGTTGATGGGCATGTGATGCTGCCCCACATCCATCAACTTAAGATACATTTGTATATAAAAGTTAAGGTTTTCCAAGTAGTTTTTCATTGCCTTTTACATATGTCTTAAAAGTACGCATACCAAATAAACCCGAATGGGTTTACTTTTTTAGCTATGCCACCTGATGATTCGGAGTGGTATAATTATAAACAACACCTAAAATATCAAAGACTGTCTTTTTCTCGTACCGATGAGATTTTCGTCCGTTTTGCTGTAGGAGGTTAAACAGACGAAGGAGAATCTTTGATAATTCTTGGGTGTTTTTTTGTAATGCTTGATGAAATAGTGAAAAATAATCTTTAATTATGTACATCGCTTTATATTCACTTAGCTCTTTCTGTTTCTTACGTAACAGGAGTTCTCTCATTTTAAACATTGTAGAAGAACATAATAGGATGCTAATGAGTTGTCCATAAAGATGACATTCTAATCGCTCTTGTTTAATAGATTTACAACGATGAATTTGAAACCAGGATTTCCATATCTTAAATAACAGTTCTATTTGCCAACGTAGTGAGTATAAATCATAGATTTTCTCTTTTGGTACCCATTCCGTAGGAATGTTTGTCATATATACCGTAATTCCTTGTAGAAGTTTTGTACGCTCTGTATATGTAATTCCTTTTTTCTTTTCACGAATAGCTCGATCACGTAGGCGTTTTTGTTTTTGCTCCTCCGTACATTTATAAACCACAATGCGAGTAGGTAATTTGTCTTTGCTCCCTACATATACATCATGTAATTCATACACTTGGCCAGGTTGTAATTGGTTCATGATTTCTTCCAAATGAATTTGTATATATACCGGCCTCAGTTGAGCGGGTTTTGTTTTAAATACGACTGTTTCGAACTCTTTTCTATATATCTTAGTTGGTAACTTAAGACGTGATAAATAATATCCTTGCCTATCTTGAATAGACTTAAAGTCTTGTAAACGAAAATATCCTAAGTCACGAATATATAGTTCATTCTTTTGTGCTATACCTGTTCGAGTCGCGCCATACGCTTGATCACTTCGTTTTCCTGGTTCAATTTTCACATCAGAAAATTCTCCACTCAACAAGTCATACTCTAGTTGGATTTTCACACCAGCTTTATGACTACATCCTCCGGCACCAGGATAAGTAGATGCAAATCGATCCGGCACTTGAAATGTTGTAGAATCAAGGATAAGAATACGCTCAAAGTGAGCAGAAAGAGCATGAGAAATCTTAGATAATCCCCCAATTTTAGCTTGTAGAAGTGTAGTAAATACAGTTCGAAAGAAGGCTACAGAAGCCGAGTTAAATCGCCGATTAAGTCCCTCAGGACTTAATAAAACTCCTGTTGAAGTTTCTAATTGACTACAAAGTTGAGTAAGAGAGGTAGTAGCGATTTGTTGATTTAACCATACACACAAAGATAAAAAATGGTGCCCATGGCACTTGCGTTTTCGTTTCATTCCGCCTGCTTCTATAGCTAATTGATTAAGTGTAGCGGGAGACATATAGCGATATAACTCTTCAGCAAATAAAGACAACTCTTGTTTTTGATGCATATTCATAAAAAGCACGTCACCCTTTCTCATTAACATAAGAGAATAGTAACGTGCTTTTAACTTCAAGAATAGTCTAAATCCTTAAGTTGATGGATGTGGGGTAGCACCACATCGCTATCAACCTAACAAAAATAAACTACCTCAAAACGATAAAATTGAGTAATTTACACAAAATTTTTATTTTGGGGTAATTTTGAATTCTTAACTTGATGGCAATGGGGTGGGACCCCAAATATAAGAAAACCTACCAAAATTTTAACGAAAACACATACTAAGTAAAATCTAATACAAAAAACATTAATTTTATTAATCTAATTTAGCTTGTTATATTTCAAAATGAGAAAAATCACTATTATACAGGCCCTCACACAAATAGATATATTAAATATTATATTAAAGCAGATACCTGTAAATAAAAAATAAACGGAGGTTTTTTTAATTGAATAACCAAGAAGACTATTATTCAGATGATCATCATCATCAAGATTGTAAGGTTAAATCAGAAACACAAACTCCATTCAGTGATACTGCAGCACAGCCTGTTCTTACAAACAATCCAATAGTTAAAATTCCAGTTGTATTAGCAGAAAGAACACTTCAAATTGTAGTCGAAGCAAATAT